>JAQVTI010000035.1 GCA_028700115.1 Candidatus Iainarchaeum sp. | reverse complement strand
TTTATTAAAATATTTGTATGTAATTAATATCTATACCATAGTATTCTAATTTTCATGTATTTTATACGCGTCTCGTGCACACGCTCAAAGTGGCTGAGCTCTTCAAGTTAGAATTATTGAATCTCTAATACCTGTAAAGCTTTATCAAATATTTTTATTTTTTCTTAATCTACGCTCTTCGTGCGCATATTCATACTATGCAAAATCATAAACCTCTTTTATTGTTTCACTATTAAACAATAACCCTAAACCAATCCATTGTATTGGTATATTCTTTTTTTCTTTTTTTATCGCTTCTTTCTTACCTACTTCTATCTCCACAAAATCTAATCCTTTCTGTATGGAACTACTTATAATCCCTAATAATTTATATTTATTATTAATAAAAATAAAAACAGGACTTCCACTCGATCCCGGAAACACTTGTGCATCAAGCAGAATGCTTGGCTCTCCATTAAAATCAACCGAAGGAATACTAGCTATTGTCCCAGAACGCATAACAGGGAGAAAATTTTTCTTATCATAGAAAAGAGAAGGATACCCAATAAATAACACTTTCATACCAGCATAAATTTCATTTCTTTTAAAATTTATAAAACTATCAAGTTGTAAAAAAGGACCATTTAATTTTATATCTCCATTATTTAAATTTGATACATTTAAGCAAGCAACATCTATATTGAAATTGGAATGTTCAAAATAATATTCTTTAGCATTTCTATCAATATCAATAATAAAAGAATGCACTTGTCCTAATTTATATGTATTATCTTTTTCTTTTTTATGAAATGTTAATTTTAGTTTCTTTTTAATACCAACCACATCTTTATCTTTTTTTCCCCAAAAAACATGCTTATTAGAAAAAAGAAGAATTTCATGCAATCCTTTTTCTTTCGGTTTTGAAATTAAAAAACCTGTACCAGCCTCTTTATCTGTAAGATTTTCAATTAAAACCGTATTAAGAAATATCTGCTCTTCAAATTTTTCAAATTTTATATCCTCCATAATTTTAAACTAATAAAAACACCCAAATCAAAGGGTGTTTCTATCACTATTATTAATTATTACTAAATTGTATATTTTATTAATCATAATATTTTTTAACGCATCTCGTGCATACGCTCAAAGTGGCTGAGCACTTCAAGTCAGAACTATTAAATCTCTAATGTCTGTAATGCTTTCTCAAGCATTTTTATTTTTTCTTATTCTACGGGTCTCGTGCTCATATTTATTATAGCAAAAAAGTGACAAAAGTGACATAATTTTTAGTTTTAATTACACTCACCTGTCATTATAATACAATGTACTTCTATCTTGCCACTATTTTGCTTACCCTAAATCATTACAATTGTATTCTACAATATATTTTGCTCGATCGTATAGTTCATCATATGTAATAATTTCTATATTTCTTGAATCCCGTCTAAATAACTCAAATGTTTTAATTTTTATCATTTTTGTTAAATCAATGTCATCTTTTATTTGATCCCAATCACCTATTATTAATACTACTTTTGAATCATAGGCTTTCTGTTTTATTTCCCGGCCATCACCGTCATGAATAGTCTCTTTTTCTATTTTTATTTGACCGCTAGCCTTTTGCTCTAATATTTGCGATTCTGCTTCTATTAAATCATTTGAAAGTTTCCACGCCCTCGAACGATTTAAAATATTTTTAAATAAAGGAGTATCTGGTTTTTTTAATTCTACAAAAATTGTAAATTTTTTATCTCCAATCAAAAAATCTCCATTCACCTGTCCACTACCATTAGCCTCTGTTCCGGATGCTGAAAACTCTTTCTGTAAAATTCCCATGAACCTATAATCTAAACCGTATCCAAAAATCCAAGGATTTTTATTAAAAAAATATTGCCATACTGATTCGTCTTTTTTCTTTATATTTCCAATTATTTCTTTCTTATATTCAATTAAATAATTTTCCTTGAGTAATTTTCTAAAAACTTCTAATTGTTCTTTACGATATCCCGTATTAATTAAATCCTCATCATCTATAACCCCCTCCTTTATCATTTTCTTTAAATAATCTTTACTTTCTTTCCTCTCAAAAAGTTTTCCTATCGCCTCCTTATCTTCCGTATCTATCATGCTAATTTTTGATTCACCAATATCTATATCTTGAAAATTATTTATAAAATTAATTAATTTCCAAAAATTTTCATAACAAGAATCCAAATTTACATTCGCCTTTATTAAAATATGATCTATTTCTTTTTTTTCTAACTCAGCAAAAGCTTTTTTTGTTTTATTCCATATTTGAAAAACAAACCTAGGGGTAAGCTTATTATCTTTTTTTATTAAAGTAACATAACAACACTTATCTACCCGCTGCCTTTCTTCAAAAATAAATCTATAAATTAATCTATTATCATATTTAAAAAAATAAAAGTCTTTTTTATTTGGCGCCTGACTAATTGTTAGTTTATCAAAATCGTCATTTCCAACAATAAAATTTTTACTTTTATATTCTAATTCCTTATTTACTGATAACATTTTACTGTATTTATTTTAATTTTATTTTACTTATCTTAACAATTTAAACATTTTTAAATAAAAAATTAAATTATAAATTTAAAATTGTTTTTAATTCTTTATAAACATTTGTTTCTGGTGTAATCAATAAAGATAAATCTTTTTTAAATTGATCAATTTCTCCACAATAACCACATTGTTGCATTATTGAAGATTGAACACCTTTAACATCTTGATCTTGAAAGTTAGTTATTCTCGTAGATATCATTTCTTTATTTATTTCATTGTTTTCGCAATATTTATCTATAATTTCATTATCAAATAAATAATTTTCTATTGTCTTTCTTTTTAAAAATTTTTGATAAGAATTTTCTGTCTCAAATTTTAACACTTGTTCACTTGTTAAATCATCTCTATCAACCACACTTAATACATTTTTTAAGGCTCCTGCCTTCTTAATAACATCATATAACATTTTAGCAGATTCCGTGGCAGTTCTCTTACTATTGCCAGAAATAAAAAGAACATCCTTGTCTTTAAAAATATTATTATAAATTATCGTATCAAAATCTTTTTTACTTGAATCTTGAGGGGCAATTATTGATCCTTCACAAATAACCACATTTGACGGAGTAATCATTTCTGCTAAATCATCTATTGCAATGGTAAATACTTTTCTTATATTTTTAATATCTGGATTCATTTCACTTAATTCTATCTTTTTATCCGCATCAAGATCAGCAAAATTAAATAAAATAATATTATTCGAATATATTTTTTTTAAATCAAGAGCTTTTCTAATAAATCCTATACTATGAGTTGCAATCCATAATTGACAATTGTTAGGAATTAAATTATACAATTCAGCAAGTAACGATTGTTGAAGTTCTGAATGCATATGTGTCTCTGGTTCATCGATCGCAATTATAGTATCATTAAAATCATCTAATTTAATAATCAAATCTAAGATCAAATCAAAAGCGCTTTTTTCTCCTGCTGAAAGATTTTTAAAGGGAAAATGTTTAGATATGCCCTTTTCAAAGAAAAAATTACCCTCTTCGAGTGGATTTCCAGCTCCCTCCAATACTAATTCTGGAAAAATTTTTTCCATACTTTTTTGCACTTTTCCTATAATTTCTTCTCTTAAATCTTTTACTTTTAAATCATCTCTATCTTTCGAAAAAACACCACCAACACTTTTACCTACTATTCTTTCATAATTATCTTTTACCTTACTGTCCAAATCCATCATTCTTTTAGGTCTATTAATATCCTCTAAAGAGCTTTTCTTTTTAGAAACTTGATTCATTTTAAAATCTTGCTCAAATCTATAAGAAGATCTTATATAAAAATTTTCTTTCTTAGGTGACGTATTAATATGAGAAAAAACTCCATTATCCGTATTTATTTCTATAAAAAAATCAATATCCTTATTTTTCCTTAATATTCTAAATCCCTAACAAATCCCTCTTTACTTCTACCTCCAACCTGCTCAAAACTATCAAAAATAGAACTTTTTCCACACCCATTTGGCCCAATCAATAAAACAAGTTTT
>JAQVTI010000015.1 GCA_028700115.1 Candidatus Iainarchaeum sp. | reverse complement strand
AAAAAAAATAAAAAAAATACAAAATGTATATGATTATTATCAAGGAAAATTAAATAAAATAGATATAAATAAAACATTAGATAAATTAAATTTAGCTTTAGAAAAACAAGAAACAAAAGTTCAAGAAATAAAAGGACAAATTGGATATAAAGGAAAAGTTAAAGGAAAAGTTAGAATTATTACTTCTATAAATCAAATAAAAGATTTTAAACAAGGAGAAATTATGGTTTCTCCTATGACTATGCCTAATTATCTTCCTGCTATGAAAAAAGCATCTGCTTTTGTAACAGACGAAGGTGGAATTACATGTCATGCTGCAATTGTTTCTAGAGAATTAAAAAAACCATGTGTGATTGGAACAAAGATTGCAACAGAGGTTTTAAAGACAGGAGACTATGTTGAAGTTGATGCAAATAAAGGTGTTGTTAAAATTTTAAAGAAAGGTAGTAATAAATGAGAAAAATAATTAGTTTAAATTTTAGAAGGCATACAAATAAAGATAAAGAAGGAAATGCAACTAAATATGGTCTTCAAAAAGCAAAAGAAATTGGTAAAAATATATCTAAAAATAAAGTTTTGAAAGGGTATACTAGTGATATTAAAGAAAATAGATGTATTAAAACATTAAAAGAAATTGAAAAAGGATTTAAACAAGAATTAGGTGTGTCTTCAATATCTAGAAAAACTTCTAGAAAAAGTATAGGTGAATCTATAATTATAAGAAATAAAGAAAAATTATATGATTTATTATTAAATAAATTAAATGGAGATGTTATTAAATTTTATCAATTATGGTATGCTAATAAAATTCCAAAAAATATTATTTTACAACCAAAAGAAATTACAGATTTAATTGTAAAAGATAGATTTGCACATATATTTAGGTTTATTAGAATGAAATCTTATGGAGATTTAAAAAAATATGATGTTAAACCTATACATGTTGAAAATATAACTCATGATGTAATTGTTGGGGCTTTATTGACTACATTGACTGGTAAAAAAATGACTAAATTTTCTAAAAAATATGTAATTAAGCCAAGACAAGAGATTTCTTTTGATTTTTATAAAAATAAAGATAAGTTAAAGATAATGTTAAGATATAATGATTTTAAATTAGATGTAACTTCTAAAATCAATAATATTTTAGAAAATAAATGATTTTAACTTCATTTGTTAACTTAAAGAAAAGCTATATAAATAAATCTCTACTTATATTATATATTATATACCTGTTTTTAGTATATTATCTTTTAAGTTAATTTTATTGAATGTAGGGGTATATATATTATATTTTTAAAAATTTTTTAAAAAAAGGTGAAATAGATTATGGGAAGAAAAGAACAAGTTGCAGAACTTGCTGCAAAATTAATGTCTAATAGAGAGAATATTAGAAATATTGCTATTATTGCACATATTGATCATGGTAAATCAACATTAACTGATAATTTAGTTGCTACTGCTGGTTTAATGTCTACAGATCTTGCAGGAGAACAAAGATTTATGGATTCTTATATTTTAGAACAAGAAAGAGGAATTACTATTAATTCTGCAAATGTTTCTTGTCCTTGTAAAATAAATAATAAAGATTATCTTGTAAATATAATTGATACTCCAGGACATGTTGATTTTACTGGAGATGTAATTAGAGCTATGAGAGCTGTTGATGGAGCTGTTTTAGTTGTTGATGCTGTTGAAGGGGTTATGCCTCAAACAGAAACTGTTTTAAGACAAGCTTTAAGAGAAAGAGTAAAGCCTGTATTATTTATTAATAAAGTAGATAGATTAATTACAGAAATGCATGTAACACCAGAAGATATGCAAAAAAAATTTATAAAAGTTGTAATGGATATAAATAATTTAATTGTTAAAAATGCACCAGAAGAATTTAGAAAAGATTGGCAAGTAAATATTGCTGATGGATCTGTATGCTTTGGTTCTGGTTTTCATAATTGGGCACTTTCAGTTCCAGCTATGCAAAAATATAGTATAACTTTTAAAGATGTTATTGAACTTGCAGAAAATGATAAACAAAAAGAACTTGGAGAAAAGATACCTATTTCTGAAGTTTTTTTAGAAATGGTTGCAAAACATTTACCATCACCAATTGTTTCTCAAAAATATAGAATTCCAGTTATATGGAAAGGAGACCCAGAAACAACTGAAGGAAAAGCAATGCTTACATGTACTGCAGATACAGAAGATGTAGCTATGATGGTTACAGATGTTGTTTTAGATAAACATGCAGGAGATATTGCATCTGGTAGAATATATTCAGGGACTATTAAAAAAGGAATGGAACTTAATGTTTTAGGAACTGATAAAAAAGCAAAGGTTCAACAAGTTGGTGTTTTTTTAGGACCAGAAAGAGTAATTTTAGATGAAGTTAAAGCAGGAAATATTGCTTGTATTATTGGAATGAAAGAAGTTTATGTAGGACAAACAATTTCTTTAAAAGAAATGACTCCTTTTGAAGATTTTATGTCTGATGTTGAACCTGTTATGACAGTTTCTGTAGAAGCTAAAAATTCTAAAGATCTTCCAAAGTTAATAGAAGTTATTCATAATATTACAAAGGAAGACCCAAATATAAAAGCAGAATTAAATCAAGATACTGGAGAACATTTAATATCTGGAATGGGGGAATTACATCTAGAAATTACACAATATAAAATTGAAAAAGATAATAATATCCCAATTACTGTTTCTCCTCCGATTGTTGTTTATTATGAAACAACTACTAAAGAATCACCTGTAGTTGAAGGAAAAACACCTAATAAACATAATAAATTTAAGATGAGAATTGAACCTATTGAAAAAGAAATGCTTGATGCAATTAAAAAAATTAAACATCAAGGAAAAATTAGACCTAATAAAGATTTAGATTTAATTAAAAAATTACAAGAAGCAGGGTTTAGTACAGATGAATCTAAAAATATTTGGGCTATAAATAATAATTGTGTTTTAATAAATAGAACAAAAGGAATACAAAATTTATTAGAAACAAAAGAATTAATTATTGAAGCATTTACAGATGCTACAAATGAAGGTCCAATTGCAAAAGAAAAGGTATCTGGAATTATTGTTGGTCTTGAAGATGCTACACTTCATGAAGATGCAATTCATAGAGGACCAGCACAAGTTTTACCTGCTGTAACTAGAGCAATTTATGCAGGAGTTTTAGCTGGAGATTATATTCTTTTAGAACCAAAACAAAATTTAACTGTTAATGTTCCTCAAGATTATATGGGGTCTGTTTCAAAAGTTTTATCTTCTAGAAGAGCTCAAATTGAAGATATTAAAACAGAAGGGGATACAAGTATTTTTATATCTAAAATACCTGTAAAATCTATGATTGGTTTAAGTCAAGAAATGAGAGGAGAAACACAAGGTAGAGCTGTTTGGACTGCAGAATATTATGGGTATGAACCACTTCCAAAAAGTATGCAAAAAGAAATAATTACAGAAATTAGAAAAAGAAAAGGAATGGATCCTGAACCAAAACCTGCAGAATATTTTATGGATTAGATTTATTTCTAATCTTTAAAATCTTTTTTTATTTTTCATAATTTGTTGGACAAAATATTATTATTATATTTTTTTGTAAAATAATTTTGTGATTTGATTTATTTTTAATTGTTTAATTATTTTATTTTCATTATTTGTTGGACAAAAATGTGAAATAAATATTATTTTTTTATAAAATTAAAAATATTTATTTTGAATAAAACTTTATATTTTTATATTTTATTTATTTATTTATTTAAAATGTTTCTTTATTTATTTATTTATAAGGTTTTAGAGTATTTTGGTTTTCAAAATATTTTGGACAGATATATTTTTTTTAATTAAAATTAAATTTCTTTTTTATGAAACATTTATAAATGTTTATATATACACAATATAGTATATAATATTATTAAAATCTGCATGGCAGAAAAGGAAGGAGGGAAAGTTTTATGGTTGTTAAGAAAAAAGCTCCAGTGAAAAAAGCTGTTGTTAAGAAAAAAGCTCCAGTGAAAAAAGCTGTTGTTAAGAAAAAAGCTCCAGTGAAAAAAGCTGTTGTTAAGAAAAAAGCTCCAGTGAAAAAAGCTGTTGTTAAGAAAAAAGCACCAGTTAAAAAAAAATAATTAAAAAAAAATAAGTTTTTTAAAAAATATATTATTTTTTTTAATATTTTTTTTCTTTTTTTTTTTTCTAATTTTTTTAAAATTTTAATTAATTTTTTTAAGAATATTTTTTATTATTTTTTTTAAAAGAAAAACCTACCAAATTTATTTTTTAGAATAATAATTAACTTTAAAAATAACTTGTAATAATATATATTTATGATAAAAAATATAGGTATTTTAGGAATAAATAATTTTTTAGGTCTTAGATCTTTAGAATTTTTTAAAAAATATTCTAAAAAATATAAAATTTCTGCAGTTAGTTTTGATAATAATTGTGATAATTTAGATGATTTTATACAAATTTTAAAAGATTATTCTATAGAATATATTTTTGTAGAAGATAAATCTTTAATTGAAAAAATTGAAATTGAAACAAATGCAACAGTGTATACAGATTATTCTTTATTTATAAAATCAGTTAAAATTGATGAAATTGTTTGTGCTCTTTCGGGTATTTTAAGTGTAAAATATATTTTATCTGCAATTTATGAGTTTAAAGATATAAATTTATTAAATACTTCTCCTCTACTTTATTCTGGTAAAATAATTCCAAAAGAAGCAAAATTAAAAGGAGTTAAATTAAAAGTTTATTCTTATCCAGCATATTCTTTAGACTGGTTTTTATCAAATAAAAATCTTTCAGATATTTCTAAAATAAGTCTTTTTACTACAGTTTATAAAGAAAAAGATATATATCCAAAAGAATATACAGTACTTTTAGAATATATTAAAAAATTTTATTCAATTAATAAAATTAGACTTGCAAGTGATTTATTTATTATTAATTATATGTATGATATTCCTTTAGAAAAATTTTGGTTTTATGAACAATCTATGAGATTTATTAGTGTTGCTGTAAGATTTAAAGACGGAAGTAATGTTATACATTCAGCAAGTAAAAATATAGATAGTATGTTTAATTTTTATTTTATAAAAAATAGAATAATTTTAGAAGACGATTTTCAATATGAAGATATTTCTTTAAGAATAAATAAATTTAATATAAATAAATATAATATTTTTAAAATAAGTCTTGATTGTTTGAAAAAAAAAGGAACCTTGCCAATTTTATTTTATTTAATTTGTGAATTTTTTTGTATTTCTAATTTTTATAATAAATTTTTAAAAAATACAAAGTTAATAAATATTCTTAAAGATGTTTTAGAAAATTCTGAATTTTATGACCCATATCCTGATTTAAGTACAATTTATGCTCTTGATAAAAAAGTAAAAGAATATATTTCTAATAAATATTTTAAAAAAACTAAATAAAAAAGCAAAATAAAAAAAAATAAATAAAATAACTAAGTAAAATTAGAAATATTTTTTTCATTAATTATTATTTTTGTATTAATTTTTTTTAAAATTTCTTCTTCTAAATTATTATTTTTATACTCTTTTAGGGCATATTTTGGAAATACATGTCCTATACAATATTTAAAGTTTTTTTTAAATGTATATTTATTAAATTGTGTACAATAATGAGATTTACTTATACCTACTGCTTCTATCCAATTATTTTTTTTTTTTATTTCTTCTTTATTATAATTTCTAATAGTTTGAATAAGAATTTTAGCCATATATTCTCCAACATCTTTATTTTCCCAATCAGATTTTTGAGAACCAATTTCATAGAATAAAGCTGTTTTTTCTAAATAAGGCCCATGATGAGTTGCTTCTTGTTTAACTTCATATGGTTTTATTTCTTTTATTTTATTTTTTTTAAGATTATATAATAATAATCTAATCAAAATTGGATCAGTTTGAACTAATATTTTATCTTCTCCACCAAGTTCTGCTTTTCCAAAATTTCCAATTGCATGAACTGTCATAGCTTTTGGTTTAGTTTCTGAAAGAGTTGAATGTTTTGATAAAAATATAACTATGTCATAATCTTTTGTAATTTTTTCTAAATATTCTTTTTCAAGATATATGTGTAATTTATCTATTTTTATTAAACTTATTTGATTTAAATTATTTATTTCATCTAAAATATATAAATTTTCTTTAATTTTTTTAAAATTATATATATTTTCTAAACTTTTTGTTAAATTATTAGATGCATCATCTTTTTTTGAATTAATTAAAAGTATATTCATATTTAATCATTATTTTTTTATTATTAATATATGATATAAATGGTAATTAATATAAACCTATTTAACTTATATATATTAGAATATAATATTTTAAAATTATTAAAAAGGTGAAATTATGATAAATATTGTAAGCTCCATATATCCTTATAGATTAAATATTAAAGAAAAAGAACCTGTTGAATTAATAGTAAGAATTACAAATAAAGGAAATGAAACTAAACTTTTAAGTTATGATATTATACTTGATAATGATTTATCATTAGATAAAAGTGGACTTAAAAAAGCAGCAGGTCAAAGAATAGGTGAAGTTAAGCCTGATGAGACTAAAATATTTAAATTTCCTATATATGCTTTTCAAGGAATAAAACCAGGAAGTCATGATGTTATGTTTGCTGTAAATGAACATTATTTAGATTATTCTCAACTTTCTGAAAGAACTGAAAAGATTATACAAGTTAAATCATTTTAGTTTTTTTATATTTAATATGATTCTTTGTTTTTTAAAATAGATTATTATATTTTGTTTATTTTTATTTTATAATGTGCATGTTTTTTCATGCATTTATAATTTTTATTTTGTTTTTCAAATAGCTTTGTTTTTAAATTGTTTTAACTATCTTATTTTTAAAAAGGGGTTTTAATTATGAAAGGAAAACTAATTGTTATTGATGGAACTGATGGTTGTGGAAAACATACCCAAACTCTAATGTTAAAAGAAAGACTAGAAAAAGAAGGTTTTTTTGTAGAAACTATTGATTTTCCTCAATATGGTTTAAAATCAGCTGCACCTACTGAAGATTATCTTAATGGAATATATGGAACTATTGATCAAGTTGATGCATATCAAGCTTCTTTATTTTATGCAGTTGATAGATTTGCTGGAGCTATAAAAATTAGAAAATGGTTTGAAGAAGGTAAAATAGTTATTTGTGATAGGTATGTTTCTGCAAGTATGGGTCATCAGGCAGGGAAAATTTTAGATTTAGATAAAAGAAATAAATTTTTAGATTGGCTTTATGATTTAGAATTTAATATTTGTAAAATTCCTAAACCTGATATTAATATTTTATTATATTTAGATACAGATATTTCTAGAAAACTTGCACTTAATGTTAAAAAAACAAATATGGATAAAACAAAAGATATTCATGAAAATGATTCTAAGCATATGAGAAATGCACTTAATGCATTTAAGTATGTTGCAGATAAATATAATTGGATACAAATAGATTGTTCTGATGGAAATGATTGGATTAAATCTAGAGAAAATATTAATAATATAATTTTTGAAGAAATTAAAAAAAGAAATGTGATCTAGAAGGGGTTTTTTTAAATGAAAGCATATCTTAGTATTATAAAAAATATTTAAAAAAGGAGAACGAAAACCAAATAGAACAGGAGTTGATACATTTGTAATTGCAGGAGCTATATTTGAGCATGATATGGCAGATGGATTTCCTGTTTTAACAACTAAAAGTGTGTCTTTTAGATTAATTGCTTTTGAACTTGAATTTTTTATAAAAGGTTTAACTGATAAAAAATGGTTAATTACAGAAAATAATCATATTTGGGATGAATGGTGTTCTTCTGATAAAGTGGAATATGGACATGATGAAGAAACTAAAAATAAAATGAAAGAAGAAAGAGAACTTGGTCCTATTTATGGTTGGCAATGGAGAAATTTTGGTGCAAAATATATTACATTTGATAAAAAACCTGAAGGAAAAGGTGTTGATCAATTAAAAAAATTAGTTGAAACTTTAAAGAAAAATCCATCAGATAGAAGAATGATAGTTTCTGCATGGAATCCTTTGGATTTACATAGAATGGCACTTCCACCTTGTCATTATGGTTTTCAAGTAACAGTTATTAATGGTAAATTAAATTTATTATGGAATCAAAGATCAGTTGATTCTGCTTTAGGCCTTCCTTTTAATATTGCAAGTTATGCTTTATTATTACATTTACTTGCAAAAGAAGCTGGTTTAAAAGAAGGTAAATTAATTGGGTTTTTAGGAGATACACATGTGTATGAAAATCACATCTCTGGTTTAAAAGAACAACTTAAAAGAGAACCATATTCTCTTCCAGAAATTAAAACTAATAATTTTAAATCAATTTTTGATTGGAAATATACTGATACTGAATTAGTTGATTATAAGAAACATCCTAAAATTTCATTTGAAATTGTTGTTTAGATGTTAATTTATAGGTGAATATGTATATGTGTAATGAAGTTATTATAATTGCGGCAGCTGCTTCAAATAATGTTATTGGAAAAGATAATAAAATTCCTTGGCATTTTTCAGAAGATTTCAAACATTTTAAAGAATTAACTTTAAATCATCCAATTATTATGGGTAAAAATACATTTTTATCTTTACCTAAAAAACCATTACCTAATAGAGATAATATTGTTTTAACTTTTAAAGATGATTCTTTCGATTTTTCTGAAATTATTATAAAACATTCTCTAGAAGATTCAATTTCTTATGCTAAACAAAAAGATTCTAAAATTTATATTATTGGTGGAGCTTTTGTATATAAACAAGCAATTGAATTTGCAGATAAGATAGAACTTACTAAAATTTATAAAGAATATGATGGAGATACTTATTTCCCAGAAATTGATTTGAATAAATGGGATTTAATTTCTGAAGATAAAAAAGAATTTTTTTCATTTCAAACTTATATTAGAAAAAAGGGGAATAAATATGATTTTAGGATTAACTGGGTATTTAGCTTGTGGAAAAGGAACTGTTATTGATTATTTAAAAGACAAAAGAAATTTTATATCTTTTTCTTGTTCTGATATTTTAAGAGAGGAATGTAAATTAAAAGGTTTGGAAATTACTAGAGATAATTTGCAAAACTTAGGAAATGAGTTAAGAGAAAAATATGGAAATGGTATTTTGGCTCAAAGAATTGTTGAGAAAATAAATTCTGATAAAACTAAAAATTATGTAATTGATTCAATTAGAACTCCTGATGAGATTAATGTTTTTAGAAAATTAAAAGAATTTAGACTAGTTTTTGTAGATTCTCCAATTGAGACTAGATATGAAAGAGCAAAATTAAGACTTAAAGAAAAAGAACATGTTGATTCTTTTGAAGATTTTAAAAAATCTGAAGAAAAAGAAAGAATTAATCCAAATCCTAATTTTCAGAAATTAGATGATTGTAAAAAATTATCTGATTTTATATTATTAAATGATTCTAGTTTAGAAGATTTACACTATAGAATATTAAATTTACTTTTAAAAGTTCAAATAGATTTAAGAAAAAAACCAAATTGGGATTCTTATTTTTTAAAAGTTGCAGAAGATATTTCTAAAAGGTCAAATTGTTTATCTGCAACTGGTGGGGCTGTAATTGTTAAAAATAATGTTATTTTATCAACTGGATATATTGGATCTCCAAGAGGAGTTACTGATTGTTTTGAAAAAGGATATTGTCTTAGAAGAAAACTTAATGTGCCTTCTGGAGAAAAATATGAAATTTGTGCATCTGTTCATGCTGAACAAAATGCTATTATTAATGCTGCAAGAAAAGGTCAAAAGATTGTTGGGGCTAAAATGTATCTTTTTATGAAAAAAATATATCTTGGGGAAGAAAAAATTGTAAAAGCATATCCTTGTTATATTTGTAAAAAAATTATTATTAATTCTGGAATTAATGAATTTATTGGATATGATGACAATTTAAATATTGTGCATTATAAAATTTCTGATTGGATAAATGAGCTTAATCAAAAAGATCTAGTTTCAGAAGATAATTTAGATAAATATGATTCTAATTATATGAAATAGTGTTGTTATAAAAAATAACAACACCTTTTATAAAGATTTAGTTTCTATATTATTTTATGAAAAATTTAATTACAAGACTTTCAAATATAGGTCTGACTAAAAATGAAGCTAAAGTATATTATTTTCTTTTAAAAAGTGTTCCTATTTGTGGGAATGATCTTTCAAAAAAATTAAAAATGGATAGAACTTTAGTTTATCAAATTTTAAATCAATTAATTGAAAAAAAAATTGTAACTTATCATATTGATTTTAAAAATACAAGGATTTATTCAATTACAAATATTAAAAATTTATATATTCCTTTAAAAGAAAAAGAAATGGAATTAGATTTATTAATACCTGAATTAGATAAATTAAAAAATAAAGATCAATCAATAAAACAAGAAATTATTATATTTCAAGGAATTATGGGTATTAAAAAATATTTAGATGAAATTATTTTTGAAAAAGAAATTTTTATGATAGGAGGACTTATAAAATCAAATATTATAAATTATAATATTTTTGAAAAAATTATTTCTGAACATAAAAATTTACTTTCAAATATTAGGGGGAAAATTATACTTTCAGAATCAATTTCTGAGATAAAAAAATGTATTTCTGATAAAAAATTTTCATTTGATTTAAAAAATTTTCAATTGAAAAAAATAAATAATTTAAATAATTTAAATACTACTGTAATATTTAAAGATAGAATAGCTACACACATACTCACCGAAAATCCTATAATTATTTTTATAAAATCAAAAAAACTTGCAAAAGAATATAAAGAATATTTTTTAGAATTATGGGATAGAGCGGAAAATGTTTCTATGTGATTTTTATGAATTTTTTAAAATTTATTGCAAAATATCAATATAAGCATAAAATGTTAATATTTATTATTGCAGTTATAATTACAATAATACTTGCAATAGGTGTTTTTAGAATAGAAATGGAAACTGATTTTTCTAAAATGAATCCAACTGGACTTGAAATTGTAGAATTAAATGATAAAATTACAACTGAGTTTGGGGGGACAGATATTGTTATTATTCTTTTTAGATTTGATAATAATTATAATTTTAAAAATGATAACTTAGATATTAGAGATCCAGAAATAATTTCATATTTAAAAAATTTAGAAATAGAACTTAATAAAGAATCTTCTGTTGAAGGGATTATTTCTCCTGCTACATATATTTCTAATTTTAATCCACAAAGTCTTTCTCAAGTAAAGTATATTCTTTCACAATATCCTGAATTAAATTCATTTTTTAGTAAAGATTTTACAACAACTTTAATGTATATAACTGCAGATCTTAGTGGAGATCAAGAAAAAACAATTGCATTTACAGAAATGATTTCTGAAAAATTAAAATTTATACCTATTCCTCAAGGAATAGAATATTTTGTTACAGGATCTGCACCGATTTCAGTAACAATTTTAGATATTTTAGGAAAAGATGCTGTAAAGACAATTGTAATTGCTGCAATTATAATTTTATTATTATTATTTATTACAGAAAGATCTGTATTAAAAGGAATAGTTGTATTTTCACCAATTTTATTGGGGGTTATTTGGACAATTGGAACAATGGGATATTTAAATATTAAACTTTCAGTTGCAACTGTAGGAATTGGAGCAATGATTTTAGGTCTTGGAGTAGAGTATGGAGTTTTTATGCATACTAGATATCTTGAAGAAAAAGAAAAAGGACTTTCACAAAAAGAATCTTTAGAAAATTCTGTTCCTGCAATTGGATCTGCAATTTTAGGTTCTGGAATTACTACAATTATTGGTTTTTTAGCATTAACATTATCAATTATGCCAATGCTTCAAGATTTAGGAAAAACTTTGGCTTTAGGAATCTTTTTTTGTTTATTTATTGCAGTTTTTATTTCTCCTGTAATTATTGTTCTTTTTGAAGATTTAGATAAATTTATATTAAATAAAATGTATAAAAGATATAATAAAAAAATATCACAGATTTCAAAAAGTGATTTACAATGAAAGAAGATTCAAAAAAAAATAATTTAAAAAAAATAATTGAGTCTTATGCAAAAATAGTTGCAAACAGACCTTTTTTTGTTCTTTTTATTGTATTTATATTTATATTAATTGCATTATATTTTGTAACACAAGTAAATTATAGTTCTCAAGATTTTTCTGAAATGATCCCAGATAATTATGATGTTGTTAAAGCATATGGAATAATTGAAGATTCTTTTAAAAATCCAAATACAATTATGATATTTTTACAAATAGATAGAGAATATATAACATCAAATGAAGTTAAGGATATTAGAGATTTAGAAGTTTTAAAATATATAGATGTTTTAACAAAATATCTTGAAGGTAATGAATTTATTGAAAATGTAAATAGTCTTTCAAATAGTTTAAGAAAAATAAATAATGGATATTTACCAAAATCTAAATATCAAATATCAGATTTAATTTCTGAAAATGAAGAAATTAAATCTCTTGTTAGTGATGATTATACTATGAGTATTATAAATATTTCACTTTCTGATCAATATTCTGATGATAAAGATAGTTTACTTGTAGATAATTTAGAAAAAATTATAATAGGAATAAAACATCCTTCTGGACTTAAAATAAATGTTACAGGATCAATTGCATCTTATCCAGTAATGGACAAAGAACTTGGTCCAGATATGCAAAAAACAGGTAATTTTTCTATAATTGGAATTTTTTTTGTTTTAATAATGATATTTGTAATTGGAGAAATATCTATTGTTTTTAGGCAGAAACAAAGTCTTTTTTCAAAAATTATTAAAATTATTGGAACTTTAAGATTTGGTTTAACACCACTTTTAACAATTTTAATTGGAATAGTTTGGACATTTGGTTTCTTAGGACTTATAAAAATGGGGGTTACTTCTGTTACTTCAGGAGTTGTATCTATGATTATGGGTATTGGAATTGATTTTGGAATACAAACTGTTATTAGATTTAGGCAAGAACTTAAAAATAAACTTTCTATAGAAAAAGCAATGATTAATACTTTAACAAATGTTATTTTACCTATGGCAACTACAGCAATTGCAGCATTAATTGGTTTTAAAGCTATGAGTATGGGAGAATTGTCATTTGTTGGGGATTTAGGGAAAATTATGAGTTATGGTGTAACTTTTTGTTTTTTTGCTGCAATTACAATTGTTCCTGCAATTTTAGTTTTATTAGAAAAATTATTTAAATTTTTAAGAATAAATGTTTTAAAAGAAAAAAATGATTAAAAAAATAAATTTGAAAAAATAAAATTAAAAAGGAGAGAAAATTATGAATAAAAAATTTAATTTATTATCAGCAATATTTTTAGGATTAATATTATTTAGTGGAATTATTGGAAATGTTTTTGCAGATCCATTAGATACACCTAGATTAGATATAACTTTATTAAATCAAGATCCAGATCCTGCAAATCCAGGGGAATATTTAGAATTAAGATTTAAAGTTGTAAAATTTGGGAATGATCCTATTGATTCTTTAGATTTTAATTTAGATTTAGAACATCCATTTTATTTTGATTTATCAGATACATCTGAAAAATCTCTTCAAAATTGGAATGGTCAATCTGGAGATTATTGGTATTATTCTTTATATTATAAAATATTAATAGATTCTAATGCACTTGAAGGAAATTATAAAATTGATTTAAAATATAATATTAATGGACAAGATATTTGGGGGGTAAAAACATTTGATATTAGAATAGGTAATAAAGAAAATGCAAAATTTACTTTTGGGAATTTAATTACTTCTCCTGTTAAGCTTTTAAATGATCTAGAAGAAGCAGAAATAAATATTGAATTATTAAATATTGGAGAAGGAGATGCCGAAAATGTTAGTGTAGAAATAAACTTTCCAGAAGGAATTACCCCTACATATTCTTATTCAGACAGAGTAAGTTTAGGGAATATTTTAAGTTCATCAAGTAAAATTACTACTTTTTATATTGATATTTCAAAAAATATTAAATCAGGAATTTATAATGCAGAAGTAATTGTTAGATATCAAGATAAAGAAGATTCTTTAAAAGAATATAAAGAAGAAAAAATGAATTTAGAAATTCCTATAAAAAATAAACCAGAATTTGAAATAAAAAATATTATTCTTTCTAAAAAAGCAGTTGCTGGTGAAAAAGTTAATTTAAAAATAAGTTTAGAAAATATAGGAAGTAAAAATGCAGATTCTGTATCAATTAGAGCATTTAAAGATTCTACACAACCATTTGAATTTATTGAGAAATCTGATTTTATAGGGAATTTAAAAATAAATGAAATTGGAGAAGGGATAATTAGTCTAGAAATAGATAAAGATGCATTTGCTAAAAAATATCAAATAGATTTAGAAATAAGAAGTATTGATGGAGATAGTGTTTTTATTGAAAATCATACAATTTATTTAGAAATTGAAAATGTTGAAGAAACAACAAAATATTTTGGGCAAATTATAATTGGAGTTATATTAATAATACTTTTAGTTATTGGTTCATATAATGCAGGGAAAAGAAAGTATTTAAATAAAAAGAAAAAATAATTTTCTTTTTTTAATATTTTTTTAAATATTTATATATTTTATATACAAATAAATATATTTAAATTACTTTTCTAATTATATATAATTATGGATCAATTATCAAAATATATTTTTGCAATTTTTATTTTTTTTATAGCATATTTATTTTTAAATAATTCTAGTTTATTTGTAGTTCCAATTATAAGTGTATTAATTATTTTTTTAATATTTTTTATGCTTCCAGATATTTCTTCAAAAGAAAGTTTTGTTTCTGAAAATAAATTTTTTTTTATATTTTTAATAGTTTTTATATCTATTCTTTATTTTATAAAAACAAAACTTATTTTGACTTCATTATTAATAATTATAGGAATGTTTATTTTTAATATTTTTATGAATAATGAAAAAGTTATGAAATCTCTTTCTACAGGATTTTTATTATCATTTCCTTTATTATTAGTTGGTCAAATTTATTTTATTTTTGCATTTTTAGGTTTTTTTACATCCTGGTTTTCTTATAAATTTTAATTGTTTTTAAAATATTATTCTAAATATTTAAATTTATTAAATTTTTATATAAATTTATAATATTCAGTCTATTTTTAAAGCTTTTTATGTAATTTTTAATATGTTATATAGTATTTTATTAAAATTATATTAAGGAGGTAGATTTAATATGGTTAATACTTTAGTAGAAGTTAGTAACGCTACAATTACTCCATTACAGCATATTTGGCATAATATTATATATTATTTACCAGGTTTTATTGGGGCAATAATTGTTGCAATTATTGGTTTTCTTATAGGTCTTTTAATAGGATATCTTATTGAAAAAGCACTTATTAAATGGAAATTAGATTCTTGGGTTACAAAAAATGATTTTTCACACGTTTTACTTCATATTAAGCTTTCTAAGCTTATAGGTAATTTATTTAAATGGGGGGTATTTATTGCATTTTTAGCACCTGCTGCAAGTTTAATAAAATTAGATATTCTTGCAACTTTTATTACTAAATTTGCATTATGGATGCCTAATTTAATATTTGCAATAATTTTAGTAATTTTTGGATTAATTCTTTCAAAAGTTGTTGCAAAAAATATACATGTTTCAAAAGAACATAAGTTTTCAAAAATAATTGCAGATATTATTCAAGCAATAATAATTATTTTGTTTGTAGATGTTGCATTAAAGCAAATTGGGGTAAAAATTGCATTTATTGAAACAATTATTCTTTTAATAATTGGTGGTGTTGTTTTAGCTATTGCAATTGCTTTAGGAATTGGAATGAGTGCTGCTATTAGAGATCATTCTTCTGAAATATTTTCAAAATTATTTCCTAAAAAGAAATAATTTTTTCTTTTTTTTTAATTTTAATAACGTCAAAATACATTATTTCTTGGACAAAATAATTATTTTACAAAACCTTTTTAAATTGTTTTGTTTACTTATATTATATCTTTATAATAAAATCTATTTTTAGATAAAAAAGGAGAAAAATACAAAAAAGGCATTTTAAAAAAATGTATGTATATAAAGAAGTGGTTAATATGAAGTCTATTGTAAGTAATGCTGTTGGAAGTGCTCCAAAAGTAAATGAAGAGTATAAAACAGATGATTTTGCAGCACCAAGAATTATGGTTATGGGAATTGGTGGGGCAGGAAATAATTCTGTAAATAGAATATGTTCTATGGGTGTTTCTGGTGTACAAGTTGTTGCAATTAACACAGATAGACAACATTTAGGGATTATTTCAGATGATATTACAAAATTATTAATTGGAAAGTC
>JAQVTI010000034.1 GCA_028700115.1 Candidatus Iainarchaeum sp. | reverse complement strand
ATATTGATTTTTTAGAAGAATACTGCTTAGAATCTATATTTTTGTGAGCATTTTGCCCATTAAGTTGATAAGTAGAGTGATACAATTTTTCCTCACAAGAATTATACAGATTATGAAAATAAATACTCCTTGGACAAAAAATAAAATCGTTAAGATTTGAAATTATTATGTTTTCTTCCATACTATTTATTTCGCACAATTATTTCATTTAAAAAATCTATCTTATCTATTTTTAGATCTAGTTTTTTTTCTTTTTCTAACTTCTTAATTCTATCTATGACAATTAGTCCTTTTAATCCAACATTGTATGCTCCATTTGCATCTGCATCTTTTGGTTCATTGTCTTTTGCTTTTCTAGAATCAAAAAAGTTAAAATCTTTATCTTTTACACAAGACAATATATAATCTTCATCACTATTAGCTCTTGAATTTCTTAATTGTAATATTAATTTAAGATTATCAATTAATTTTTCTAAAAATTCTTTAGAATTAATATTAATTATTTGATCTTTTAAATTATTTGTAGTTTTATAATCTATTTTTTGATTATCAAATAATTCTTTTAATTCTTTAGTTACATTTACTTCTTTTGTATCCCATTGATTATTTTTGTCTTTATTTCTAAATTGAATTAATTTAATTCCATTAGACCAAATAGACCAGTTTTCTCTGTCTAATTTACTTTTATCATCTTTATTTCTAAAATCTGAAAAATTAAAATTAAATTCAAATAGGTCTTCATCTAAATGATATTTTATATATTTGAATTTTTTAATAAGATCTTGTGCTTGTTTTATATTTTCAAATTTAGGATAAATAAAATTAATAAAACCAGTTTTAGGGCAAATCTTAGAGGTATAGCTTGCAGGGACATAATAAATAATTCCAGATTGTTTTCCTAATTTTTTAAAACTTTCAAATTTACTAGTTAATTGATAGGCCTTTAATGTGCCCCCAGCCTCTTCTTTCTCATTTTCTTTAAAAACTAAATAATTTAATTTATCAATAAGCATCTTTTCAAATTTCTGATAAACTTGTTTTTCAATCTTAAATCTGCCTCTTTTAAATCCAAAATTTAAATCTTCTAATACAATTATAGCATTATGTTTAATAGATAATTTTGCAATCTTGTGGACTACTTGAGATAAATAACCTTCTTTAAGTTCTTTAATATTTTCTATTTTTTTCCAATTTTTTCTGGCATCATCTCTTTTACCTTCTAGTTGATCTAATTTATCTTTATAATCGTATTTTCTATCCTTTCTCTCAATATTATCTGATACAGAATTAAAAGAATCTTGCGATAATATATCCCCATTTTGATTTAATAAAGTATAATACACTAGATTCCTTTCTCCACGATCTATACTTAAAACATTAATATTTTTATTTTTTTTAATCAGTTCATTAACTTCGTTATTTATAAAAGGTCTGTCCTTTTGTTTAAAATTCAAAGTAATTGGACAATGAAATAAAAATTTATCTTCTGTATATCTTTTATCTTTTATTAAATCATAATTAAAAAGACTTTTTTCTTTATTTTTTATAGGATTTTTATTAGTTAATTCTTGATTTTTTGGATGAGTAATATTTTTAGAAATTGACTTCTCTCTATAAAATATCTCTGCTTCTCCATTTAACTTATAAACAACATCTTTAAGATTATCTTCTGAAAATAATTCTTCCCAATACATTGTATGTAAATTTTTATGTCCTTTACTATATTCTGAAAAATCTTTATTATATATTTGGAATAGATATAATTTTCCAGAATTTACTACATCCAAAATTGAATTGAAATCATAACTTGCAAAATCTAAAATGTAACCTTGATTTGCTACATCTAAATAAAATTCAGAAGAATCAGCATATTCGGTAGCGTCTTTAAATTTAAAATTATACACCCCCCATTCTGGATGCATATTTATAGATTCTTTTAAAAAATTAATAAATTTGTGACAATCCATAATATTGAAATCTTTTTTTTCAAAACCCTCTTGTGGATTCCCCCCTTTTGTATGAGAAGAATGATTTCTTATATCTAATATTTCGTCAGATGGATTATAATAATTTATATTTTTTTCGCTGAAGAAAACTTTTGGCAACATTTTGTTTGGTCCAGGCAATAATTTACAAACCATTTTTTCTATATCGCCATTTTTTGTAATCGATAAGGTATCAAATACATTTTTATTATCAGGTGTAAGAATACCAAGGTAATATTCTTTCCCTTTTTTTAAAATCACTCCATAATTGTCTTTTTCTTTATTTTTATCCCAACCATCTAAAAGAGTAGAATTATCAAAGTTCAATTTGAATTTTTTTGTGACAAATGGTTTTTTTGTAATATAATTTCTAGTTTGATTATATATTTTTATAATTTCGGATAATTTTGCATAAATTTCATTAAAATCGTTATAAAAGTTATAATCTAATTCATAAGCCTCTGATTCTTTATTTTCTTTTGAATTGTCGGCAATTTTAAATTTATAATTAACTGATATAGGCTTAATAAAATGTAATAAATCTATTATTGAATCCAAAAAAGATTTAATTATTTCTGTGTTTGTTGTATCTTCACCTTTATCAAATTTAGTGTCTTCTGAATTATATTCAATTTTACTGAAATTTCCAAATTTCTCAGAAATATTATTTAAAATATTTTTTTCTTTCATTTTAAAAGATTTAAAATAATCACAAACTGATAAACCTTCGCCTAATAATTTTAATCCAGATTCAATTTCAGAAATTGAAAAATATTTTTGTTTAATAAATTCTTCAACTTTTTTTGTAGTTTTTAATTTTTTTTCTTTAATTGCATATTCTTGCAATCCTTGTTTAATCTTACTATAATCTTTAAATCTCTCTTGAGAAATATTTGTTAAAGAAGCATCATTTCTTATATATATTTGAGACAAATCGTATTGATCAAGATTATATATTAATTTTTTTAAATTTTCAATGGTCTTTTCTTTTACTAAATCAGAATAATATAAATTAATTTTATCAATTACTTCTTTATTATTTTTTAATTGCTCAAATCTATCCGAAAATGAATCACGATCACTTAATATTTGCTTATATAACGGAGTTAATTTTAATTTTCTAATATTTTTTTGAGTAATTTTATCTGTTAATTTCTGAGAATAAAGATTTATACATTCATTTAGGCCTCTAATTTTTGTATTATTTGCTGTTGATTTTCCACCAATTAATAAATTATATCTCTCAATTCCTTCTTGATTTAAGAAAGAATTAAAATTACTTAATGAAAAATATTCTTTTAAATTATTATTTTCTAATTCTAAACTATAATTTTTTTCAATTTCGGTTAAATCTAAATCTGATAGTATAGATATTTTTTCTATTTTAGCTAAATTATCTAAGTATTTAGGTAAATTATCGTGCACAATTCTGTAAATAATTGATGTAGGAATTTCTTTTTCAGAAAATACATTTTCTCTATTTTTAAAAAAACCAGTAAAATAAGTATTCCATTTACTAAATTTAGAAGTTAATTCTAATTTATTTAACCGGTCTTTTTTTTCTAACCATTTTGGTAATTCTTCAGCAATTAATTCTTTTTTAAAAAGATGATTAAAACCTTCGACAGATTTTACTTGAAGAGAGATACTTTTTCTTAATTTTTGTTGAATATTAAAATATTCTTTTTTTAAATCTTTATTTGTTTTATCCTTTTTTAAATTTTCATATATCTCTCTAAATTTACTCAAATCAGTATAGTCCATTTTTGTTTGATTTAAAACAATTTCAATAAAGTCTTTATAATAATCATCTAATATTTCTTTTACTTTATTAAAATCTTCTTCTCTTTGTTTATCTTCTAGTATTAGATTTTTTTCTTTTATATAATCTAAAGTTTTACCAACAGGTTTTAATTCAAACCTTAATGTTTTTGATAAACTATATTGATTTACTAAATTATCCCACACACATTTATTATCGGTCATAAAAATTACCTCATTAGATAAATATAGTTACAATATGTTTATATATCTTTCACAAGTTATGAATTTGTTCAACAATTGTTGAACTGCGTTACTATTTATAAAACCTATACTCTTTAGTATTATTTGTGGTTTTATGAAAAAGATATTGATTAGCAATGCTTATGATTTTACTCCAATGGTTGGAGCAATAACAAAGATTGGACCAGATATTGTTTATG
>JAQVTI010000033.1 GCA_028700115.1 Candidatus Iainarchaeum sp. | reverse complement strand
GAATAAATGTTTTATTAACACTTTCAGAAAACACATTAACCCCTGCTCAAATTCTTAAAAAAGCTAATTATACATATTTAACACACATTATTAGAACCTTAAAAGAACTCAGTAAAGTAGAATTAATAGAATGTGTAAATCCAGAATCCAGAAGTTATAAATTTTATAAAATTACTCAAAAAAGAAAAAAAGTAATTAAAGAAGTTATTAAAATTAAAAATGAAATAAATAAAAAATTAATATAATGTGGAGGAATTAAAAATGATTAAAGAAAACACAACAAGAAATAATGTAAAATTAGTTAATTCACGAACCGGAGAAATGAATTGTTTAATTTGTGGCTATGCTTGGCTTACAAATAAAGTTTTACACGGACGATTTAAAAAAGGTTCTTGGAAGTGTCCAAAAGGATGTAATGAATAGATCATTAAAGTAATTAATTACTAAATAACTATTATAAAATAACAAATATTAAATTATAACTCTAAAAAATCCATATTAAAAAAAGCACACAAATAATAAATGAAAATATCCATAAAAAGTAAGGTAAAAGAATATATTTAAATTTCAATAAAATTTTAGATTTATGGTTTTCTTCAATATCTATAATTTTATCCATAAACATATGTTGAATAGTTATATTACTCATATATCCGTGCTCTGGCAAACAATCTTTTTGATTTTTTTTAGGCACCACATATTCAACTAATGATTTCCCATAACCATTATTACAATGAATTTGATAAACATAATCTTTTTTATATTTAGTATTGTCATAACGGCAATAATTTAAAATTATATCTGAATCTATTTTAAATCCATGCCTCATTCCATGTCCTAATAAATAAACATTTTTAATTTTTCTATTTAACATAATAGCATCTAAAATGTTTACAGTTACATTTCTATAAATTGAAAAGTCAGTATTTTTCAATCTAAGATAATTTATAATTAATAACAAATCTAAATCATAATTAGGAGTTATCCAATAACTTATTTTATTAAAATTAATTTGACCAATAATAATAACCGTATTTGCTGGTTTATTAATTTTAATTGATTTTAATTTAAAGTAAATTATTAGTTCAACAAGCCAAAAATTAAATAATTTAGATATAAGTACAACTATAATAATTACAAAAAAAAGAAATAGTATTGATAATGGTATATACGATAACTCAAAATTATTAAAATTAAATAACTTACAAATAATTCTCATAAGTAAAGAAAGACCAATAGAATAAAGAATTCCACTAAGTATTAATGAAACATAATCTATTTTTTTTTGAACATATGATTTTTTATTATCAGACATAATTTTTATAACTTATAAGCTTTTGTAATAATTATCAATCTCTTTTTGATATTCTTCAACAGACTTTTCTAAAATACCTACTGGATAATTTATTTCTTTCATTGCAAATTGTTTAATTAGATTATAATAAACCACTGCAAGAATAACACCTACAAAAATACCAGCTGTTGGATTTAATAAACCTACAAAAATTGAAATTAACATACCAATTAAAATAGTTATAAATAAATTTGGTTTGAAATTTAATTCTCCATAAACTTCAAAATTTTTGAAATTAAGATTTTTTGTCTTTACTTTTTTCATATAATGTGACAATTCACTAACCTTTAACATTCCTTTAAAACTTCCAAAGAAAGAATACTTCTGAGAAGGAATTTTTACTTCAAAAGGATTCCATTGATGTGCAATAATGTCAGTTGTTCCAGCACCAACACCCAATCCGCCAAATCCAACTCCCACTCCAGCGGTATTTGCGTGACCTGTTTTTTCTTTAGATTTAGTTGTAACTACATTATTCTTATTTAACTGATTTCTAAATCTTTCTAAAAAAACATCATTTGAATAAGTCACATCATCAATTTTTGTAACAAAGTTATAAGTTCCCATTAAATTCACTCCCAATTAAATTGACTCCAATAATCTACACTAAAATTTTTTGAATCTGAAGATAAAATATTATAATTAGGATCTAATAAATCTATATTAAGAACATAACTCCCATCTTCAGAAAACATACACCCCATAAAAAGTATTTCAAAAGTAGATTCTTTTTTTGCATCTAATTCATATATATCTGTAACCATACCACTTCCTTCACAAACTATCTTTGAACCTTTTTTTACATTATAATCAAATTTAGGAATATAAGAAGCTTCTTTATTATTTACAGTTACTCTTACAGGATATAAATTAGCTAAAACAATATCAATTTTTTTTATTTCTAAATCAGAAACAAATTTACTACTAGAAGGGGCATCTTCTTCTAATAAATTATTATCAATAATAGAATTAGAATCTATTTCATCACTATTATCAATTTCAAAAGCACCCCAGTAATCTACTATAAAAGTTTCTTTATCTTCTGCCAATTTATTATAAGTACTATCAATTAAGGTTAATGTTATTTCATATTGGCCGTCACTATTAAATATACACCCTAAAAAATTTATTTCTCCAGTTTTTGTTTCTCCAGAATAAATTTTAGAAAAATCATCATACAAAGAAGATCCTTCGCAAACTTTATTTCCTTTACTATCTATTACAACCATATCAAACTTTGTAGATATAGATTTATTTGATGTGTTTTTTATAGTTGCCCTTATAGGATACAAATTTGCAAGAACAATAGGCACTTTATCTATTGTAAGTATTGGATAGGTACTACTATCACTTACATTATTTATTAAAGTTGTGTCGCTACTAGTACTACTTTTACTAACATTATCTATAGTTGTTGAACTAGACAACCCTACAATTAAAGCAATAATTATTATTAATAAAGGAATTCCCACAAAAATAACTAATAAAACAATGCCTAATGTAGATAATGGACTTTTTCTGTTTTTATTAGAATCAGATGTTCTCTTTTCTACTTGTTTGATTTTATTATCTTTCATTTATTTCACAATTTATGTTTGTATAAATAAATAGATTATGAAACATATTTAAAGATTTCTTTTATTAATAAATTAGTTAAAATAAAATATTTACACCATAAATTAACCTTATAATTATAAAATATAATCTTTCTTACTTACTTTCTTACTTAACTATAATTATTTTATACAAGTAATATTTACTATTTTTTAGTTTATAGCTACTCTACACCATACACTCTATACATTACCTACACCCAAGTGTAACCTATGTATCATATGTACCTTTATAAGTATATTGGTGATTGTTTTACTTATATAATATGAAACATAAAAAAGAGATTTAAAAAATAAATAAAGTTATTTGAGATAATATTACTATAATTAATATTGATAAAAAATTATAATTATATCTTAATAACTTTTTGTTTTTTAATATTTTTTAATAATTGTATATTATATATTTCAAAATAATTAGGATTACCTGAAAGAAAATGCTTTTTTACTTCAATAAAAACTGATTTAGTTACAGGAATTAATTTAAAGGTATTAAACATATAAGTATCTTCATTTTTTTTCATTTTTGAAATACACACCTTATTGACTTGACCTTTTTTAATTTTAAATGATGTAGAATAATCACTTACTCCTGAATCACTAACATAAGTCCCTACATTTATAATTAAAATTGAACCCTTATTTGTAAAAGATTTAGATTTATTATATTTAGGATTATATCTATTAAAATATTTTTTTAAAAAACTATATACTTTTGAAAATAACATAAAAATTAAATAATATATTTATTAAAATGTTTTAAATAACTAACTATTTTACTATAATTCTTATCTGCTAACATTTGTCTACTCAAATAATGATTACTACCAACCGAATTACTAACCCTGCCTTGATAATAGTCTGCTATTGACTCTGGAATTCCTAATTCTATGCACTTAGTATAGAACCATTTTCTACAGTATTTTATAGGAATTAACTTCTTTCGCTTTATTTCTGATTCTAAGGAGCCTACTGATAGTTGTTTGTGGTTTGCTAACAGCTTACTATAGACTTCTAACGGTAGATAACAGAAGTAAGAGTTCTTAGTATTACGTAAGTAGTTCATTGTAATTTTAACAAAATTATCAAATTTTTGAATCCTTAAACTATTTAAGTTCTTTATCAAATAGTTCAATTCTACCTTCCTTACACCCGACACTAATGACACTAATGACACTAATCTATTATTTGTAGTTAACTTTGAAAGATTTTTCTGTATTTCAGTGTCTGTAGG
>JAQVTI010000032.1 GCA_028700115.1 Candidatus Iainarchaeum sp. | reverse complement strand
ATGATTTGAATATAATTAGAAATTTGTCTGAACCACAAGCATCTAGAACTATAATAGAGTGTTTCAAAAAAGGTATTAATGATTTAACAATATATGATAAAGGAGAAGCAGAAATTAAAGATTATATTAAGATAAGTAATTGTAGACCATTTGCTCCAGTTGATCAAAATTATATAGTTCCAAAAAAATCTGTTTTTAATAAAATAATTGGGGATAGTCATTTAGAATTAGAATTTGCAAGTTTTTTAGAAGATTGCGAAGATATTATATCCTATACTAAGAATTACTTGGCTGTTCACTTTAAAATAGATTATATTAATGCAGATGGAGAAATTGCAGATTATTATCCTGATTTTATTGTTAAAAAATCAGAAACAGAAGTTTATATTATTGAAACTAAAGGATTAGAAGATTTGGATGTTCCTTTAAAAACAAAAAGATTAAAACAGTGGTGTGAAGATACAAATAAAATACAAACAAAAATTAAATATGATTTTATATTTGTAGATCAAGAAAATTTTAATAGTGGGTATGGATATAATTCTTTTAAAGATATAATTGTAAATTTTAAAAAATATAAATGATAAATTATGACCAATTGGATAAGTATTATAATTAGTATAATTGCAATTATATTTTCGGGCATTTCTCTTTGGATAACGTATAGAAAATATATTTCTGAAAAGCAAAAAGTAAATGTTGTATTGATGAATGGGCATTATAATTTATTAGATTTTGATTCTAATCGTGGAGAATATTATAGTGTATTAAATAATAAAGAGGAATCTATAGATTTAAATAAAAAATATAGACTAGAGTTTAATGTATCAATATTATTCGAAAATAAATCCACATCTAATGTTTCTATACTAGATATATTGGGCGGAATAAGCTATTCCAAGGAAATATTAAAAAGAAATGGATTAAACCCTATAACTGGAATAAAAACAAAACCTGCATTAATTAGACCGGAAAATTATTTAAGTTCTCTTCCAGAAACAATACCTCCATATGGCTCTGTTAAATTAAGATTACAATTTTCGTGGAATGATATTAATTTTTTTTATTTAAATAGATGTATCTATTCTGGTCAAGATAGTTGTCAAATAATTAAATTTTGGGAAGAATATCCCGTATTGTTGTGGTTAAATATAAAAACTACTAATGAGACTATTAATAAAAATTTTTGTTTATCTAAGGTTTATTCAAATTATGATCGTGGTTGTTTAGATACTATTAGAATACCGTTAGAATTGAATAATCAATTTAGAGATGAAAGACACAATTTTAAAATTCATGACAAGGGTATAGATGATTTTGGAGTTTTAGGCAAACAAAAATATAAAAATGAAGTAAAAGAGCTTAAGCAATAAAGGGTTGGTTGTTAATAGATCTAATAAATACAAGATAAATATGATATATCTATATTTTGATGCCAAATCAAATAAGAAAGTAGAAATTGATATTAATGAAACACAAATAATAGATAAACAAATAGCCACAGGATATATTAATAATAAATTAACAGAGATTTTATCTGATATAAATGTGGTTCTAAAGAAGCACAATACTTCTGATTTAATATATATTGCAATGAACTGGCGAGAAGGCAATCTTGATAAAGAAAGATTGTTAAAAGAAACAAATAATGGGTTAATATCGTTTAGTATATCTGAATTTGTTTCTGGAAGTTTGGTATTGAAAGATATATTAAAATTACCAAACGTGGTTGGTCAAACAATTAATCAAGATACAATAAATGAGATATTTAAGTTATATTCTATCAGAGAACATTTAGAAAATATAAGATACTTACTAGAAAATGGCTGGGTAATAATAGTAGATTTAAATAAATTAACAGACAAGCTGTTACAACCTACATTCGAATTAGATGGGATAAACTATATTGTATTATATGTTAAAGATTGGAATTATATACTGGATGCATTTGGTAAAAATAATGCAGTAACACAAGCAAATTTAGATAAAAATGCAGAGAAATTATCACAAATAGTTAAAATAGAAGAATTCTTTTTTAAATCTAAAATTAAGTATTATAAAGACAAATTACAATGTATTAAATTTAGATGTATAAATAGTCCCATAAAAATACAATCTGCAGAAAATGATGTTAGGAAATGGGAGGACATATTTTTAGGATATAATCTCGAAAAGTTTTATGTAACTTATTACAATAATAATTTTAATAAAGATTTTTTTGATTTTGAATTTGTTTTAAATAAAGACAATTTAACTTTTTTAGGTCTTTTTATTAGATATGTGCAGAAGGCATATACAAAGGATGAGGGTATCTGTAAGAAATTATATTATGAAATTCCGTTTATTGATTATATTGATTTTTGTAATCGATTTAATTTTAATATTGATGATTGTAACAAATTAATTTATTCATATGATTATACGACAACACCTTTGTTAATAAGATATAGTGATAAATTATTAATTGGCCCAGAATTTTTGATAATGGTCTGGGTAATTTCAGAATATAGAAATAGTCTTCAGCAATATAAGAGTTTAACTTCAGAAATCAGTGGCGTTTTTGAGGACGATGTAGAAAAGATATTTATTAAGCAAGAATATATTAATAAAGATCCTAAAAATAAAGGGCAATTTTACAAACGGAAAAGCTTTTTTATTCCAAAATTAAATAAAAAAATAGAATTTGATCTTATTATGTACAATTCAAAAACGGTGTGTGTTGTTGAATGTAAAAAAAATAATATTTGTGTTGGATATTTATCAAGAGACATACGGAAAAGTAGGGCAGAAAATCTAAAAGACGAAATTATCCATCACAAAGATAGAGTTGATTTTATTAAGGAGAATCTATCTAATTTAGGCTTATCTACTGAATTGAATGTGATGGGATTATTAGTGACCTATGTGAAAGAAGACATTAGCAGGCATAGTGAAATTGAGGTTATTTCTGAATGCGATTTACAAGAATATTTAAATAAATGTTAGTGGTATATATGATTTCTAAAAGTCAGTTTTCAGAGGTGGAATATAAGCAATTATCTGATTTTGTTAATTCGATGTATAATATAATTAATCGCCCTACTAGAGGACAGCCATTTTTAGATAGAAATGATATTGTTACTTATTGCGATACTATTGCAAATATAATTAGATCAAAGATTAATAAAAAAACAACTATCGATATAGGAGCAGTACTAAAGATCATAGAATTATTAAATATTAGATTAGAAAATAAAGGCGTTGCGAATAAAACAGATTTAACAAACGAGTTTCTAAATTCTGTTAATTCATATGTTGATTCTATTAATATAATTAATTACAAATTGGTTTATCCATTGAATATTACTTTAGATGTGGATTCAAGTAAACAAGAATATTTTTTAAATATAATAAATAAATTATCTAGAATAAAAATTTATAAGTCTTTAAGTGATACAAAATTAGATGTCGAAGATGCAAAAAAAATAAGAAATTTTGATGAATATTTAACTGGAAGATTAATTGCAACATTTGAATATAAATGTGGTGATGAAAAGTATTTATTATTTGAATTTCATAGAGATTTAAACTATTTATATGGATTAATAACTATGGGACTTTATCAATTTGATTTTAATCAAGATTTAACTCGTGCATTTCTTAAACAAAAAAAAGAATTTAGAATTCCAGAAAGTTTATTTTATATGATATATAAAAATGACAAATTAGAGTCCATAATTAAAGATTGGATTCCATTATCGGTTACAAACAATACTCTTACCACAACAACATTAAATACAAAAGGGCTTAACCTAATTAACATACATGACCAAAGAATAAATACTCATATTTATCCTTATACTGATACCATGCAAATCATCAAACCAATTTTAAAAATTATAGATAATCGTTCGCTTTATAAATTATTTAAAGAGATAATGTCAATATATTATGACGCTATTTCCGACGATTATGCTCCAACAGCTTATCTTAAATATTTCATTATTTGTGAAAAAATTTTAAAAATAGGAAAAAAACAAAATGAAGGCGTATTTAAATCAGAATTATTAAGAATATCGAATTATGTGTCTATTTATTATCCAACAGAACACAAAAGAGAAGTTATAGATCAATTATTTGAAAAACGAAATAAATTAGTTCACGAATATGATGCCGATATTACAGAAACGGACTTAAATTTAATGAAAATGATTTCAGAAAGTGTAATTCAATTTGTATTTTATTATTTTATTAAATATTATACAAATATTAAAGA
>JAQVTI010000031.1 GCA_028700115.1 Candidatus Iainarchaeum sp. | reverse complement strand
AAAGAGCTTTTAGAAGATAGAAGACTTAAAATTGAAGATATTAAAAAAGAAAACACCTCTTTAGATGAAAAAGAACTAGAAAAGTTAGTAGAAAAAGAAATAAAAAACTATGAAAAAGAGATCTTTTTATATGAAGAGAGAAGACTTTTCTATGTAGCTATAACTAGAGCAGAAGAAAATCTTTATTTTACATATGCAAAAAGTTATAATGATTCAGATAAAGAATATACAAAATCTGTTTTCCTAGAAGAAATAAATGTAGATTCTAATGAAAATGTATTAAATCTTGGACACGATGAGCAAAATCTTTCAACTATTATTACACCAGATACTAAATGTGAAAAATACAAACAAGATTTAAAAAACAAAATATTAGATCTTTTAGATTCTGGAGAAATAGATGAGATTTTAGAAAAAACTACAAAATATCTTTCTTTAAGAGAAAATAATAATGATTTAAATGAAAATTTAGAAACTACAGAAACTACAGAAATTACAGAAATTACAGAAATTACAGAAAATAATATTTCTTTGCATGAAAATATTTCAAAAAGCACATATTTATCTAATATAAAAGTAGACAATTTACAAAAAGAAATAAACAATTTTAAAATAAACACTGAAAATCTAGAAGAATGTTTACAAAAATATAAAGAAAACAAGAATAATGCTGTTTTTAATAAAGAAGAATTTACATTTTCTGCATCTGGAATAAATACATATCTAGAATGCCCTAAAAAATTTGAACTACAACATATTTATCAAATGCCACAAGTAGGAAGTTTAGATGAAATAGATTTAGATAATAAACTTTCAAGTGGAAAAGCAACAGATAAAGGTAGCTTTTTACATAGGCTTTTAGAAATTTTTGTAAATGAAAATAAAAAAACAATAGATGAAGGAAAAGAAATATGTCTTTATCATCTAAAAGAAGAATTTAAAGACAAGATAACAACAAAAGACTTAGAAGAAACTCTTTTGCTTTTAGAAGTTTTTATAAAAAGACATAAAGAAAAGCTAGAAAATCAAATAGAAAAGTGCGAAACTGAGAAAAAATTTGATTTTAAGATAGAAGATTATAAGTTTAAAGGATATATTGATAGAGTAGATTATCTTTCTGAAACAAACAAAAAAGGCTTTGTAGATGTAATTGACTATAAGACAAATAAAAAGCAAATAACTCCACACATAAAAAGAAAAGTTCAGTTAGGAATATATGCTCTTTTTTTAAAAGAAAAAGGATATAAGTTAAACAAATTAGTTTTAGACATGTTAAAGTTAGAGACTCCATTTGAGATGATAGTAGATCCTATAAATCAAGATGATGTAATTGCATGTTTAGGAACAAACAAATCATCTAACTTTAAGTTAAGTGAAACAAGAAACGAAATTTTAGAAATATGTAAGAAAATAGAACATGATTACAAAACAGAATTTAAGCCAAACACAAACAAAGACCAATGTCTTTTCTGTGGATATAAGTTTTATTGCCCTTTATGGAGAGATTAATAGTAATTATTTCAGTAAATGTTTATAAATTTGTTGTTTTTTAAAATTAAAAAAATTAGACTTATAAAAAACGATACTTTTATAAAATGTGTGTGATGGAATATTTATATATGAAATTAAATAATCAATTAATATTAAGTATTTACAACCAATTAGATAACTTTGGACATTCTTTTATTAATAAATTTAGATTGCGATTACTTTTGAATGAATTAAATGTAGAAGATATAGATAAAATTATAATGAAGTTAACTAATTTAAATAAAATAAAGTATATTTATGAAAATTATTATTATATTCTTAATTCTGATGAGCAAACAAAGGGCTATTACAAATATTCTGTTGAAGAAATGGTTTTTACAATTTTAAATAAATTAAAGTTAGATTGGTATTTAGGATTACATTCTGCATTAATTATTAATAATTTATCTATTAAAGAAGATTTATTTCATCAAATTCCAAAATCTACAATTATTATTAATTCAAAATACTCTAAGTCCATTAAGATTTTAAATCATAACTTTATATTTAAAAAACAAAAATATTTAAATTATTCAGGAGTAATTTCTAATAAAAAAACAAAAAATAGAATTTCATTTAAATATTCTGATTTAGAAAGAACTAATATAGATTATTTATATTATACTCATAAATCTCCAATACCTAAAAATTTATTAAATTTTAATGTTGTTAAAAAATATCTTTCTAATCTTTCAAAAGATATAATAGAGGCTGTAAATAAATATGAATCTTAAAAATAAACAGCTATATATATCTTTTATAAAAAAAAGATATCCTAAATTATCAGAGATGATGATTGAAAAAGAATATTATTTATCTTTATTTTTAAATAAAATTACTAATTTTATAAATAATAATAAATCTTGTGAACTAAATAATTTAATTTTTAAAGGTGGTACTTTATTAAGTAAATATTATTTAAATTATCATAGATTAAGTGAAGATTTAGATTTTTGTTATTCTGATTCTAATAAATTTAGAGCTTTATCTACTACTTCAAAATTAGAAAATGCTATAAAAAGTATTGAAATCAAATTAATTGATAACTTAGTAAATGTTTGTAAAGGAACTGATTTTGATTTTAAAAATGATAGATCTAAAGATTCAAAATATGTACATATAATTAATAAAAGAAAAGTTTGTGTGTTTTATATTTATTACATATCAGATTATGTTTCAGTAAATGAATCAAGAATTAAAATAGATATTAATTTTATAGAAAATCGTTTATATAATCTAAAAAATGTCCCTTTATTAAATATTGTTGATAAATTAAATTTAACCAAATTAGATAAGATAGAATTAACTTCTTTTAAATTTGATTTAGAACATATTAATTTTAAATCTTATGATATTTATGAAATAATTTTAGAAAAATATAGAGCTTTATTAACAAGAAAGGAAACTAAAGAGCGAGATATTTTTGATTTATATTTAATTAATAAAAAGTATGATATTTTTAATATAGATTTAAATAATGTGAATTTAAAATTAAAAAGTATTTTTGAGCATTTTTCAATATATAAAAAAAACTATAATATCAATATTAAAAATATTAAATCTAATAAATTTAAATTTAGTGATGTTTTAGATGATATAGTTATTGATGATTATAATTTAGATGAATATAATAAATTTAAGATGGATTTACTTGAAAAATTAAAACATTTTAATTATATTGAATAAAAATATTTTAAGGAAAAATTTTATATTTTTAATTTAAGAATAAAAATAATAAAATAAATTAAAATCATAACAAATTTTGAAAAAAAGATCTGAATTTGATTGGAAAACAGATTTAGGTAAATGGAGTAATTTAATTAAAAAATAGTATTTTTTAATAATATATTTAAATCTTACACATAATAATATATATATAATAACACGAAGATGACCAAAAAATGAAGAAATTATATTTTGATGTTGAAACTACAGGAACTAACCCTGAAAAACACGGTTTAATTCAATTTTCTGGAATAATTGAAATAAATGGTGAAATTAAAGAAAAATTTGATTTTCAAATAAAACCATTTGAATCTGATTTAATTGAAGAAAATGCACTTATTGTAAATAATAAAACAAAAGACGAAATTAAATCATTTCCAGAACCTAATTTTATAAAAAAAGAAATTATAACTATATTTGATAAATATATAGATAAATATAATAGAGAAGATAAATTTATCCCTATTGGTTATAATGTTTCTTTTGATATTAATTTTTTAAATACTTTTTTTAAAAAATTAAATGATAATTATTTATTTTCATATATTAATCCTAAGGGAATAGATGTTTATGCTATTTTTTTATGGCTTTGTTATTCTAATAAGATTTGTGATTATACAAAAAGTGATCATAAATTAGAGAGTGCTTGTGATTTTTTTAATATTCCAATAAAAGCCCATGATGCCTTAGAAGACATTCTTGCTACAAAGAAATTACTAGATGTTTTAGAGAGTAGGTATTTGAGATGAAATTAAGTTTAGTGGAGTCGATTATTTTGTGAATTTATATATTTGGTTATTTTTTTCAATTATTTTTTATTTAGTTATATTTTATAAATTAGATAGTGAATATCATAATGAGCTTTATAGACATAAATTAAAAATGATAATGTTATTTTTTTTATATTTAACTTGTATAATTAGTATTATCTTAGTTTGGGGTATTTACTGTGGTGCTATTTATTATGTAACTTTAGATAATCTATTTATGGCTCATATTACTGCTACAATTGGTTTTTTACCTATTATTGTTACTTTAATTATTTTTTTAATACGTAATGCTAATACTAAACTACCTCTTGAAATTAGTAAATTTATTTTAAGGGATTTTTGGTTTCTTAGTTTTTTTATTTTTACATTATCTTTGATTATTTTTAATTTAATTAATAATTTTTATTTATTTTATAATTTAGGTTTTTTGAGTTTAATTTTAGTTATTTTTATTTTAATATATTCTTTTTTATTTATATTATATTCTAGT
>JAQVTI010000030.1 GCA_028700115.1 Candidatus Iainarchaeum sp. | reverse complement strand
TTTTTGCAATAGTTTTCATTTATATTATAGTAAATTTAATAAGTGTGCTATAAGGTAATTTGAAAATTATTATTAAAATTAATTAATAAAAACACACATATAATCCTGAGATTATATGAAAAAAATAAAGGAATAAATATGTTAATAAAAGGAATTAGTAATAAAGAATATGCTTTCAGTGGCCCAGTAGCTGAAAGTAATTTAGAAAATAAATCAGGAGTATATGCAATTATTGATCATAAGAACGATGGTCAAAATTATCTTTTGGATGTTGGAGAATCTGCAACAGTTAAAGATAGAATTGCAACACACGATAGAATGGATTGCTGGAAAAGACATGCTACAGGAAGTATAACATACTATGTATATTATACTCCTGATAAACAACAAACCGGCAGAATGGAAGTTGAACAGGATATAAGAAAAAATTATAATCCTGTATGTGGGAAGCAATAATTCCCAAATTATTTCTTAAAACTTAGCTGGGGGTGAAGACAAATGCCAGATGACTTAAGTAAAAGAGGAAAACCAGATAGAGATAAAAGAAGTAAACAACCATGGGAACAAGATTATAAAAGAAAAAATCCAGTTCCTCGTAAGAAGTAAGAAAAATAAAGAAAATTTATTTTTTTCTTTTCTTTTTTTTATAGTTTTTTAGAATTGTGATGTTTTAAACTAGATTTAGGGCATAATAAAATAAATGGAGAGTAAAAATGGATAATGAAAATAGTTCATTGACTGAATTTGTAAAGTCTACAATTAATCAAATTAAGGGGGGTTTGTCTGAAGGATTTAAGATTAAAGAAAATATAGAATTTGAGTTACAAGTAGTTTCTGTTGGCGAAAAACAAGGTAATTTAGATTTAAGAATATTAAAATTAGGAGGGGCTACAAATAATCAAGAAATTCAAAAAATAAAATTTTCAGTAACAGATAATATTGATTTAATCAAAGTGGCTCAAGAGAATTTATTAAAAAAACAAGGATTACTACCTAAATAACTTAATTTTTTCTTGGAGTGGGTGTTTTTTAATTTGTATATAGGACATCTACTCCAGAAAGCTATATAAACTTGAATAATAGAAGATATTTATGAGTGAATTATTTAAAATTTTTGCACCAATTTATGCGGTAATTGGATTGATAATTGCAATATTAGATTCACTAGATATATTTAGATTAACATACTTTACATCAATCGGTTTGTCTTGTGCATTAAATAGTAATCTTACTTGTGTTACTACAACAATAGAAAAAATCCTATTATTTGGGGTAGATGTTACTATTGGGCCAATATTGCTGTTTGTTTGGATATTACAGAATATTTGGTGGATTATTGTTCTTATTCTTGTTGGAGTAATTATTTATGGTCTAATTTATATTGTTAATAATTTATAAGAGGGTAATTTTATGAGTTGGGAATTAATTTTAGGGATTATTGGAACAATCACCGGAGTTATTTCAATTGGGGTTTTAATTTACAAAGAATTTTTTAAAAATTGTGCTAAAATTATTATAGAGCAATTTACTTATACTAAACTTGAAAGACAAGACGGGTTTAATTATCAAGAAGATTATACTGAATTCCAATCAAATGTGTTATTAAAAAATGTAGGGAATAAGAATACTACTATTGAAAAAATATATTTTAGTTTTGATAATCTTTTGATTGAACCACATTCATCAAAGATACCTTTAGTGTTAAATGCAAATTCTTCTGAGATATTAAACATGAGAGCAGTATTAGATATAAATTACTATGATGACTCTGAAAAAATTATAAAAACAAAAAATAAAATAAAATATATAATTTATATTAAACACACGTTTGGTTTAACAAAAAGTATCAAATATCTGGAATAATATTTTAAATAAGTTGTATAGGGATATCTTTAATTATAAGGTTTTTTGTGTCTTGCGGTAATATATCCCACACCCCGTGTTCTTGTATTTCTTCGAAATCAGTTATTTGGTTTAATAATTGTTGGATTTTTTTCAAATCATCAACATATAAAAATTGGCGTTTGTATTCATAAATTAAAATAAATCCATAGTAATATAAATTGAATAAAAATTCACAGATTTGATGTATAGAATAATAATGTAGTGTTCCTTGAAATCCAAGCCCATTTATTGTTGGATGTGCCATTTTAGAAATTTCAGAATAAAATTCTAGTTGTTTAGATTTTTTGCCATATAGTTTTTCGTGCATATCTTTTAGGGCAATACTAAATTTGTTCTTTTGTATTTCTCTAAAAATAACATTTTTTTTAGTTACTATAGAGTAATATATTTGAATTAAAGTTTCATATGCGGTTCTAATCAAAGCATAAGATTGAATATAGAATCCTTGAATGCAGTTTTTTTTAATCAGAAACAATTCTTGCGCAAAATATTGCAAATAAAAATCATAGATTTGTTCGTCTTTTTTAGATATTTTTAATTTAATTCTTTTTCCTTTTTTTAAAATATATTTTTCCTCTCGATGTATGGCTTTATGATGTATTCCCCAAAATTGATTTTCTAATTTATTAATTAAATCTAAATATTCTTGTAGATTAGGGTCTGTTAGGAATTGAGATTCAAATTCTTTTGTTTTTTGTTCAATTTTAATATTATTTAAAGATTCTTTATATTTATTCATTTCATTTTCCGTCTGTTTGTGTAATTTTTTGACGCACCTACTTAAAATAGAAAATATACATTCATTTTCCCTTTTTCTTTTGGTCATTATCACATAAGTCTTTTATCGCTTTTATTCCAATAAATATACTTAATAGTGAAAAAGAAAGTACAATAAATAAAAGTGTATAAAGCGTGTTATTTCTTTGTTCTTGTATACTTAAAATAATTGCCGAATCTATTAATATCAGGCTCCTTTCGGGAATTTCTAAGATTTTTAAATTATTATTCTGGTAATAATAAAATTTATACTGGTGTTTAGAAATAGATGCATTTGGTAGAGCCATAAAATAATTTGCAACATATTTCCCGTCGTTTTGGATAAATTCTATTTGTTTATAATTAGAATTAAGATGTCCAGATAACAGTAATTTGGTTATAATAATATTAGAATCAATAGGGGTTATTTCTAATTGACAATTAAGTCCGTCTCCTTTTATTGGTTTTATATAATCGGAATTGCATTTCTCTTTTATTATAAATAGTGTATTTTCATCACTGGGCAATTTAGAATAATAGTCAATAGAAAATTTTTCGGTAGTTAATTGGGAAGTAAAAAATAATAATAAAGAAGAAGCGAATAAAAAAATTACAATTCCGGACACAACCCACCAATTTAATTTGAACCATGAAACTTCTTTTTTTAATATTATAACAATTATTAATAAACACAATATTACACTTATTTGTAAAATAAAAAATTTAGATATAGACGAACTAGGTATTCCGACATTTATTAGTGTTTTTGAGATATATGGAGATAAAAATTCAATCATTATGGCTATTATAAAGAAAACACCTAATATAAGAAAAGCAAATTCTGTGAGTGTTTTTTTTATACTTATTTTATTCTTAGTGTTTTTATAAGTCATAAATAATAATTAGGCCAAAACTATTTTAAAAACATATAATTTTGTGAAATTGTCGATTTTTGAGAAAAAGTTGAAAATTTGCAAAAAATAAATAACTAATTTATTTAAAGTGTGTATTGTTCGTTAAATATTATTTGGTTTCTGATAATTTATATATTAATTTAGTAACTATTTTTATAAATAATTCTAAGTTCTCGATATATTCAGTAATGAATTTTTGTATTTCTTTATCGAAGATTTTAAGTTGTTCAATAGTTATTTTTGGAGGGTCATCAAATGTTAAGACTGAATTCCAATGATATTCGATTTTAAAAGTATTAATTTTGAATAAATTCAATATTTTGTAATGTTCTAAATCTGTTCGTTGGCTATTAAATGTTTGCAAAAATTGTTGACTAGTAATTATATATTCTTTAAACCAAGGTTGCTCTCGCGTTATATATTTGGAAAAATCAGATTCAAATGCGCTCTGCGAAAAACTTTTTAGTAAGTTATCTAATGAAAAATCACATTTTTCCCGGCCATATTTATCCGTTATTTCAATAATTCCTTTTTTTTTAATGTAGTGTTTGTAACAAACAATAGATAATCTTAGCGAGTATTCTATTATTCGTTTATAATCTAAAATAAAAGAATCCACTAAATATAAAAATTTAGGATTACCGGTTGTAATTATGTAGGAACTAGTTGCTTTTATTTCTTCATTTTGAGTTTTTTTAACATTTGATTTCTTTAAGTTTTCTCTTATGAATTCTAATCCTTTGTCTTTTTGTATTTCTTCAAGAAATTGATTGTATTCTTCGAATGTTCTTTCTTTTAAATAATATAATTTATTATATAAAAAATTTATGTCTTTTAATTTGTGTTCGATGAGTGGTTTGCCTTCAAATCGATTTTTTGCTTCTACAGCATTTGTTGTAATTTCCATAACTTATAACCTTTTAATATTTGTAAAATATTGGTGATCGTCCCACCAATGGTTTCTATTTCTTAAAGAACATTGCTATTAAAAACAATGTAACTACTAATGCTACGATTCCTAGCATCATTAGTCCTGCGGAACGGATTATTTGGTCTTTGGAACCTATGAACGCAAAGATTAATACAAACCCTAATAATCCTCCAAGGATTAATTCGAATATATTTCCCATCATATCACCCCCTCTTCAATTATATCTATTATTAATGCAAATTGATCTAGAGGGATTAATTGAAGGTTTGGTTTTTGGTTTGGAAGCTTGTCTTTATTGTCTGCGTGTACTTTCATACATTCTCTAAAGTCCCCTCTGTCGCTTGTTACAATTACTTCTGTATTGTCTTTGTTACAACATATAACTATTATAAAATCGTGTTCCATG
>JAQVTI010000003.1 GCA_028700115.1 Candidatus Iainarchaeum sp. | reverse complement strand
AACATAAGCAATAGGAGTATCATCTAAAGTTGGCAGATTATAAAAACCAGCATCTTGTGAACCGATAATGGTTGGATTAATCCAACCAAAAAAAGTCTTTGACCAAACATCAAAATTAGGAGGGAAATTTGGATTTGTTTGATCAGCAGCCATAACTGTTAATTCATCTAATCCAGGACCTAATGCATGACTATTATGAGCCTCATATAAATCAGGAACTCCTAAAATATGACCAAATTCATGAATTAAAACTTGAACATCCATTCTACAATCTTCAGGAAAACCAAATTCTTGTTGATACATATTACAAATACCTTCATCAAATTCAGAAGCAACAACATACATATTTCCTAAAAAAGTATCATCTCTATTATAACTAGAACCATTCATAATTCTAGTATGATTTTTAAATTGAGAACTAACTTCTCCAGATCTTATTAATATAAGACCTTCCATTCTTCCATCACCATCTGCATCATATTGACTAAAGTCTACTTCTGAGTCAACAAGATCTAAAAAATCCATAAACATTTGAAATTGTGTTGAATTATTTGTTTTATAATATTCAAAAGTTTCTGGAAGTTCATACCAATCTTCATAAACATCAAATGAAAGATTTAATGCACCATAAGATTGGTGTAAGTAATAATCAGAAACACTAATTCCATTTTCATCAAGATAATTTGGATCATTATAAGCAGCATTTATATCTTCAAAAGTAATGTCTGCTTTATGTGGTTGATCTGAAAACTCAACCATAAAAACTGGAATTGTAAAATCTCCTTCTGTAGGACAAGTTCCCCAGATATTTTCTACAGAAGTAAAATTGTCTTTTGGTGAGATTGAAGTTATGTTTTTTATATATTCTTTTACATCTGCTTTACTACAAATACCAGGAGGATAATAAACATCTCCAAAAGAAATACCACCACAATCATTTTGATTTAAATCAAAATTTGGATTAATTTGAGAAATATTTGAAATATTATTATTTGAACTAATTGTTATATTTGGATTTATATTTTGAGAAGATTTAGTTTGAGAAACGTAGTTTAAAACATTTGTTGAAGAATAAGCATAAACATAGCTAAATGAAAATAAAAAACAAATGATAAATATAATATATATTATATTCTTATTCATAAATATATAAGACAAAAATTGTTTATAAACTTTACTATATAACTAAAAAAAGTTAAAATAAAGAAAAAAAAGGAAAATTTAATTTAATTTTCCTGGATATATACAAAGTGTATTTCCATTTAAAGTAGTACAATTTGGAGTAGTATCTTCTCTTTCTGAATATGTAGGATTATTTACATATATTGTAAGAGTATTACCTCCAGATGTAGATGTTGCAAAAAGATCATTTACACAAATTCTTAGAGTTTGATCTCCAGATACACTTGAAACAACTGGACTACATAAAGCATAAGGATTAATACCTTCTTGTATTTCTTCATTAACTACATTTACTTGTACAGATTCACTTGAATCTTGGATTGGTTCTTCTATAGTTACTCCATAAAAATTAAATTTATGCATAATTTCATCAGAACATTTGAAAGTAAATGTCTTTGTTTCATCTTGATTGAAGTTTGAAAGTAAATAATCTTCTGTAATTGGAATGCTATTATATGTACAATCATTTAAAACAAAATTATAATTATCAACAACATTTAAAGTTACTTGAGAAGCTTCATTTCTACTTTGTAAAGTTATATCAAATTCAACATCTGATTGAGTAGTCACAGAATTAACAGAAGAATATAAATTTAATATTTGAGGAGAACCGGCAGAAATTATACTTACATCAGAATGGTCTTCAGCAAATGCAATTGGCATGTTTGTTTGAGTTCCACCAGTGTTTGGATCTAAAATATATTCTGAACCTACAAACTTAAATTCATAATCCCCAATAGTGTTACAAACAAATGTAAATGAATGATTTGGATCATTCTTACTATAACTACCTAAATCTAAAACACTACTATAAGTTCCATCATATGAACAGTTGTTTGAAAGTTCATTTGTAGATGTATCATAAACATGCAACTTCAAACCAAAATACATTGCAGTATCATCAAAGTTAAATGCAGAAACATCAACATTAAATCCACCACTTACATAACTTTCTAAACTAGAAGGTGTTGAATTTATTGTAAATTGAGGATTAAATGTATTACAGTCTATTGGACAACTTAAAGAAGTCTCACTAGAACTACAAATCCCATTTCCACAACAATCAACAGAACTATTATTATAATAACATTCTTGACAAACTTCAACAAGTTCACCTGCTAAAATTTCAGTTGTAACTCCACTAGAGTGATTAAAACTACAAAGAGTATCACAATCATCTTCACATTCATGCATAACTTCTGGATTTATTTTAAATGTATTACTTCCAAAAGTTATACTTTCTCCATATCCATTTAAAATAGATAATGAACCTTGTGGGATTTCATACAAATAATTTCCTACATATGGAAATGTAGAAAGTGTTTTTGAAATAGTACAATCTCTATCTCCACAACAACCAGCAATTGCACAATTTACATCACTTGTATTAAAAATAGTTCCTGTGATTTCATTACTACATTCTTTACAAACTTCTGGTTCTAAAATACATTGTTCTAAATTAAATTGATCACATGTTCCTGGAACTTCTGGATCTAGACAACTACTAGTATCAACTCTACATTCAGTAGTACAAGTTACAGCTGTAGATGATCCAACAAAACTAATTGGTTCTAATAAACCATAAGCTTGACAATTTACTGGTTCAAAACTAAAAACTTGACCATTATAATCACATTCTTCACCAGAATCTAAAATACCGTTTCCACAGTTTTCTGTAACAATTTCTTCAAATTTACAATTTGAAGTATCTATTGTTGTACAATTATCTCTACATTCTAGACTTCCTGAAACAAAATAATAACCTGAAGGTGTATAATCCTCACATGTTTTTCCATCAAAATCAGAATCATCACAAACTTCAGAAGCTTGGTTAATTAGATTATCCCCACAAACTGGTGGGTCTTCTGGGTCAACTTCACAAGAAGAAAAATCAATTTCACAATCATTACAAATTAAGTTTGCTTCATCTCCAATATATCCTGCAAAAGAAGAACAAGTCACACTACCAAAATCAGATCCATCACACTCTTCACCAGTTTCTCTTACACCGTCATTATCACAAGTTGGAACAACTGGTCCACCAGGAGTTCCTGGTTCGTCATCAAAACCAAAATCAAAACCATCTGTTAAAGAACCAATATCAGTTCCTTCGTCCATTTTATCATAAATTGTGTTTAAATAAAAAACACCTAATAAAACAGCACCAATTATTAAAACTCCTAAAATAGCTAAAACCTCAATTGAGACTTGACCTTTAAGTTTAATTTTCTTTTTCAAAACATATCACCAAATAAATTTATATTAATAATTTATTATAATTATAAATATAATATATACTAAAATAAAACATAAAAACATTTATAAACATAAATGTTTTTCATAAAAAAATAAAAAAAATCTAATAATTAGAATTTATCCAATTCAGAACATTTTCTTTAAATTTAGACAAATCATTTATATTAATAGAAGCCCCTGCTGCAACTGGATGTCCCCCTCCAAAAGCATTTTCTAAATTAGAAGTGCATTCTTTTAACATTTTTCCTAAATCAAATTTAGATTTTTGACATCTTGCACTTATAAAACATCTATTTTGTTTAATATCTATACAAATTAATATCCCAAAATATAAATTTAAAGAAATATATGTACTTACTAAAGAATGAAGATTATATTTTGATTTAATTTCATAAAAAACAATATCTCCAATAACTTCTTTATTTTTTTCAAAATTAGAAATAAATTTTTCAAATTCTTTTTTAATAGGTAAAACATAATCTAATTTTTCATAAACTTGTTTATAATTATTAGAATTATAAAAAAAAGAATAAATTTTATTAACTTCTTCTAAAGTTCCAAGAGTTAAAGCATAATTAGAATATTCTATAACTTGTCCTAAATCTGAAAAATAAGGATTTATATTATAAGTTAAATTATATTTTTTAAAAATAGATTTTAATAAATCAATATGTGAATCATAAGTTACATCTCCTATAATCCCACAAGCTAAAACCCAATCTAAATCTTCTAAATCTAAAATTGAAGAAAACAAATCAAAAACCATATGTGCTGTACAATAGTTATAACCTTCTAGTTTATCTTGTAATTGAAAGGATTTAATTATTTTAAAATTAATATTATAATTTTCTAAAATTGGATGATGATCTATTACTAAAACATCATAGTTGTTTAATAAATGTGAATCTTGAAAACTTTCTGCAGATAAATCTAAAAAAATAATTTTGTTTATTTTATTTTCTTTTAAAAAAAATTGAATAGATTTATCTAAAGTTCTATTTTTTGGATTTCTTGGTCTTTGGAAATATTTTATATTTAATTTATCTAAAGCTTTAGAAGTAATTACTGCAGAAGTAATTCCATCCATATCTGTATCATAAATAATTGCAAGATTATCTTCTTTTTTAATTGAAGAGATATATTTTTTAAAAAGATTTAATTTATCTAAATTTATAATATCCATATATTATAAAATACAATAAAACATTTAAAAAAGAAAGTAAAAAAGAATAATTTACTATTTATTAAATTTTAATAAATAAAAAATTTCTCTATTTCCTTTTAAATTATAACCCCCTCTTTCTGAAGAATTTACTTTATGAATTATTTTAAAGGAAGTATTTGCTTTAATCCAAGATTCAAATTTATTAGACAATTTTATTTTATTTTCTTTTGAAACAACACCTTTAAATCCTTCATAATGAGGTTTAAATAAAGCGATAATAGCCCCTTTTTTCTTTAAAATTTTGTCTAAAAATAAAAAAACTTTAGTTATAGAAACATCACTAAGATCTATAGAAATTACATCAAATTTATTTTTAAAAACTTTAAGATTATCTTTATTTAAAATATCAAAATTATCAAAATATATTAAATTAGAATATTTAAATAATTTTTCTGATAAAATATCATGTGCAATATCTACTGAAGTAACACAAGATGCACCATGTAATAAAAAATAATTTGTAAAACCCCCAGTAGAACAACCAATATCTAATATAGATTTATTATTAACTGAATAAGAAATTTTATTTAAAAAAGATTCTAATTTATATCCACCTTTACTAACATATATAAATTTGGGAATAATTTTAACTTTATCATCTAATTTTATTAAATAAGAGGGTTTATTAACTATGATATCATTAACACTAATTTTATTACTTTTTATAAAATAAATTGCTTGAGACCTAGTATCAAGTAAATTATTATTTAATAAATACCTATCTAAACGCATTTGGATCTTTCTTTAAAACTATTTCCAAAAACTAATTCTAAATATTTTTTATTAGAATTAGCTCTTTCCAAAAATTTAGGTATTAATAAATGAGAAATTTCACAATTATATTTATATTTGTGATTATTATTTAAAATTCTACGCATAGGACAATTATTTTTACAAATATGTACAAAATCACATTCAGAACAATCACTATAATTTTTAGGATGTAAAGGGTATAATTTATCTAATTGTATTTTTCGAATAGTATTGAAATCAATTAAAGAAATATCATCACATAACACAACACCATTATTTTCATTACCTTCTTTTTTTATAACTTCCACACAAGATGTGATTAAATTATAAGGAGAAATTATAGCTTTATTTCTAATAGAACAAAAATAAGCAGTACTTGGAATTGATAAATATGAATTATCAATATAAACTTCAATATTTTTAGAAATTAATAAATCTAAAGTAGAAAGATAACTATCAACAAATTCTTTAGGTGTTGGTTGATTTACAATTTTTGAACGTATAGAATAAGAAGTATGTACGGGTTCAATTTTTATGGAATTTATTTTATAATCAGTTATAATTTTTAAAACATCAAAAGGTAAATTATCAATATTAGATTTAGTAATAGTCATCTGAACACCAACTAAATCTAAAGGATATTCATTTTTAATTAATTTAAAAGTTTCAGATAATTTTTCATTAGAATTAAAATTTAACCCTGGACGATTTATTTTTTGAGCACAACCATCATAAGAAATTCTTAAAAAAAATGAATGTATTTTAAGCCAAGGAAGATATTTAGGTAAAAGTATTCCATTTGTTACCATACTTATATTTAAATTAAAATTTTTAGATTCTAAATAATCAACAACTTTTTGAATTAATTCAAAATTTAATAAAGGTTCGCCACCACCTGTAAAATCTAAATTAATATTATTACAATTTGGATTATGTTGGATTAGCTTATCAATAAATTCTTTTGTAAATTCAAAAGTTAAATTTTTTTTATCAAAACCACCATCTGAATAACAATAAACACATCGTAGATTACAATCGGTAGTAGGAATTATTGTAAAACTCAATGTATTTTCATTACTCTTAAATTGTAAATTAGATGAAGATACATTTTTGAAAGAGTCTTCACATAATTTTAAAATTTCAGATTTATTTTTAATAAATTCTGCTTTATTTAATAAAATTAATGTTTTTTCAGCAGTAATTGCAAAACCATTATCTAATTTAATAATCTTAGGAGAATAAAGACCCATAAATATCAAAATTAAAAATATATTTATTATTTAAAATAAATAATTATATACTAGCCTTGTTTACAACAACCATTATGTGCAGCACCAAGTAATTTATTATTAATTTTACCATCTACACATACTTTTGTCCAAATATATATTTTCATAAAATCAAATCCAAATATATTTAAAAACAAAACTTTTTTAAAACCTGTTAAAAACTACAATTCAATATAATCTTTATACTTCTTATTAATTTCTTTAGTAATATTTTTTTCTTCTAGATCCTTTAATTCTTTTAATTTCTTTTTATATTCTCCTGAAATTTTAGATGGTATCTCGGAAACTACTTTAACATACAAATCTCCAGAACCTCTAGAATTTATATGATTAAAACCTTTATTTTTAATTCTAAAAATAGTATTATTTGTAGTTGAAGACGGGATTTTAACTTTTATTTTATCTCCAAAAATATTTAATTTAAGATCAGTTCCAAAAACTAAATCTGTATAACTTATAGGAACTTCACAATATATATCATATTCATCTCTTTTGAAAAAATCATGAGGACTTACACTTATATTTAAAAATAAATTTCCTTTTTGATTATTATGTTCATGTCCTTGAGAAACAACTCTAATAACATCTCTATTATTTACTCCTGATGGGATATCTACATTTATTTTTTTAGACTCTCTAACATATCCTTTTCCATCACATTTTGAACAAGGATCTTTTATTATTGTTCCTTTTCCTTGACATTTATGACAAATATTTTCAACAGAAAATGCACCAAAAGGAGTTCTTTTTGTAGTTATTATTCTTCCTCTTCCATGACAAACATCACAGGTTTCTTTTTTCATAGATTTAGAACCTGTCCCTGCACAATAAGTACACTCTACATCTTTATAAATTTCAATTTTTTTCTTAACACCTTTATATGCTTCTTCAAAAGTTAAATTAACTTTTTCAACAACATCTAGATTTTCTTGTCTTTGTTGTCTTCTTTGACCTCTTCTTGAAAAACTTGAAAAAATATTATCATCATCATCCATAAATGAAGAAAATATATCTGAAAAATCAAAACCTTGTGAAGAAAACCCACTTCTTGAAAAACCAGAAAAGCCTTGTCCAAAACCTTGTCCGAATCCTTGATCAGATGCACCTGCTTGTCCAAATGTATCATATTGTTTTCTTTTTTCTGAATTTGATAGAGTAGAATAAGCATTACTTATTTCTTTAAATTTCTCTTCATCAGCACCTTCTCCAGCTAGATCTGGATGATATTTTTTTGCTAATGTTTTATATGCTTTTTTAATTTCTTCAATGCTTGCATCTTTTGAGACACCTAAAATTTCGTAATAATCTTTTCCACTCATAAAAATAACCTTTTAGATATAATTAAAATAATTTAAAATAAAAAAATAAAAAAAGAGAAAAATTATTTTTTCTCTTCAGAAGTTTCTTTTGAATCTTTGTCTTCAGAAAAATCAGCATCTACTGTTTTTGAAGAATCTTTTGAATCTTTATTTTCAGCACCTGTATTTTCTTGACTAGCTTGACTAGCTTGACCTTGAGAAGATTGTGCTTGTTGATAGATTTTAGAAGAAAGTTCATAAACTTTCTTTTGTAAATCTTCAGTTTTTTGTTTTAAAGAATCATCTTTTGCTTCAATTGATTTTTTTAAATCATCTTTTAATTTCTCAAGATCTTCAACTTCTTTAGCATCTAGTTTATCTTTACTTTCTTTTAATAAAGATTCAACACTATAAACTAAAGTTTCAGCTTTATTTAATTCTTCAATCTTTTCTTTTTTCTTTTTATCTTCTTCTGCATTTTCTTCTGCTTCTTTTTTCATATTTTCAATTTCTTCATCACTTAAATTTGTAGTTGAAGTTATTTTAATTTGTTGAACTTTTCCTGTACCTAAATCTTTTGCAGAAACATTAATTATGCCATTTGCATCAATATCAAATGTTACTTCAATTTGAGGAGTACCTCTCATTGCAGGAGGTATTCCTACTAATTGGAATCTACCTAATGTTTTATTATCAGAAGCCATTGCTCTTTCTCCTTGAAGTACATGAATATCAACTGCTGTTTGGTTATCTGCTGCAGTTGAAAAAATTTGTGATTTTTTAGTTGGAATAGTTGTGTTTCTTTCAATTAATTTTGTAAACACTCCACCTAAAGTTTCAATTCCTAAAGAAAGAGGAGTTACATCTAAAAGTAAAACATCTTTTACATCTCCTGCTAAAACACCACCTTGTATAGCTGCACCCATTGCAACTACTTCATCTGGATTAATTGTTCTATTTGGTTTTTTATTTGTTATTTTTTCAACAATTTCTTGAACTTTTGGAATTCTTGAAGATCCCCCTACAAGTAAAATTTCATCAATTTTAGAAGCATCTAAACCTGCATCTTTTAAAGCTTGTTTTATAGGTCCTTCAACTCTTTTAAATAAATCAGAACAAAGTTCTTCAAATTTAGCTCTAGATAAATCTATGTTTAAATGCTTAGGCCCTTCTGGAGTTGCAGTTACATAAGGTATATTAATTGTAGTTTTTAGAGTTTGTGAAAGTTCAATTTTAGCTTTTTCTGCTTCATCTTTTAATCTTTGAAGAGCAATTTTATCTTTTGTTAAATCAATTCCTTCTTTTTTCTTAAATTCAGAAACTAAATAATCAATAATCTTTTGATCAAAATCATCTCCTCCAAGTTCATTATCACCACTTGTAGATTTGACTTCAAAAACACCCTCATCTAATTCTAAAATAGAAACATCAAAAGTTCCACCACCTAAATCAAAAACTAACACAGTATGTGCATGCTTTTTATCTAAACCATATGCAAGAGCAGCTGCTGTTGGTTCATTAATTATTCTTAAAACCTCTAAACCTGCTATCTTTCCTGCATCTTTAGTAGCTTTTCTTTGTGCATCTGAAAAATATGCAGGAACTGTTATTACTGCTTTAGATATTTTTTGACCTAAAGAATCCTCAGCATCTTTTTTAATCTTTTGTAAAATTTTTGCAGAGACTTCTTCTGGTGTCATTTGTTTTCCACCTAAAGTCACTTTTTGTGAAGTTCCTATTTTTCGTTTAATAGAATACACTGTATTTTCTGGATTTGCAACTGCTTGTCTTTTTGCTAAAGATCCAACAATTATTGAATCATTCGCATATGCAACAACAGAAGGAGTGGTCCTTCCACCTTCAGCATTAATTAATATTTCTGATTTTCCACCTTCTACAATTGCAAAAGCAGAATTTGTTGTACCTAAATCTATTCCTAATACTTTTTCTGTAACCATATTTATTCCTCCATATATCCTACAATAACTTTTGCAGGTTTAATTATATTATTTTTAAAAGTATAACCATCTTCTAAAATCTTTAAAACTTTATTACAATTTTTTTTAGAAGAAACTTTTTCTCTTAAAACACACTCAGATAAAGAAAAATCAAAATTTTTATTCAAAACATCTATTTTTTCAAAACCATTTCTTTTTAATAACAAATCATAATTTTCTAAAAGATGATTTAAATTATTTTTAAAAACATCATTTTTTTCTAAAGTCATAGCTTTTTTTAATGTTTCTCTAAATTGCAGGAAATCTTTTAAAAATATTGAAATAGAATTATTAAAAGCATGTTCTTTTTCTTTTAAAACTCTATTTTTATAATTTATAAAATCTGCTTGAGTTCTTTGTAATTGATCTAATATTTCATTTTTTTTATTAATTTCTTGTTTAATAGATTCTTTTAATTTATCTAACTTTAAATTAAAATTATTTGTATTATTTTCATCTTTTGTTTCATCTTTTGTTTCATCTTTTGTTTCATCTTTTGTTTCATCTTTTGTTTCATCTTTTGTTTCATCTTTTGTTTCATCTTTTAATTTATCTTTTGTTTCATCTTTTGTTTCATCTTTTGTTTCATCTTTTGTTTCATCTTTTGTTTCATCTTTTGTTTCATCTTTTGCTTTATCTATATTTAAATTATTATTTAAATCACTTTTAATATTATTATTTAGATCTTTACTTTTATAATCAATTTCTTGATTACTTTTAAACATATTATCATCCAACATAAAAAATCACATTATAAAAAAATTAAAAAAAGAAATTATTTATATAAAAAAATAAAGATCCGAAAAGCTTAAAGGACTTTTTACACAAAATTTATAAATGTTTCTAAAAATACTAAAAAAATAGTTATTTTTGTCTAAAAATAATCTCAAAATTATCAATAATATGACCTAAATTATCATAAACTTTAAAACAATTTTTAGAAAAAGGAAAATATGAAATAATATTAACATATTTTCGTGAAAAAAAATTAAGATCTGCAATAGATGGTTTTCCAAAACCAGAAGGATGTGAATGAACAGAACCAATTATATTTAAACTCATTGGAACTAAATCTAGTCTAATAATAGCATTATTTCTATTACTAATAGTTTTTGGAATAATATATATATCTTGAATAACATTATTTTCTGCATAAAGCATTCCAGAAAACTCATTTGGGTAAAAAGATTTTGATAAAGCCATTATACTTTCTATAACATCGTCATATATTTTCCAAGATAAATTTTTTGTCATACAAATATATTTTATAAAATATATTATAAATAGAAGTATTTAAAATTAAATATAAAAAAGTAAAGTAGGGATCATTAAATAACTGATTAAAAAAAGTCTAGATTTATTAAATCTCAAAGGAATAAAACCAATTAAAGTACTTATAATAATTAAAAAAATACTATTAAAACCAGAAACAAAAATAAGTATAAACAAAATAAAAATAAAAAAGAAAATATTAATTCTATATAAATTTAAATGATTTATAATTTTTAAAATAAAATTAATTAAACTAAAAATTATAAAACTACTTAAAAGAGAAGAAATTAAAATAACTATAGAAAAAATAAAATAATTAAAAGAAACAGGAAGCACATTTGCAGATAATAAAATGGCAATATATCCTAATCTGGGTTTATTAAAATTAATTGCAAGAAAATAAGAAAATATTAAAGCACTAATAGAAATTGATGAAAAAATAATTAAATATACTTTTTCATTAATTTTTTTTTTAATAGAAGAAATAATTGCAGCTGCTTGAGATGAAGAAAAAGAAGGTATTAAAATAATTAAAAAAGAAGATATAGAACCAATTAATCCAGGTAAAATATATTTATTATAATCTAAATTTACTTTTGAAAAACTTTGAAAAACACCTCTATGTTTATTAAAAATTGATGAAATTAAATAAGGAAAAGCAAAAAGACAAGTAATACATACAAAAAGAGGTTCCCTAAAAAATAAATTGTATTTTAAAGTAAATATCCCTAAAGAACCAGAAAAAATTATAATAGAAAAAACAATAAGCATATCTTTAATTTTAGATTGAGATAAAATAAATAAAAATAAAGAAAGAATTATTGAAAAATAAATAATAAAATTAAAATCTTTTAATAAAGAAAAAATAATTCCTAAAAAAGGAAGAATTAATATAGAAAATAAACAACCTAAAAAAGATCCAAAAAGACATAAATAAATTGCAAGTTTAGACTCCCCTTTTAAATTTAATCTTTGAGAAGGAAATAAAGATAAAACAGTAGATTCATTTGGGATTCCAAAAAAAGTGGTGGGGAGATAACTTGAAATTAATTGAGAAATAGAGAAAGATAAAAAAAAATAAAAAGAATCTGGAGAATAAATTAAATTAATTATAGAAAAAACATATGCTAAAAGATTAATATGTATATTTGGAAAAAAACCAATAAAAGTTCCTAAAAGAACCCCTACAATTATTTGTAAAAAATAAATCATATTAATCTATAAACAATTATTTCTGGTTTATTATTATATTCTGTTAAAAGCCCAATAACTTCTAAAAAAGATTTATCTAAAGATTTTTTATAAACCAAATCTTTTTGAAAAGAAGTAAAATTAAAAATCACACAATCAAGACATCTAGAATATTGACATATTTCAAAAAATAAGATATTATCCTTAATTACAACATTTTTAACAAGCCCATTTAAAGAAATTGATTTGTTTAAATGAAAATCAAAATTAAAATCAAATAAATTTAATGAAGGTGGTTTATAAAAAAAAGTTAAAAAAGAAAGAAATATAAAACAAAAAATAATTATTAAAATAAAAAAAATTACAAAACTTTTTTTAAACATATATTATTCTTTTAAAACTTTTAAAATTTTTAGAGGTTTTTTAATTAAAAAAGAACTTTGTAAGATTGAAATTTTATCATTTTTAGAAATTTTTAAATTAGAAGAAAGAATAAATTCTTTTTTAGACTTATAAAATGGATCTATCACTTTAAAATAAATTTTTTTAGAAGATATTTTTAAAACAACTCCAATGGTTTTATTAAAAATTATTTTATATAAATAAAAATATAAAACTACTAAACAAATACTAATGGTTATAAAATAAATATTAGATATAAATCCGATCAATAAAGCTAAAATAAGGATACCAACTAAACCATAACCAAAATATAAATATTTAAGTTTAATAAATACAAAAGTATCTTTCTCTTTAAAAACAAAAAGTAAAATTAAAAAAATAAATAAAATTTTTAAATAAAGCATTTTTTCTACAAAAAGATTTACAAAAAGACCACATAAAAAAATTATTTCTAATTGCCAAATATGTTTTGTATTCATATATTCTACCTAAATTAATAATTTAAAAAAAATTCATTGTTTAAATATATTTAAAACTAAAAACCACGTCTGTAAATTTAGTTTTATTTAAAATATTTTGTTTAACAAAAGAATAATTTTGATCAATAAAAAAAATATCTGTAGGATGTATTTTTAAAAAATTTAAATTTAAATGTAAAATGGTATTATCAGAAATTTCATAATTAATTTTTTCTAAAATAATAGAAGAATCTGACTCTGAGATTAATCTTAAAGTTTCTTGTTTTGTTTGATGAATAGAATAATTAATATCATTTGTTTTAAAAATAATTAATACAAAAAAGATAGATATAGCTAAAATAAAAGTAATAATTACAATATATTCGATACTTGCTTGAGCTTTAATCCGCTTTAACACTAATTACACCATTATCTTTTTTTTCAATAATAAGTTTCCCAGAATAACCGCCTATAAAGTTATCTGAATCTTCTTCAGAAATAGATAAAGAACCAATATATAATATTTTTTCAAAAGTACAAATTCCTGTAGAACAATTATTAGGGAATGGTTTTTGGTTAGAAATATCTATAGAATAGATAATTTTATTACTTTCAATAGACATATGAGTATTCTCTGGAAGATAGAAAAAAATAGTTCTTTTACCATAACCAGAACTATTGGCTAAACTTTCAATAGAATTTGATAAAGAATTAATACTTTGACTAGATTGAGAAATACTAGAAACATCATTAATTATATTTTCTGCAAAAACTGCAGAAGGATATAATACAGCTTGAAAAAACATTAAAAAAATTGCAATAAAAACAATATATTCAATTGAAATCTGAGCTTTTTTATTTTTAATCATATATAATCACAAATTTATATAATAAACCAAAAAACATCTCCAATTATATTTAATATAATATATGCAATTAAAACACTTGGAATAAAAGGAACTGTTTTTTTTAATTTAATTTCTTTTTCTATTAAATTATGGTTATAGGAATCATTTAAAAATATAATGTCTGATTTTAAAATTCCTGCAGAATGTCTTGAATCAATTTTTAGGTTAATATAATAATTATTTTTCAATATATCAAAAATATATTTAATAAAATTATATTTTTTAGTATAAACCATATTATTTATAAAATAATAATTATAATAAAGTAAATCACCTTCTTTAAGTTTATCTACACTTTTTGTATATGTAAATATTTTATTTCTAATAATAGTGTATAAAACTAAAAGAACAAAAATAATACTTACACTCAAAATTATTGAAAAAAAATTATTAAAATTAAAAACATTAATTGGGATATAAAAATTATAAATAAACAAAAATGTAAAAAATAAAACATAAAAAATATAAGTACCTTTATTAATTATAGATTTTAATTTATTAAAAAAAAATATAAAAAATAATGAAAAAATAAAAATATAAAAAGAATTTAAAAAAGAACTAAATATACTTAAAAAAGAAGAAACTAAAAATAAAATAATTACAGAATTTAATATACTTTCTAAAAAATATTTTTTAAAAATTTTATTTTTAATTAATATTAAATTATCTATATTAAATAATTTTATAACTGCAAAAAATAAAATAAAAGGTAAAATTGAAAAAATTGAAAAAAATAAAAGATTTAAAGAAAATATTGGTTTTGAAAGAACATATATTTTATCTAAAATATTCAAAAAAACTAAATTATTAGGAATAAATATAGAAATAACTAAAAAAACCTTTACATCCCCTGCTGAAAAAACACCTATACTCCATAAAATATAAAAAATTATAAAACAAATAATAAAAGATAAAATAGAAAATAACAAAATATTAAAAGAACTAAATAAAACACTTTCTAAAATTTTAAATAAAATACCTAAAATTAAAAAAAATAAAACAACTTTATTTAATACAATTCTTTTTTTAAAATCAGTATATGAAGAAATAATTAAAAAAAATAAAACAATAAAAAAATAAAATAAAGAAAAATTAAACATTTATTACCTACTTTAAAAAAACATAATATACATTTTCTAAAAATTAAACTATAAACTTGCTAAAATATTATCTCTATATGTTAAAATTTTAGCTTTAGCCATAGTTACAAAACTATTTAAATTGATTATAATTATTCCTGTAGTAATTACAAGCATTAAACCAAAAACAATCATAATTAAATATTCTACAGAGACTTGTGCTTTTTCTTCTTTTAAAAATTTATTTATATTTTTCATAAATTATCTTTAATTTCTATATATTTAATTATGTGCTTTACAGCTCATTGAAGGCATTGAAGGTCTTGAAGAAGAATTATTTTTAATTGCAACTATAGAAATATTATATATTTGCCCAACAGTATTTATACCTAAACTATTAGCATTTTGAGAAACTACCCCAGAGGTTTCATAAATTACATCTAAACCACTTGGATAAGGTAAAAAATCATCTACAATAATCTTATATCCTGAAATATTTTTACTTGTAGAAGTATTTAAATAAATAGTAATATTAGAATCAATATTACAATCTACATTAGTAATTATTGGAGGAATTATAGTACTGTCTATTAAATATTGATAATCTTGATTTGTACTTTCTGCAGAATCTTTATTTGCATTACCTAAAGATAAAACAACGGTTATAACAATAATTGCAACTAATAAAGCACCACCAATAATTAACATATATTCTAAAGAGCTTTGTCCTTTTTTATTTTTTAAAACCATAAGAATCATAAATTTTATTTTATTTTAAAAATTAAATCAAATATTATATTTTAATATTATATCAAAATATTTATATATGTTCTTATTTAAAAAAAATAATTATTTAAAAAAAATAATAAAAAAAATAATTATTTAAAAAAAAATAATTATTTAAAAAAAATAATTAAAAAAAGAAAAAGAAAATTTGTGTTTTTAAAAACACAAACTATATTTTAAATCTACCAATTGAATTTTGTTTTTGCAGAAGCAACTGATTGGTTATTCTTTGTAGTTACAACTTCAATCCAATATGTGTTTTCACAAGCTGCAAAATCGTCACCAGAAATCATAATATTCTCTTGATGTAAAACAGAAGCATCTAATTTACCATCAGTATTACTACCAATAGTAACATTTAAATCCTTTTCACCAGTATAATCGTAAGCTCTCAAATTATATGTTCCACCAGTAGCTAAAGGAGCCCAATCCAAAATTATATTTCCATCTGAATTTGGAGTACAAGAATTAGCAACAGGAGTGATACTTGTTATAGATGCAGGTTGAGGAATATCTGTAGCTTTTGAAGCTTTGTCTGCTTGATCTTTTGCAGAATCTCTACTTTGTCCACCCATTCCAACTAATAATGCAATTACAATTACAGCAATTAGAACAGCACCACCAATTAGTAATAGGTATTCTAAGGCACCTTGTCCTTTTTTATTTTTAATCATTTTAATAACACCTTTTTATCTTTTTTTTAAAATATTTTAAAAAAATTCTTTTATAAAGAATATTTTAATTTAAAGTTTATATAAATTATAATAAACTTTAACAAAATATTACATCATTATCTTTATATATCTTTCTTTTTAGATTAACAAACTAAAATAATACCCTTAAATCATTCAAATGTTTGATTTTTTAAATCATTTGCTTCTCCAGCTTTCTTTCCAGAAAGTTGTTTTACATAAAAACCCACTAATAATGCAACTAAAATAACAAGCCCTAAAACTATTAAAAATTCTACAGAAACTTGTGCTTTTTCTTCTTTTAAAAATTTTAAAACATTTAATTTTTTTAAATCCATAAATTCTCTTATTTTTATAATTATTTTTTTAAAACTATTTAATTAAAAACAAAACAGAAATAAATAAAAAAACCTAAATCATTCCTGTAAGCATATACCCCAAAACTTTTTGAGAAATCATATATACAATATAACCAATTGTTAAAAGTATAGGAAAATACAAATAAATATTACTTAAATTACTTTCTCTCATTAAACTAATTATTGCAGAAGCAGCAATAATTTCAATAACAATATAAATATCTAAAAGAACATAAATTGTTGCTTGAGAATTTAAAGCAACAGCCAAAGCAGATTCTGTAGCAATACCTGCATTTGTAGACACTTCTGTTAAAAAACCAGTTATTACTCTAGTTAATCCAAAAATAAAAGGTGCAATTACAGCCCCTGCTGCAATAATAAATATTGTTTGAAGCATAGTTTTTGTAATTCTTTCCTTTTTAATTCTAAACATATATTTAGTATCATTTGCAATTTCATCTAAAACATCTGCAAGCTGAGCACCAGTTCTTAATGATTCTTTAATTAAAGTAACTGTTCTTCTAACTGTTCTAGATTCTATTCTTATAGATAAATGCTCTAATGCAGATTGCATAGAATCTCCCATTTCTAATCTTCTAATCATTTCATTAACTTCAAAAGAAAGTTCTCCAAAATCAGAAGTAGAAACTTCTCTTAAAGCATATTCAAAAGAAGAACCTGCTTTCATAGTATCTGCAATTAACTTTAATGCACTTGGCCAATCTTTTTCAATATTTTTAATATGTTTATTATATAAATATATAGGTATACCAATACCTAAATCTAAAATTAAAACAAAAAGAATTAATCCAATTTTTAAATCTATAAAATAACCCAAAATACCTAACAATAAAGATAAAAATACCATCCCCAAAATCCAATAATTCACAGGTATTTTTATCTTTAAAGCATATAAATAAATTTGATATCTATCTAACCATTTTTCAAAAAATTTTATAATCACAATTACACCTTTGGAGAAATTATTTTAATATAATATAATAAAAATATAAAAATTACAGGAAGAATAATTCCAAAAATTGCAGACATAGTTGAAGGAGTCATAACTCCTGGTAAAAATAAAGCCCCATCTTGACCTAAAGGAGCATTTGCAATACCACCTAAAATAGCAACAAAAACAGGAAGAACAATTGCAATAAATATAAAAATTACTCCAAAGAAATTCATTTTTTCACCAAAAACTTTTGCATCTTCCATTAAATCAAAAGAAACTGTATCTGCAACACCATTAATGGTATTTGCAAGATTTCCACCTGTATTTAATGTTCTTATAATATGAAATAATGCAACATTAAAATTTTTAGATTGGCTTCTTAAAGCAGTATGCCTTAGGGCAGTTTTTGTATCAGTACCATTTTCAATTTCTAAAATAGTTCGGTTAATTTCTTCTGATAAAACACCATAATCATTTTTACCAACAGACTGTAAAACTTTATACAAACCTAGACCTGCAGAAACTTCTGTTGCAATATGTCTTAAGGCAAAAGGCAAATCTATATCTATCAATTTACCTCTAACTTTAGCTTTTTGTTTAGGTAACAAATAAACTAAAATAAATATAAAGAAAAATAAAAATACAATTAAACTAATTGGTAAAATAATTGCTGCAATAACTGGATTTATTAAAAGTAATATAATTAAAACAATAATAGACATAAAAATATCTAAAAATAAAGCAAAAAGAATAGAAATAACTAAATGCTGAACTAAAGTTTTAGATGAATTTGCAGAAGTCAAATAATATGAAACTTTTTGTGCAGATTTACTTCTTACAATCATCAAAACTATTTTATCAATTAATCCTTTAAAAAATTTATAATATTTTGCAATACTTTTTTCCAAATCAGAATCTGTATTTGCAGAAAGCTTTTTTTCTGCATCAACATCTAAACTAGAAACTTTACCTTCAGAAATAATAGCCCTTAATTCTTTTAAATGCCCTTCAGATAAACCATCACCTTTAACTTTATATTCAGATTTATTTTTCATTTTAGATACAATACTTTGAACAGCATCCATATCTATATCTAAATTTACATCTTTTGTGGATTTTTTTAAATTATCTAATTTTTCTTCTGGCATATATTTTCACATACAAATATAAATAAATTTATTTAAGAAGAAAAAGCTCTAATATATTCTTCTTGTATAATATTTGAAACATTTTTTAAATCTCTAATGTTATTATTAACTAAACCTTTTAAAATGTTTATTCTTTTTTCAATTTTTTGTTTAATTTGAGAATCTGACAAATTAGTATAAGTTTTTATAATTTCAAAATAATAAATAGGATTTTCAGTTCTTTCTAAAACATCACTTTCAGGATTCCATTTAAAAATAATATTTACAGCAGGTTTATTTTCTAAAACACCTGTAACCTCAGCAATTGAAGTTATTCTTCTTACTTGTCCTTTTACTGTTCTTAATCTTTTTTGAATAATTATAAAATCAATACCAGCAAGCATTAATGGAGGAACATTCATTGGAGGAGAAGTAATTCTAACTAAAGTTTCTTTTGCAGAATTAGCATGAATTGTACCCATACAACCATCATGACCTGTATTCATAGCAGTAAATAAAGTACTTGCTTCTTTATGTCTTATTTCACCAACAATTATTCTATCAGGTCTCATTCTTAAAGTATTTTTTGTAAGAATTTCTAAACTTAATTCACCTTTTCCTTCTAGACCTGGGGGTCTTCCTTCAAATCTTACAACATGCTTAATAGGAAGTTGTAATTCTGCAGTATCTTCAATAGTTAATACTCTATCAGACTCTGGAATAAAATTTGCTAAAACATTTAAAGTAGTTGTTTTTCCTGAACCAGTACCTCCAGAAATTAAAATATTAGAAGGTTTTGCTCCAAATCCATCTACTACACACCATAAAAAACCAGCAACTTCCAAATTAACAGTTTTCATTTTTACAAGATCTGTAATAGTGTAAGGGTCTTCTCTAAATTTTCTAATTGTAATAGTAGAACCATCAAGAGATGCAGGTGGAATAGTTGCATTAACTCTAGAACCATCTGGTAATCTTGCATCTAATAAAGGTGTAGAAATATCTACTTGTCTTCCAATAGTTCTAGAAATTTTATCAATAATTTCTAAAATACTATTATCTGAATAAAAAGTAATGTTTGTAGTCATCATCCCATAATCTACATGATAAACATAAACAGGCTTATTTGGACCAACAACCATAATTTCTTCTAACTTATCATCATTTAATAATGACTCTAAAACACCATAACCTGTCATTTCTTTTACAACAGAATCTGCATAAAAAGAAAATAAATGCTTCGGAATATTAATCTCAGAGGCATTTTCTAAAATATCTATAACTTTTTGATAATAAATATTTCTTCTTTGTAAAGGATCTCTAATTTTATAAGGATCTGTAGAAATAATTCTTGTAGTTGCTTCCTTTAAAGTATTTATTATCATCTTTTGAGAAGGATTTGCTTTTGGAACAGGAATTTTATAATGAAGCATTGTTTGGCCATCTAATCTATAAATTTCAGTTTCCCCATATTTTGTAATTAAATGAGACTTTGTTTCTTTTTCTAATTCATTTTCAAAATCGGTTTTTTTTTCTGAAAAATCATTTGAATTTTGGGGATATTTTTTTGAATTAATATCTAAATTTTCTTTTGAATTTTCTTTTAAATTTTCTTTTGAAGTAATTATATTATCATCTTTTAAAAAAATATTTGATGAATCTAATTTATCTAAATCAGTTTTATTTTTAAATAAATCTTCAGAATGCTCTTTAATTAGATTATCAATAGAAGTATATTTTTCTTTAATATTATTAGAAGAACCTAACTGATTACTATAACTACTATTTGAAGAATCTAAATTTTCTTTACCATAAAGATTTAAAGATTTTTCAGAAACTTCTTTTGAATCTTTTAAATTTTCATTTGAATCTGAATTATTTAAATTATCATTAATATGTATAGAAGAACTATTTTCAAGATTATTTTCCTTTAAAGAATCTTTTGAAGATTTATATTTATTTATCAAATTATCTAAATAAGATTTATTTACCAAAATTAATCACCTTTTTTTGAAGCAATAAATATAATTTGTGCAAGTAATGCTTCTAATTGTATACGATCATTGGCCCCTTCAACTAATCTAAAATTAATTTCTGCAATTTTATCAATAATTTGTATTTTAGTAGAAATATCAATTTTATCTTCAGACATACTAATTAATTTTTTATAAATTTGATTAATTATATCTTCACCAGAAAGACCTTGCTCAAAAATCATATTTTCTAAAAATTTACGAGCTTCTAAAAAATTACCATTAAGACATTTTTCAATCATTGTAATTACATCTTTTGGTTGAGCAGAATTTGAAACTTCATAAATTGTTTCAACTGAAATTTTTTTGTCAACAGAACTTGCAGCTTGAAGATAATTAGTAGCAGTTCTCATATCTCCTTCGCAAACATCAAACAAAGCATCCTTTGCTTCTGAAGACATATCTAAATTTTCTGAAATTATAATTTTATTTAAACCTTCTAAAATATCTTCTTTTAAAAGAGGCCTAAATTTAAATAAAGAACATCTACTTTGAATTGGTGAAATCAGTTTTGAAGAATAATTTGCATTTAAAATAAATCTAACAGTTCCAGTATATTTTTCCATAGTCCTTCTTAAAGCTTGCTGAGCATCTGTAGTTAATGCATCAGCTTCATCTAAAAAAATAATTTTAAAATTTGCACCTAATGGTAATGTTCTAGAAAAATCTTTAATAGCGCCTCTAACAACATTAATTCCTCTTTCATCAGAAGCATTTAATTCTAAAAAATCTTGATTAAAAGTATTTCCAAAAATTTCTCTAGCAATAGCAATAGCACAACAAGTTTTTCCAACACCAGGAGGACCTGCAAAAAGCATATTTGGAAGTGTTTTTTTAGAAACATAACTTTTTAATCTTGGAAGAATATGTTTTTGACCTATAACATTATCTAAAATCTTGGGTCTATATTTTTCAGTCCAAGGAAAAGTATCTTGAATTGACATAAAAAAATCACATTATATAATATATTTTAAATATTTATATTTTAATAATAACCCAATATATTTATATTTCTTTTCACAAACTAATATTTATAGATTTTGTTTGAGGAATTATCATGAATAAAAAAATAAATTTAAAATTAATTATAATATTTATAATATCATATGCATTTTCACAAATATTAATAAAAATATTATCTCCGACTAATTTTTTCACATCTCCAATGTACATACTTCTACCAATTGTAGGATTTGGGGGGATGTATTATTTAACACCCACTATAATGAAATATATAAATCTAAAAAACAAATATTATTTTTCAATAATATTTTTTATAATTGGTATATTATGTTTTTTAATTGCAACATTTTTCTTTTATTGGAATAGTTTAAAAATATTAAATAATATGCCTATAAAATACCCTTTTTTTAAAATACTCTTAGATTCAGCATATTTAGAATTAATCATTTCAGGAATATTTGGGATACTTTCAAATAAATAAAGATAATATGCAAAAAATATTTATAAAAACATTTGGATGTACATTAAACCAAAAAGATAGTGAAGAAATCACAAAAAACATAGCAATAGAAACAAAAATAGAAAATATTACTAAAAAAGATAAATTAATAGTAAATACATGTGGAGTAAAAGAACAAACACAAACAAAAATTATAAATTTTTTAAAAAAAATAAAAAAAAAAGTTTCTGAAAAAAATATATATGTTTGTGGATGTCTTGTAGATATAGATATCTTATCAATAAAAGAAGTTTTACCAAATGCAAAATATTTTAAAGTAAAAGAAATTAAAAAATTACAAAAAGAAATAAGAACTGTAAAAAAAATAAAAACAAAACAAAAAAAAACAGAAATAATTATAATATCAAATGGATGCCTTGGAAATTGTGCATATTGTGCAGTAAAATTTGCAAGAGGAAAACTAAAAAGCAAACCAATTAATAAAATTTTAAAAGAAATAAACAGTGCATTAAAAAATGGGGCTAAGGAAATATTATTAACATCCCAAGATAATGCATGTTATGGTTTTGATATAAATACAAATATTGTAGAATTATTAAAAGAAATTACAAAAATAAAAAAAGAATTTAAAATTAGAAATGGGATGGGAAATCCACAATATATAAAACTATTTTTAAAAGAATTAATTCAAATTTATAAAAATGAAAAAATATATAAATTTTTACACATACCTATTCAAAGTGGAAATAATAAAGTACTAAAAGAAATGAATAGATATTATACAATTGAAGAAGTTGAATACATTATACAAGAATTTAGAAAAGAAATACCAGATATTACAATTGCAACAGATATAATTGTAGGGTACCCTACAGAAGATAATGATCAATTTATAGATACATTAAAATTTATTAAAAAAATAAAACCTAAAATAATAAACATATCTAGATTTGGACAAAGAAAAAATATTGAAGCAAATAAATATGTAGATTTAAAAGGAAATATAAAAAAACAAAGATCTAGAGAAATCACAAAAATTTGTGAAAAAATAGTATATGAAGAAAACAAAAAATATATTGGAAAAACATTAGATGTATTTATTAACCAAAAAGGGAAAAACAATACATTTACTGGAAGAACTAATAACTATATAACAGTAGTTACAAAAAATAAATGTACATTATATAAAATGAAAAAATTAAAAATTAAAAATTGTTCTACATACTATTTAATAGCTTAAGTTATTAAAACTAATTATATTTAAGGATAATGTTAGGTATTTAAATAATTTTGTATATATAAATATAATATATAAAATAAAATAAAGAGAATTTTTTATGGATATAAATTTAAGCTTTAAAAAATATTTTGAAAATTTAAAAATAAGTTTACTTTTTGGAGTTTTATTTATATTTATATTATTTTTAATAAACCCAATTTTTTCTCTATTTGGAGGAACTTTAAATATTAGTTACAATATTCTGAATATAGATATATTTAGTATTATTTTTGGAATAATTGCAGTATTAATTTTAATATTTATATATTCATTAATACAAACAATGATAATTTATAAAATTGGAAAAGATTATAATATTTCTGAAAATATTAAATTTAATGAAATAAAAGATCCATTTTATAAACTTTTAAAATTTAATTGGATCTTATTTTTATTAATATATGGAATTTCAGTAGTATTATATGATTTAAATTTATTAAATAATATAATTATAAATATATTATTTTTAATAATTACAATAAGTTTATGGTTTGTACCTCAAATAATAATTATACAAAAAGAAAAAACACCAATTGCTATGTATTACAGCATAATTTATTGGAAAAATAATTGGCAACATTTAATTACACTTTTTTTAACATCATTTATATTAATATTAATTGCAAATATATTAGATGCATTATTTAAAGAAATATTAGGGATTATTATATCTACTGCATACTTTGTTTTATTTGTAATTCCATTTATAGAAATTTTAAAAACAGAAATATATTTAAATAAATATAAATTATTAAAACCAAAACATCAATTTAAAAAAATAAAAAAATATAAGATGTGAAAAGATATGCAAATTATAGATAAAATTGACAAACATATTATTGAAAAATTAATAATAGATGGAAGAACCTCATTTGCAAATATTGCAAAAGATATAAATCTCACAGATGTGGCTATTAAAAAAAGATTAGAAAGATTAAAACAAAAAGGAATAATTAAATCTATATATGCAGAAATAGACTATTCAATAATAGGTTTTTTAGAAATAGTAGATTTATTAATATGCGTAGACCCTCCTAAACAAAAAGAAATTTTAAAAAAATTAAAAGAAAATGATGATGTTATAAAACTTATAGAAGTAACTGGAGAATATAATTATATTGCAAAAATAATTGCAGAAGACAAAGCAGATTTAAAAAAAGTATTAGATAATATTTTTTCAATAGATGGAATTATAAAAATAAATACACTTACAGAAATAAAAGAACAAAAAAAAAGTAAAAATTTACCTGGAAAAATAATACAAACTACTTTCTAAGAATATAAAGGTTGTTTTAAAAATGAAATTAATTATTTCTGAAAAAGCTATTGCTGGAAAAAAAATTGTACAAATTCTTTCAAAAAATAATTTTGAAACTTTAAATGAAAATGGAATAAATTGCTTTTTCTTTAAAGAAAAAAATGAAAAAATTCTGTTAGTTCCACTTAGAGGACATATCAATACAGTTGATTTCATAGATGGAGATAAATTTTGGAGTTTATATACTCTTGATTTACTTGCAGATAAAAAATTTTTATATAAAGAAGTTGAAAAAAAAATAATAAATATCTTAAAAAAAGAAAGAAAAGAATTAACAGAAATAATAATTGCAACAGATGCAGATAGGGAAGGAGAAGCAATTGGATTAGAAGCATATAATTATATAAAATTAAAAAACCCAAATGCAAATTTAAAAAGAGCATATTTTAGTGCACTTACAGAAAAGGAAGTAAATGACGCATTTTCAAATCTTAGAAAATTAGATTTTAATTATGCAAATTCTGTTTTTGCAAGACAAGAAATAGATTTACTTTGGGGGGCAATACTTACAAGATATTTATCAATTGTTGCAAACAGAAAAGGAAAAATGTTTTTATCAGCAGGAAGAGTACAAACACCTCTTTTAAACTTAATAGTTGAAAGAGAATTAGATAGACAAAAATTTAAAAAAGAAAAATATAAAGTTATAAATGCTATTTTTGAAAAAAGAAAAAACTTATTTGAAGGATTATATAAAGAAAATAAAATTTTTGACTTAGAAAAAGCAAATTTAATATTTGAAAATATAAAAAAAGAAAAACAAGGAATTGTTACAAAAATAAGTAAAAATAATAAAATTATTAAAAGACCTGAACCATTTAATACAACTTCTTTTCTTAGAGCTGCAAGTGCTATTGGAATAAGTACTAATAAAGCAATGTCTATTGCAGAAAATTTATATCAAAATGGATTTATTAGTTATCCTAGAACTGATAATACAGTTTATCCTGAAAGTTTAAATTTAAAAGAAATACTTGGAAAATTAAAATTATTTAAAGAATATTATAAATTTGTAGAAGAAATTCTTAAAAAACCATTAAATCCATCAAAAGGAAATAAAAAAACAACAGACCACCCTCCAATACATCCAGTTGAATTTGCACCAGATTTATCTGGACCTGAAAGAAAAATATATGATTTAATTGCAAGAAGATTTATGGCAACATTATCAATAGATGCAAAAACAGAAAATATATCTGCAATAATTGAAATAAAAAAAGAGCCATTTATTGTTAATGGACAAACTATACTAGAACCAGGTTGGAAAACAATATATACTTTTTCTAAACTAAATGAAATAATATTACCAAACTTAGAAAAAGGAGAACAAATAAATATTGAAAAAATAAATATTGATGAAAAAGAAACAATGCCCCCATCAAGATATACAGAAGGAGGTTTAATCAAATTAATGGAAGACCAAAATTTAGGAACAAAATCAACAAGACCAGCAATAATTCAAAAATTAAGAGATAGAAATTATATTGAAGGAAAAAAAACAGTAGACCCTACAGAAATTGCAATATCTGTATGCTCTGTTTTAAATAAACATGCAAATATAATTACAAAACCAAAATTAACTGCAGACACAGAAGAAGAAATGGAAAAAATTGCAACAGGAAAAAAAGAAAAAGAAGAAGTTGTAAATGAAAATAGAAATATATTACATAAAGTAGTTAAAGTTTTATTAGATGAAAAAGAAAATATTTCAAAAGAACTAAAAGGGGGAATAAACCAAACAAATTATATTGGAAAATGCCCTAAATGTGGAAAAGATTTGATAATTAGATATGGAAAAACAGGAAAACAATTTGTTGCCTGTACTGGATTTCCATCATGTAGAAATACTTATCCTTTACCTCAGAAAAAAAATATTAAAGCAACAGGAAAAATATGTGAAATATGTAATGAACCAATTGTTTTAATTATAGGTAAAAGAAACTCAGATATAGAAATGTGTTTAAATCCAAAATGTAAAAGTAAAGAAGAATATTTAAAAAAAAGAAAAGAAAAAATGGAAACAGAAAAAAATGAATCCAAAAAATAATAAATTTAAAGATAAAAAATATAAAATAGATGAATTAAAAAAAAAAATTAAAACTAAAGAAATTAGAAATCAACTTACAAAAAATATTTCACCTAATGAAATTGCAAATAAATTTATTAAATTAATATATATTAATAAAAAAGAACAAGCAATAAAAGAATATGAAGAATATATACAACAATTTGATAAAATAAAAGTACCATTAAAAGAAATAGAAAATATAAAAATATTTACAAAATATAAAATAGGTGTATATTTATCAAAAAGTATAAAATCAATACTTAAAAAAAAAGGATATAAACCAACTAATTTTAATAAAAATGAAATAGTATATATGAAAAATATTTGTAAAAAAATATCAGAAGAATTAATAAAAACAAAACTTATTAAAAGCACATCTTTTTTAGAAACACTAAAAATATCAAAATTAGATGTTTATAGCCAAATTAAACATGCAGTATATAAAACAGATATAATTGAATTAGCAGAAATAATTAACAAATTATTAGAACAAAAACAAGTAAATAAAATATTAGGAGATGCAAATCCAATAACAAATGAAATTAGATTAATTAATACATCCCCACAAACATTAGTTCATGAATTAATGCACATAGCATTTAATAAAAATAATCAAAAAGCATTAGCAAAAAACGAATTTTTTATAGAATTTATAACAAATGTAATAAATACTAGATTACAAATTGGAAAAAATCAAACCCCAAAAATAAATGATTTAAATAACCCTTATATTCAAGGTATAATATATTCTAAAATATTCTTTAAAAAATATTATGGAAATTTAGATAAATTAATAGATTTTATATATAGTAAAGAATTCTTAGATAAAATTAATCAATTTGACTAAAAATATATAAAAAAACTTTTAAAATTATTTTTCAATAATATATATAATAAAATAAATTTAAAGATACATATTTAAAACAAATAAATATACATCTTAAATAAATAAATAAATGTGAAAAATATGCAACCAAAAGAAAAAATTATATTAACTGTAAAAGAAACAAACATTTCAGATGTTGGAAAAGGAATTGCAAAAATTGATCCAGCAGTATTTGAAAAAATGAAACTATCTATAGGCGATATAATTTTAATAGAAGGAATAAACAGTAATAAAAAAGCGGTAGCATATGCAACAAAAGGAAAAATAGAAGATACTAGTTTAAATATAATTAAAATAGATGGAATATTAAGATATAATGCGGGAGTTGCAATAGATGAAAGTGTATTTATAGAAAAAACAAACGTACAAGAAGCAAAAACAATTACAGTAGCACCTGTAATTGAACAAGGAATGGATGAAAATAATATTACAGAAATAAAAAAAATATTAACTCAAAAAGATTATTTTGGATTTGTAAAAGACAAAATAAATAATCAAAATATAATTGAAAATAATATAATAAAAATCCCTGGAATAAAATTCCAAACTCCAAAAGGAGAATACAAATTACAATTAATAGTTACAAAAACAATTCCATTAGGAGTTGTAAAAATAACAAATAATACAAAATTAATAATTTCAGAAAAAACAAATTCTAACTCAACAAATATAACTTATGACGATATAGGTGGATTAAAAAAAGAAATAGAAACTATTAGAGAGATGGTAGAATTACCTATAAGAAGACCAGAAATTTTTAAAAAATTAGGAATATCTTCACCTAAAGGAGTTTTACTTTATGGACCTCCTGGAACAGGAAAAACTCTTTTAGCAAAAGCAGTTGCATCAGAAACAGATGCTTATTTTACAACAATTAATGGACCAGAAATTGTTTCAGGTATATATGGAAAATCTGAAGAAAATTTAAGAAATATATTTAAAGAAGCAGAAGAAAAAGCACCATCTATAATATTTATAGATGAAATAGATGCAATTGCACCAAAAAGAGAAGAAATGAATAATGAAACTGAAAAAAGAATTGTAGCACAACTTTTAACATTAATGGATGGATTAAACTCTAGAGGAAAAGTAGTAGTAATAGGTGCTACTAATATACCAGATTCATTAGATCCTGCACTTAGAAGACCAGGTAGATTTGATAGAGAAATAGAAATTAATATACCAGATAAAAATTCAAGAAAAGAAATATTAACAGTTCATATAAGAGGGATGCCATTATCTAAAGATGTAGATTTAAATGAAATTATAGAAAAAACCAATGGTTTTACAGGAGCAGATTTAAATGCATTATGTAAAGAAGCAGCATTAAAATCAATAAAAAGACTAATGCCAAAAATAAATAAAGAACAAAATAAAAATCTTTCAAAAGAAATATTAGAAGAATTAATAATTACAAATAAAGATTTTCAAGAAGCATTAAATGTTGTAGAACCATCTGGGATTAGAGAAATACAAGTTCAAATTCCAAAAATAAAATGGAACGATATTGGAGGACTTGAAAAACAAAAAGAAAAATTAAAAGAAATGATTGAATGGCCTATAAAATATTATGATAAATTTAAAGAAACAGGAGTAATCCCACCATCAGGAGTTTTATTATATGGACCTCCTGGAACAGGAAAAACTTTAATAGCAAAAGCAATTGCAAATGAAAGTAATGCTAATTTTATATCTGTAAAAGGACCAGAAATATTTAATAAATGGGTTGGAGAATCTGAAAAAAAAATAAGAAATATTTTTAAAAAAGCAAGACAATTAGCACCAACTATAATATTTTTTGATGAAATTGATGCAATTACAAAAACTAGATTTAATACAGAAAACAATATATCAAGTAATAATGTTGTAGCACAAATCTTAACTGAAATGGATGGAATATCAAAATTAAAAGACATAATTGTAGTAGGTGCTACAAATAGAATAGATATTGTTGATCCTGCTTTTTTAAGACCAGGAAGATTTGACATAAAATTAGAAATTCCTTTGCCAGATGAAAAATCAAGAGAAAAAATATTCGAAATATATATTAAAGATATGAACACAGATAAAAATATAAATTTAAAAGAACTAATAAATGAAACAGAAGGACTATCTGGAGCAGATATATATTCAATTTGTAGAGACGCTGGTATGAATGCAGTAAGAGAAGCAATACAAAATAACTTGGACACAAATAAAATTACAAAAAAACATTTTAAAATAGCGATAAAGGAAAATAAAAAAAACAATAGTGATAAAGAAGAGTTATTAGCAAGATAATTTAAATATAAAAATTTATTTATTATTTAGAATTTTATCGAAAAATAAACTAGTAATGTAGAATAAAAAAGAAAGAATGATCCAATTTATAATAAAATTTGCAATTGGAATATATTGATAAATTAAATTATATGCATAAGTTATAATTCCAAAATTATTACACGAAAAAACACAATTAATAGACCCATCAATTGGTAAATTAAATTTATCTATAACATATATTACTACAGAAAAAAATAAAAATAAAAAAGAAGACAAAAACCAAGTGTCTTGTATAAATTTTCTTTTTAAAATTAATAAATGTAATGGAATTAAAAATATAACTACATGATAAAAAATACTTATTATCCAATCAAAAAAATTATTATAAATATTAGATAAATTAAATAAAGAAACATTAAATAAAAATAAAGAAACAACTTCTAATAAAAAAATTAAAAAAACAAAACTTTGAGAAATTAAAACACAACTATAAAGAATATCAGAATTAGAAATTAAAGCAATAATTAAAAGAATTATTGAAATTTTACAAAACCATAAAATAGATAACGAACTTTGAAAACATGATAAATATATGAAAATAAAAAAAATTATTAAAAAATAAAAAATTCTTAAAAATAAATTTTTTTTATTAAACATATAAAATCTCTAAAAATTAATCTACTGAAATACTATCTTTACAAATAGCATTAATTTCTTGACAAGAATTACTACCACAATCACAAGTTTCCATAATATAAATAATATCGTCTTTTGTTAAAACACATTTACATCTTTCTAAAATGATATTATTATTTTTTGATTTTTTTAAAGCATTTTCTTGTAAATTCAAATTATTTAAAAATTCTTCAATATAATTATTTTCTATAAAAATATTTTTATTATTTATTTCAATCTTATATAAATTAGAATTATTAATATAATCCAAATTATTAGAAATAATCTTAGAAGAATAACCTAAATTAGAAACTTGGATAAATATAAAAAAGCAAATTAAAAAACCAAAAATAAAACCTAATAAAATTATAAAAAGAATTTTTTGATCCATAAAAATCACATAATATTTCCTGTTTCACAAATATAATTTTGTTGATAATCACAATGTGATATTTTACAATCACAATTACCTACTATAAAATAATAACCGTTTTCAATTTTCATACAATGACAACCAACTAAAATAACTTTGTGTTGATTATTATTTTTCTTCAAAGCATTTTCTACGGTTATATTATTTTTAATAATTGAATTATAATAATCCTTTTCTAAATAAACAAAATTATTTAAATTAGTTTTACCTCCAATAAAAACATATGAATCTTTAGATATTTCATTTGTTTCTAAAAAATAAAAAGAATTAATATTTGTTTCTAAAGATTGAAAAGAATTATTTAAAACTTTAGAAGAATTACCGATAGAATATATGCTATTAAAAATAAAAAAACCAATAAAAAAACCAATAATTAGAAAAATAAATAAATAAATATATAATAATAAATTTTTATTTTTTAAAATATAACTTTTCATAAATAAACATCTTTTTTATAATTTATAAATATATTTAATAGACAAAGCTTATAAAAAGAATGTTTATATTTAAAAATTTAAAAAAATTACTTATTTCCAGAAGAACCAAAACCTTTTTCTCCTCTATCTGTTTGATCTAAAAAATTTACTTCCTTAATTTCTGAATTTAAAATAATTGTAGGGATAATCTGAGCAATTTTATCTCCTTTTTTAATTTCAAAATCAATATCAGAAGAATTAAATAAACATACTTTTAATTCGCCTCTATAATCTAAATCAATAACACCTGCAAAAACATCAATACCTTTTTTAGATGCAAGACCACTTCTTGGAGCAACTCTTAAATAAATAGTTTCATTTTCTCTTAAATAATTTGGCTTATCAAAAGAAAAAGAAATACCTATTGAAATGGTTTCTCTTTTTCCAGCAGGGATAATAATATTTTGATCAGAAAAAACATCATATCCAGCATCTGTAAAATTATTTTTTTCAGGTAATTTAGCACTTTCTGTTAATCTTTTTATATTAAACATAATAATCTCCTTTTAATTTAAATTTATTGCTTCATATCACAAGAACCCTTAAAACCACAACCTGCAGAACACTCTGTACAACCACCTAGTTTAATCATTTTTCCTTTTTTACAAACAGGGCATATATTTCCTGCTTCAGCTCCATAAACAACATCTTCATTTTCTTTTTTATCTTCAAAAATAACATTATTTTTTTTATTAAAATTTAATTTATCTTGTGTTTTTTTATTAATTGCATTTTGATTTATCTTTTCTTGATCTTTATTTATTGAAAGAACTTGCTCATCTCTAGATGAATCTCTATAAATTGTAACACCTTTACAACCTAAATCATATGCAAGCTCATATAATTTTGCAGTTTGTTCAACAGTAAAATTTGCAGGAACATTTGCGGTTTTACTAATAGATGAATCAGTCCATCTTTGTATTGCAGCTTGGACTTTAACATGATCTTCTGGACTTAAATCATTTGCAGATACAAAAAAATCTGGAAGAACTCCATTTTTTTCATAATCTTGAGCAATAGGTATGTTTACTTCATGGAAACCAAGTCTTGATTGTCTATAAAATTTAAAAGCAAAATAAGGTTCGATTCCAGTAGATGTACCAATCATTGTCCCAGTTGAACCAGTTGGTGCTTGTGTTGTTAAAGATACATTTCTAATACCTTTTTCTTTTATTTTCTCATAAACATCTTTAGGTAAATTTTGTATAAACTTACTTGCTAAAAATTTTTCTTTATCAAAATTTGGAAAAAAACCTTTTTCTTCAGAAATATGTGTAGAAGTTAAATACATTTCAGTTGTAATTAAACTATAAATTTTATTAATTAAATTTATACTGTCAGGAGAACCGTATTTTAATCTTAACTTAATTAAAAGTTCTGCAAGACCTAAAGTTCCACCACCAATTCTTCTTTCAGATTTTTGTACATTTTTATTTTCTTCAAAAAAATAAGGTGTTAAATCAATAACATTATCTAAAAATCTAGTTAAAACACTTGCAGCTTTTTTAAGCTTTTCAAAATTAAGCTCATAAAGAGGGCCAACATCATCTTGTCCAATATATTCTGCAAAAGATGCTAAATTTAAATGACCTAAATTACAAACACCCCAAGCAGGTAATCCTTGTTCACCACATGGATTTGTTGCAATAATTTTATTATAATAATAACTATTACTCATTTTATTATACCTTTCCATAAAAACAACACCAGGTTCTGCACTTTTCCATGCAGAAAAAATTATTTTATTCCAAATATCCTTTGCTTTTATAGAACCATAAATTTTTGTAGGGTAACCTTTTTCTTTCCAAGAATTTAAATCACCATCCCATTCAGAATCATAAATATCTTTATAATTTATATTTTCATAATCTGGAAATTCAAAATACCAATCATCATCATTTTTTATAGCTTGCATTAATTTATCTGAAACTTTTACAGATATATTAGCATGTTCTAAAGTGCCTGTTTTAGTTTTAGATTCAATAAAAGAAATTAAATCTGGATGCCAATCATCAAGCATAAGCATTAAAGCTCCTCTTCTTGAACCTCCTTGTTCAATTAAAGCAGTTACATAAGAATATAAACCACCCCAAGAAACAGAACCTGAAGATCTACCATGAACTCCTTTTACATATGCAAATAAAGGTCTTAATGTAGAAAGAGATAAACCAACCCCCCCACCTCTTGAAAAAATTTCAACCATGTTATAAAGTGCATCTCTTACAATTGATTTTCTTGAATCTTTTGGAGAAGGAATAACATAACAATTATATAAAGTTAAATTAGAAGTATAACCTAATTCATCTATACTTGCACCAGTTAAAATTCTACCACCAGGAGATATATGATTATTTTTTAACATATAATAAAATTCATCAAACCATTTTGTTTTTAATAAATCATCTTTTTCTACAGATGCAACTGCTTTTGCAACTCTTTTATAAACATCATTTGCAGATTCAGATGGTTTTTCACAAAAACTTAATTTTTGATTAAATTCATAATTATTTTCTTTTTCAGCATATAAACCAGTTAACATATGTAATTTAACATCAAATTTATTTTCAGAAATATCTTTAACAATACCTATATCTTTTTTTGGATATTTAGGATCATTTTTTGAAATAACTACAACTAAATCGCCTACTACAATTTCATTTTTTTTAGATTTTATAGAATATCTATCTAAAAAAATAATTAAACCTAAATCTTTAAATTGATTTGAATTATTTAAAACATTAATTGCTTGTTTTGTAATTGAAATTTTTTTCTCCTTTAAATCTTTTACAATATCACAATCTATCTCTTCAATATAAGATTCTCTTAATTTTCTTCTTTCTTCTCTATATAAAATAAAAGATTTTGCAACATTTATAAGCTCAGAAGCAATTAAAACATATTCAATTACATCAGAAACATCTTCCACAGATGGAATTTTATTTATAAATTTAGATTCTAAAATTAAAATAACTTTTTCAGTTAAATCTTTATTTTTATTTTCATCAAAAGAATCTACAGATTTCATTGCTTTTTCAATTGCAAGAGAAATTTTATTTTTATCAAAAAAAACAATTTCACCTTTTCTTTTTTTAACTTGGGTAATTTTTTTAATTTTAGTTAACATATTCATAAAAACACCTACTTAAAATTCTATTCCATCTTTTGCTTTTCTATATTTATAATAATGTTTAATTTCCTTACAATCTGTAATTAAATCTGCATATTTTTTTAAATTTTTATTAAAATATCTTCCGGTAAAAACTAATTCTATATTTTTATTTTTACAAATATTTATTATTTTAATAACGTCTTCTAAATTAATTAAATTATAATATATAACTATATTTATTTCATCCAATATTAATAAATCTAATTCTTTTTTATCTAATAAATTAAATATAAATTTAAAAGCTTTATTTATTATTTTTTTATGTTCATTTTCTGGTTTTGAATTAATTATAAAATTTTTACATCCAAATTTTTTAAAAATTATATTAGTATTATTTTTTAGAAAATAATCTTCTCCACTTTCTTTAAATTTAAGTAATTTTATAAAAGCAACCTTATATTTTTTAGAAGCTCTTAAGGCAAGTCCAATTGCGGCAGTTGTTTTTCCTTTACCATTTCCTGTATAAACTTGAAATTTTGAAGAAATCAAAAAAACCACCAATTATATATGTATATTATAATTTTAAACCCCTTAATTTAAAAAATTATAAAAAATATATTTAATTATAAAATGTACACTAATATGTTTTTATATGCTTTTGTTTGAAAAGTAAATATTTCTTTAAAAAAATAAAAAAGTTTATAAATTTATTTAAATATTAAAATTAATTTAATATAATTAATATAGAATATTGAATTACTTAATAAACATATCTATATTATAATTTATAGATTACATAGAAAAAAAGAAAAATATGAATAAAAATTATTCAAAAAATATAGAAAATTTTAAAAATTCATTAAATATAGAAGGATATAGTAAAAATACTATTGATATTTATTGTTTATATTTAGATTTATTTGAAAAATATATACAAAAAGATATAAATAATATAGAATCAAAAGATATTATTAATTATTTATCATACATTAAAAATATTAAAAAAATAAGCTCTACTACAATTAATTTAATAATTTCTATATTTAATCATTATTATAAAATATATCTTAAAAAAAATATAAATATAGATATAAAACTTCCAAAAAAATCAAAAAAACTACCAACAACATTAACAAACGATGAAATTAAATTATTAATAAAAAATACAAAAAATAAAAGAAATAAATTAATTATAGAATTTATATTTTCAACAGGCACAAGAATATCAGAATGTGTAAATATGAAAATAGATGATTTAGATTTTATAGAATCAGTTGGAAAAGTAGTTAGTGGAAAAGGAAATAAAGATAGAATAATTATATTATCTAAAAAATGGATTGAAAAATATAGAAAATATTTAAAAAAAAGAGAAAATATAATTAAATCAAAATATTTATTTTGTACAAGTAAAGGTGCAAATTTATCTGTAGATACTATTCAAAAATTTTTAAAAGAATCTGCAAAACAATCAGGAATAAATAAAAAAGTATCTCCACATACTTTAAGACATTCATTTGCAACATCTCTTTTAGAAAATGATGTAAATATTAGATATATTCAACAATTATTAGGGCATACAAATTTAAATACAACTCAAATATATACAAAAGTAAATACAAATAAACTAAAAAAAATAAAAAACCCATTAGATAATTTATAATTATTTTAAAATATATTAAATACAAAATATCTTGGATATAAAAAATTTAAAAAGTGATATTATGGTTATTAATAAAAATATAAATAAATTTAATAAAAAATTAGAATTTATTAGTAAAAAATATACACATATAAATAATATGCAAAGAATATTTATTAAACCAAATCAGATAAAAATAGTAAAATTAAAATTAACATTTTATAAAAAAAAATTACAAAATAAATTAAATAAATTAAATAAAAAAATTAATACAAAAATGAAAATATATAATAAAATTATAGAAAATGGAAATTATAAAAATAATAAAGAATTTAAAGAATATTTAAATTTTAAAGAAGAAATTGGAGAAATTAATAATTTAATCAATAAATGTGATTTAATTTTAAAAGAAATTAACAAACTATAAAGAGATACCCCTAACTTCCTGTATTGTTTCTTTATTTTTTTTATTTTTTTTTTATTTTTTAATAATTTTAGAAATAAAACTTAATTAAACATAAAAATTTGTTTATTTAAATAAAAACATATATAAATGTTTTGAATAACTTTTATAGTATAATATTTAATAAATTAAAATATATTTATATTGGAGGAATAAAAATGACTACAAGAATATCTAAATTATTTGGAATGGATATATATCAAACAGATGCAACTTATAGAGGTAAAGTTCACGATTTAATTGTAAATTTAGAACAAGGTGTAATTGAAACAATTACAACACAACCATTAAAAGTAAATTCTAAAATAGAAGCTAAAAAAATAATTACAGAACATAGTATACCTTATAATAAAGTAATATCTGCTGATGATATATTATTAATAAATGCAGGTAATGTACCTATTACTAATAGAAAAAAAGAAATTGTACATAATGAAGATAATTTTGAAGAAAAATCAAAAGAAGCTGCTATAAGAAAAAAATATATTGGTTATAGAAGTAAATATTCAAGAAAATAATAATATCTAATTTTATTTTTTTATATTTTTATAATATATATAAATATATATATTATATATATTATATACATAATAAAATTTTAATTATTATTAAATAATTAATACAAGAAGTAAGGGGTGTCTATGATGGATAAAATTATTTCTAATTATATTAAATATAAATTTATATTTAATAAAGATATAAATCATTCATCTTATTTATATCAAAAAGTATTTAGATCATTATATGGTTATCAACAAAATGTAACTAAAAAAAATAAAAAAGTATATACTTATACAAGAAAAGGTTTACTTTCAGATATACCTCATTTAAAACCTGGAAAAAATAGTTTTATTATTCCATTAAATTATGAAAATTTAATAATAAATTATTTTAAAACTGGTGAAAATCCAGCACATTTATGGAAAAATAAAGGTGATTGGAAAGTAGAATATATTATTGAAAAATTAGAAGTTGATTTAGAAAGTGTAATTGAATGTTTAGAAAATTTTTTAAGTAATTATAATATTATTAATTTAGATAACAAATCTAGTTTATTATTAACAGAATTAGATTATATTATTAGAACTAATAATAATAATAAAGATTATATAAAATATATATTAAAAGAATGTAATAAAATAACAAATTTTAATTGGTTTAAAGAAGTTTATAAAAAATCAGATTTATTATCTTCTTTTTATGAAAAATATAATTCTTTAGTAAATTAATTATTTTATAAAATATTATTTATTATTATCTAATATAATAATATTTTTTTTCCATGTTCTTTTTTTTCCAGTATTATTTACTTTTATTAAATTTATATCTGTTAATGTTTTTAAATAAGGATATAAACTTTTTTCATTTTTATATTCAATACCAAATTCAAGTTTTATATTTTGTCTTAATTCATCCATAGTTGTCCAGTTATCACTAGGAATTGATTTAATTATATGTTCTGCTTGAGTATTTTCTTTTATTTTAATAATATCCCAAATTGTATTTAAATTATTTTTTAATTCTTGTATAGTTATTGTTTGTATTTCATGTATATTTTTATTATCTGTTGTTTTTTTAATATATATTTGATTTTCTATATTTTCATTAATTTGTATTTTATTATTATTTAATTCATTTTTATTATTATCTAATTCATTTTGATTTAAATTAGAATTATAATTTAAATCTTTTTCAAGATGTTTAACTTTTTTTTTAAATATATTTTTTATAGTATTTATTAAATTCATATATATGGTAATTACCGTAATGTTTTTAAAGTATTTGGTAATTACAGTAATTATTTGTAGTTAATTATGGTAATTACTGTAATTATAAGTCTTATTTTTAATAAATTTTATTATTTTTATATATAAATATATTTTGTTTTAAATTATATTATATAATTTAATTTTATTTAATAATTTTATATTTTTAAGTAAATTACAATTTATGTAGTATATTATTTTTTATTTTATTTTAAAATTATTTTTTAAGTAATTACCATGGTAATTACTACTTTTAATATATTTATAATTGATTTTTATATTTAAATTAGTCTTTAATTTTTAAAATACATTTATTTTTGGCTTTATTTGCAATTTAATAGTTATTTTAATGTTTTTTTTTAATTTCAAGTTTTTTTTTAGTTTTAAGTAATATTTTTTCAATTTAGCATATTTGTCCAAGATATATTGAGTTTAGGTTATGTTTACTTACTTTATTTTTATAATTTTTAAAATTAGTATAAATAATAGCGGGGGTAGGATTTGAACCTACGACCTTCGGGTTATGAGCCCGACGGGCACTCCAGGCTGCCCCACCCCGCTAAAAAATAAGATTAATTTTAAATAGTTTATTTATTTATAATTAGTAAATTAATTATGTACCAAAAACTATTTAAACAAATCTAATATATTTAATTAATTTATTCACAAATATATCCTTTTGTATCGTCTTTTATTTTTTCTAAAAGAATTTCTAATTTTTCAATATTTTCTTTTGTTGTTTTTAATTTTCTTTTTTGTAATGCTAATCTTTTTTTTATATCTACCATTTCTAAACTAGAATCACAATTAGGACATTTAAAATTATATGCTGCTGCAATTTCAAAAGGAACTTCTATACATTTTTTAGGACACACAAAATAATCATGTGTACTTTTTGAATTAATATCCATTTCTATTTTTTTATATTTTTTTATTTCTTGAATATGTATATTTTCTATAATTTTTTTAAATTTAATTTCCCATAGAAATTCATATAAATTGTTATTAGTTTTTGTTTTTTTATAGCATGCAATTCCCCTGTAATGTAAACTATTTAATGTAGCTCTTACATTAGTAATTTTTTCATCAAGTTTTTTAGAAATCATTTCAGGTGATAATGCTTCTTTTTTAAAAATTTTTACAACATCTATTGCAATCGGTCCTGCAATTTGTTCTAAAAATTTAATTGTATTTTTATCATTTAATAGTTCTTTTTTTAATTTATTCATATTATCACAAATATTTTTATTAAAATATAATATATTTAAGTTACAAAACTATTTTAAGTTAATAACATTTTTATGGTCTTTATTTGGAATTATTTTTATATTACTTTTAAACAAATCTTTTTCTAAATATTCTGGATTAATATAATTTAAAATTATTGCAAGTGCTGCAACTTCACTATGTGGTTGATTAGTAACACTTATATTAAAATCTGCAAGTTTATAATATTCTCCTGGAACTTTAGGTCCCCCAATTATTATTAGCATTTCTTTTTTATTTTTTTTAATATTTTCAATATATTCTAAAATTTTACCACCATACATAGTAAGATGTATGATAGTTCCATTTCCTTTATATTTTTTAACGAATTCCAATGGTTCTTTAATAAATTTTATTTTAAATCCTAGATCTCCCCATCTTTCATTAGTATTTATTATGTTTTTTTCAAGTTCTTTATCACATACACCTGCATATAAAAATTCATCTGCTCCAAAAGTTCTAGATACTAATGCACAGTGAGTTGTAATTCTTTTGTCTCTTAATGGTCTATGATCTAGTTTTATTATTTTAATCATATTTTTCTTTTTTTTAGATATATTTTTATTTTTTTAATAATACAATTTAATTTATAAATGTTTACTTACATATAATATATATCTTATAATAAATCAATTTTTATTTATTTCTAAGTTAAAATATTTTAATTAACCTAAATTTTAGGATCCATAGCTCAGTTTGGTAGAGCACTGGACTTTTAATCCAGGTGTCGGGGGTTCAAATCCCCCTGGATTCATTTTTTTATTTAGAAGGGGCTCGTAGCTCAGTCTGGTTAGAGCACTGGACTCTTAATCCAGGTGTCGTGGGTTCGAATCCCATCGAGCTCATCAGTTAAAGGTACCGTAGCTCAGTCTGGGAGAGCAATAGGCTGAAGACCTATGTGTCGGGGGTTCAAATCCCCCCGGGACCATTTCTTTTTTTAAATTCATTTAAAATGTTTTTGTATTATATAATATATTATGAACAATATATCTTTAACACCTATGATGAAACAATATGTTGAAACTAAAAAAAAATATCCAGAAGGTATATTATTATTTAGAGCTGGGGATTTTTATGAAATGTTTTTTGATGATGCTAAAGAAGCCTCAAGAATATTAAATATAACTTTAACAAAAAGAGGAAAGGGTTTAACTGAAGCTCCTTTAGCTGGAATTCCATATCACTCTATAGATCCATATATATCTAAATTAGTTAAATCTGGAAAAAAAGTTGTAATTTGTGAACAAATGGAAAATCCTAAGTTTGCAAAAGGTCTTGTTAAAAGAGATGTAATTAGAGTTATTACACCAAGTACTCTTTTTAGTGATTCTTATGAAAATAATTTTCTAGGTTCTATTTCTTTTGTAAATAATATATATGGGTTTTCATTAATAGATATAACTACAGGTGATTTTAAAGTTTGTGAATTTGATGATTTTTCTAGTTTATTAAATGAAATTTCTTCAATAAAGCCAAAAGAATTATTATTGTCTAAAAATATTTTAAAAAGTTTTGATAAAGTTGATTTGATTAAAAAAACACTTCCTTTAGTTATTATAAATTATACTGATGATTTAAATTTAGTTTTATCTAGACAGAAATTATTAGATCATTTTTCTTTAAGTTCTTTAGAATCTTTTGGTATTGATTCTAAAAATCATATAATTATTTCTAGTAGTAATGCTTTAAATTATTTAAAAGAAACCCAGTTTTCTGATTTAAGTTATATTAGGTCAATTAAATCTTATTCTTTTAATAAATATTTAAAATTAGATCGAAAAACTATAAAAAATTTAGAACTTATAAATAGTTTAAGTTCTAATAATCTTAAAAATAGTTTATTTGGTTTTATTAATAAAACTAAAACTGCAATGGGTTATAGACAATTATATTTTGATTTATTACATCCTTCTTTAGATTTAGTTTATAATAATAATAAATATGATTGTATTTCTGAATTTATAAATGATATTTATATTTTGGAAGATTTAAAAACTAATTTAAGTTATATTTCTGATATAGAAAGAATTATTAGTAAAGTTGGTTTTGGTAATTCTAATCCAAGAGATTTAATTTCTTTAAAACAAAGTTTATTAGTTGTTTCTAAAATTAAAAATATTTTAAATAATTTAAATTCAATTTATTTTTCAACAATTAATAATAATTTAAAATCTTTAGATAAATTAATTTCTTTAATAGATAATTCTATTGTTCAAGACCCTCCTTTTAGTGTTAGAGAAGGTAATTTTATTAAACCAAATTTTTCTAATGAACTTTATAGTTTAGTTAACATTCATAAATCTATAAATTCTTTTTTATTAGAGTATGAAGAAAAATTAAAATTAGAAACAAATATTAAGTCTTTAAAATTAAAATTTAATAAAATTTTTGGATATTATATAGAAATTCCAAAAATGCAAGCTAAGCAAGTTCCAAATGATTTTGAAAGAAAGCAAACTTTAGTTAATGCTGAAAGATTTACAACAAAAATTCTTTCTGAAAAAGAAAGTTTAATTTTAAATGCTAAGGAGAAAAGATTAGAACTTGAATATAACATTTTTTTAGATATTTGTAAAGAGGTTTTAAAATATCAAAAAGATATTTTAGATATATCTAAAAATATAGGTTTTTTAGATGTAATTTGTTCAAATGCTCAAATTAGTTTGGAGAATAATTATTTTAAACCAAAATTAAATAATTCAGATCATTTATATTTTAAAGATTTAAGGCATCCAATTATTGAAAAATTAACTGATTTTGTTCCAAATGATTGTAATTTAAATATAACTAATAAAACTATGATTATAACTGGTCCAAATATGGCTGGTAAGAGTAGTTATATGCGTTCTGTTTGTATAAGTATTATTTTAGCATATGCAGGCTGTTTTATTCCTTCTAATGATAGTGAAATTGGTTTTATTGATGCTGTTTTTACTAGAGTTGGTGCTTCTGATGATATTATTCATGGACAAAGTACTTTTTTAGTTGAAATGTCTGAAGTTGCATATATTTTAAATAATGCAACTAATAAAAGTTTTGTAATTTTAGATGAAGTTGGTAGAGGTACAAGTACTTATGATGGTTTAAGTTTGGCTTGGTCTATTATAGAATATTTGAATAATTTTGTTAATTGTAAAACTTTGGTGGCAACACATTATCATTTATTAAATAAAATGCAAGATTTGTTTTTAGGTATTAAAAATTATCATGTTATTGCAAAAGAAGATTCTGGAAAGCTTTCTTTTTATCATAAATTAATTGAAGGCGGTATTGATAAAAGTTACGGTATACAAGTTGCAAAAATGTCTGGAATTAATGATATTGTTATAAATAGAGCTTTAGAAATTCAAAAAGATTTAGAGGAAGATGTTTTTTTAAAATCTGATGTTTCTAAAAATATTTTATTTAAGAATGAACAAAAAAAAATTATTTGAGTTGAATATTTATGGTTATTAAAAAATTAAATGATAATACAATTAATTTAATTAGTGCCGGAGAAGTAATTGAATCTCCTGCAGATATTTTAAAGGAATTAATTGAAAATTCTATTGATGCTTTTGCTAATAAAATAATAATTTCTATTAAAAATTCAGGAATAGATCTTATAGAAATTAAAGATGATGGTAATGGTATTTCTAAAGATGATTTAAAAATTTGTTTAGAAAGACACACTACAAGTAAGCTTTTGTCTATAGATGATCTTTTTTCTTTAAATTCATTTGGTTTTAGAGGAGAAGCATTAGCAAGTATAAATGCAGTTTCTGATTTAAAAATAATTTCATCTACAAATAATTCTGGAGAGGGTTATTCTTTTTATAATGGGGTTTTAGAAAGTTGTCCTTCACTTAAAGGAACTACTTTTATTATTAAAAATTTATTTGAAAATATTCCTGTTAGAAAAAAATTTTTAAAATCTAAATCTTTTGAGTTTTCTAAATTATATGATGTTTTTATAGCGTATTCTTTAATGTATCCTCACATTAGTTTCAATTTTTCTTCTGAGAAAAAAAATATAAATTTACAAGCTACTTCTTTAGAAAATCGTATGATTCAAATTTTTGGTAATGAAATTAAATTAAAGACAATTCCTATAAATATAGATAATTCTTTATTTAAGTTAAAAGGTTTTTTAAGTAATCCTGCAAAACCTATTTTTTTGCCAAATAGTTATTTATTTATAAACAATAGATTTGTTTTTTCTTCTCAAATATATAAAGCAATTACAAGTGCTTATAAAGATTATTTAATGATTCAACAAAAGCCTTTTTTTATTTTATTTATAGATATAGATTCTACTACTGTTGATGTAAATGTACATCCCAAAAAAAGATTTGTTAAATTATTTAATGAATTATTATTTTTATCCGAGCTTAGAAAAGATTTAACAAAAATTTTAGATAAGCATCTAGGTAAAAGTATTTCTAATGATGTTAGTAATTTTAATTATTTTGCAAAGTCTGATTTGTCTAATAATTTAAATATTTCTACTAAATTAAGTTATTCTAATTTAAAAGATTTTTCTACCCCAAATTCTTTTTTTACTAATTTATCTTCTAATAATTCTCAACAGTCTTTTTATGATTATTCTTCTTTTAAAAATATAAAATTATTAGATAAAGAAATAACTTCTATTGTTGGGCAAATTCATAATACTTATATTGTTTGTGAGACCCAAGATGGATTTTTAATTATTGATCAACACGCTGCTGATGAAAGAATTAACTTAGAAGAAAATAGACTAAAATTTTCAGAAAGTGTAGATTTTCAAAATTTAATTTCTCCAATATATATTTCTTTAGATGAATCTCAAGCAGAGGTTTTATATAAAAATTTAGATTTAATTAAAAAACTTGGTTTTAATTTTGAAATTATTGATAATTTTTCAATAAATTTAATTTCTATTCCAATTTTTTTAAATAAACTTTTTGATAAAAATTATTTCATAAATGTTTTAGATGATTTAAAAAATAATGTGATGTCTTTTTCTAAATTAAAAGATAATTTAATTAAATTAAAGTCTTGTAAACAATCTATAAAAGCAAATTGTAAATTAAGTATTTCTGAGCAAATAAATTTAATTTCAAAATTAAGTAAGGTTAATAATAGTGTTATTTGTGCACATGGCAGACCAAGTGTTATTTTTTTAAGTATGAAAGATATGGATAAATTATTTCATAGAATTATTTGATTTTTTAAAGATTTAATTTTTTTTAAAATTTAAATACCCATATAAATAATATAATTGTTAGTGCAATTAATATAGAAGTTATAGTTAGTATTTTTGTATTTTCTGGTTCTGTATTTATTTTTATTTTTTCTGTTGTTGTTTGTTTTATTTTTTCTTGATCTTCATAATTTATTTTAAATAATAAAGAATATTCTTTAATTTCAGGTGTATTTATTTTAAATGGTATTTCTATTATATCTTTTTTATTTATTTGTTTAATTTCTTCTTTTTCAAGTGTTATATATTCTTCATATTCTGGAATTATATATATATTTTTAATATTTTCTAAACTTTGATTAATAATTATTAAATTTCCAGAAAGAGTATTGTTTTGGGTAGAATTCTTAGAAATATCTATTATTGCTTTTATTTTTTCTTGATTTTCTGATAGATTTATTATATTTTGATTTGTATATATTGTCTTTTTTTTATCAAATTCATCTATATATTCTACATATGCTCTTGGTGTCAAATAAGTTTTTGAATTATCTGTTTTTATAAAATATTTTATTGATTTTATTTCTCCAGGGTATATTTCTCCAAAATAGGTTGTTTGGCCTGACACATTATCTAAGTTTGAATTTTTTAAATATGTTTCATATGCATTATATAAATTTACAAATATTTTTCCAGAACCTGTATTTTTTATAAATATTTCTACAGGTATTAAGTCATTAATATAACCTTTTTCTGGAGTTATTTGATAAAAATTTGTTTCTAAAATTTCTGCAAGATTATAAGTTCCTATTTTACTTTTTTTAGAAATAATTAGTTCTGGAATATAATTATTAGATATACATATTTTTAAATTATTTTCTTTAATATTCGATATATTTTTTAATTTAATAATATTTTCTTTTAATATTTTATTATTTTGTATATTTTTTTCAAATTTATCATTAAGATATATATTTATGTTTAAATCTTTTGTTGTTTTTACATAATTTTCAATTATTAATGTCAAATAATATTTACTATCTGTCTTTGTTTTAAGTTCATCAAATTTATTTTCAAAACAAATTTCTGTATTTTTTTTTACAATCATTGTATTAAAATTAAGTTCTTCAAAGCTTTTAGTTTCTATTGTTTCTGCAAATATATTTGTTGTAATTAATATTATAAATATAATAAATAATGTTATTTTTTTAATGTCCATATATATCCCAATAATTTTTATATTACAAATATAATATAGAACCAATTCTTTTTTAATTATGTCTTATGACTTTTTTCTTTTTGTTTATATTTTTTTCTTTTTTTTCTTTTATTTCTAATCTATTATACATATAAAATAAGGATATTATAATTACAATTACAATTGGTATTAAATAAGTTAATTTATTTGTTTTTTCATCTATCTTTTGAGTTCTAATTTTTGCAATTACATTTAAATATTTACCTTCTTCATAATTATTTTTTAGATCATTAATTATTTCAACTTCTTTTTCATTTTCTTGTATAAAATTGGTTAATTCTTTTTTTGAATCGTTTTTTATATTTTCTAATCCTTCTTCTAATAATTTTTTTTCAAGATTTAATTCTTCTAATTTTTTTAAAGTTTCTATTTCTATTTTTTTAATTGCTAAAAAATATTCTTCATTTTCATAGTTTTCTATGTATTCATCAATTTCTTTATTAAATGTAATTGTATCTAAAATTTTCTGTTTTTTTTCAATTCTATCTATATCTTTTTCTGTAATTATAGGGTAATATTTTATACTATATAATTCTTCTAAACTAAAATCTGTAAATACCCACATTATTTTTTCAATTAATTTTTGTAATTCTTCTTCATTTAAATTTTGTGTGTTTTCTATTATATTTAAATATATTTTTTTTGCTTTTTCTTCTATTTGTTGTTCTATTTCTATTTCTAGTTCTGTAATTTTATTATATTCTTTATTATATTCTATATCTTTAATTTTATTTTCATATATTTTATATTCATCTAAATATTTTATTTTTTCTTTAATTTCTTCAATTTTTATTAAATTTTCTTTTTGTAGTTGATCTTTTTTATATATTTGTTCAATATATATTTCATCATATATTTCTTTTAAAAGGTTATAATTTTTTAAAATATTTTTGTATTTTGTATCTGATAAATTTTCAATTTTTATTTTTGTTTTCTCATCTATTTCTATTTGTAAAATTTTAGAATACATTTTTATAAATTCTTTTTCTATTATTATACATTCTTTTTCTAATTTTTTTGCATTTTCTATTTCTATTTTATATTTTATTATTTCTTTAATTTCTGATATATTATATTCATCTTTTATGTTTGTAATTTTTATATTTTTAATTAATTCTTTTACATTTTCAAATTTACTTTGTTTTAGTTCGTTTAGTTCAATTATTATATTTTCTATATCTCTAATTATATCTTCTTTATTTCTTAATGTGTATTCTTCTATTTTTTTAATATTATTTTTTTTAATATCTATTGTAAAATATTCTTTTCCGTTTTTTTCAAATATATTTGTTTCTATTGTGTTTATTTTTATAATTACAACTTCTTTATCATTTCTTTTTTCTATTTCTAAATCCCAAACTAAATCTTCTATCCATACATTTTTTAAAGTATAAGTGTCTTTTAATAAATATAAATTGTCATTTACTTCTTCTATATTTTCTGAAATTATTGTTTTATTTAATATATCTTTTTTATAAATTATTTCATTATTTTTTTTACTTAGATAATATATCTTAAATTTATCAAAGTATTCTAAATCTCCACTTGCATCAATTACATTTTCTATTTCAATTTTATCCCATATATTGTTAATTTCATTTTGTATATTTAATTTAATTAATGCATATTCTTTTGTAAGTAATATTATGTTTTGTGAAATATATTTGTTATTTATATATTCTATTTCAAAATAATTTTCATTAATTTTTAGTTTTGATATTTTTATTTTTTCTTTGTATTTACTTAATTTATTTGATATTAATTTTATGTTTTCATATTTATTTTCAATTTCTACTTCTTCTAATTCGTATTCAAATGGGTTTTTTATCATTAAATATATTTTTTCATTAATATTTTTTATATCTACATATTTTTCCGGGAAATTATATATTATTTCTTTACTTATTAAAATCATTTCTTGTGATATATTTTCTTGATATTCTATTTTTTGTTCTATATCTTTTATTTTATATATATTTTTTTGTTTTATTTGATCTTCAATTTCGTGTTTATATTTTTTAATAATTAATATTTTTTCAAATTGATTTTCTTCTAATTCTTTTTCTATATTATTTATCATTTTTTGATTTTTTAAAAGTAATTTATTTAAATAATTAATATAAATATTATAATTTAATTTTTCTTCAATTGTATAAAGTATTTCTTCACATTTTTTTGGATCCGTATAATTAGTTATTTGCATTTCTTCTATTTCTTCTAAGTTTAATTCAAATATATTTTCTAAAGTTATAAGACAATTGTCTTTTTCGTTTATTGCTTCTTTAATTTGTTCACAACTTAATATTTTTTCAAGATTATTTCCATTTTCATATATTTTCACAAGATTTTTAAAATATTTATTTTCATATTCTTTTGCAATCTCTATAATATCATCACATTCTTTTATTTTTTGTATTATTTCTTTATCTTGTAATTCTATTTGATTTTTATTAATCTTAATTTCATTTTCTATATTTTTTAAATTATTTAAATATTTTCCAATTGTTTGTTTTTTTTCTTTAAATTTTCTTTTATCTATTTCAAAATAATTATATTTTTCTACATCTATATTTTCTTTATTTTCTTCTATATATTTTTCTATAGTATCTATTTTATTATATATTTCTATTAAATCTAGATTTATTTTGTTATTTAATTCAATAAATTCTGTTGTAATTGATTTATTTGTTCCCACAAATCTGTCTAATAATAAGTAATAATTATAATTGTCTGCTTTTTCTAATAATTCATTTATTTTTAATAAATCATGTGATTTTGATATTTTAGTCATAAGATAATTATAACTTTTAAGTATTTTGGGAATTAGTATAGAATTTATATCTTCTTCTACAAATTTTAAATAATATTTATAAACATCTATAAAGTCAGATTCATTTAAGTATGTTTCTTTAAATCCAAATTTTGTAGAGATTTCATGTAATGTTTTTATTTCATAATTTAATTGTCCAATATATGTATTTTGATTTGTTTCTTCTCTAAGTTCATTTAAATTTTGATTTATTACTATAAAATCTTTATATATTTCTTCTTCAGAAATTAATTCTATTTCTTGGTCATCTAAATATAATAACCAATTTTGTAATAAAATTATACTTTTTTCAGAAAGAGAATCTATATTTTTGATAATTTTTCCAGAATAATAAAAAAAGTCATTTAATGTGTTTTCTATATCTTTTGGTAATTCTTTTTTACATTCATTATTTATTGTTTCTAATATTTTTTTACTTTCATTAAAGTGATAATATGCATTTGCTAATTCATTTTTATATGTAAGTAAGTTATTATTTATAGAAATAGTTGTTTTTGCTTCAATAAAATTTAAATTTTCTACTTTTTGATAGCATGTTTTTTGTGTGTTACAAGAAGGTATGGTGTTATTTGAAAAATGTGTAAGCGAAATACAGGCTTGTTTTCCTTGTGTGTTTATTAAATGAATACATCCTGATAGCCCACACAGTAGCATTAAAAAAATAAATACTATAATTTTATAGTTTTTCAAATAAATACCTCTTTTTAAGGAATTTAATATTTTATAATTCCTTCTGCATTTATAGTTATTATATTAAATTTAATTTTCTTTTTTTGTAATATTGCTAATATTGCACTATGTTCTTTTCCACTTCCAGAATGTATATTTAAATCTATTTCTGTTAAATTTTTTGGGAATTGTTCTTCAATATCTCCTAAAATTTCACTAAATCCTTTTCTTGGATCTATTATTATCCAATTTACTTTTTTTGAACAACTAAATTTATCTTGTGCCCATTCATTTGAAATTAAATAAACTTCTTGATAATCAGTATTATCTACAATGTGTGCTACTTGCCCCCATGTACCTTTTCCTGTACTTAAGACTCCTAAAAATGTTTTCATTTATTCACCACCAATTTTTTTAAATATTATATTTCTTTTTTGCAATATAACATAAGTCCATAAATTCATTACCCTTATCTGTAATATAATATATTTCTTTATTTTCAATATCTATTTTTTTTATTATTTTTTTTTTAATAAGGATATCTAATATATTATATAGTATAGATACTTTTTTAAAATATATTTTTCTTGTTATTTCTTCTTTTTTTTGTGGTTTTGTTTTTATTTGTTCTAATATTTGCATAATTTCTTTTGAGTTTATTATTTTGTATAGTTCAGGATCTTCTTCTAATATATTTATAAGTTTGTCTTTATTTTCCATATTTTAAAATTCCTTTATCATATATGCTTTTTTTAGTTTATATCCTAATTTTTTATAATATTCTCTTACACCTATTCCACTAATTATTGCAATTTTTTTTAATTTATTTTCTTTTGTTATTTCTTCTGCTTTTTTTAATAGTTTTTTTCCAATTCCTCTATGTTGTAAGTTTTTTTGACCTAATTCGGTTGCTTGTCCATAGACATGTAATTCTCTAACAATTGCTGTTTTTTTATCTAATTCTTCTAAAAATGGTTTATAAGGTATTCTAAGTCTAATAAATCCAAAAATCACATCATCTTTTTCTGCTGATATAAAGTATTCTATTCCTTTTGATGCTTTATATGTTTCAATTTTTATTTCATATTTTTTAAAATCTATATTAGTATTATTTTTATTTGGTTCTCTACATCTAATACATTTACATTTTTTGTTTCTTTTGTTTAGTTCTTTTTTAACATATTCTCTAAGATTACTTTTTTTAATACCCCCAATTATTTTTGTAGCAGGTATATCTCTTTGTATTCTCATTATTCTAATCCATCGTGGTATTTTTTCTTTAATATCTGCTAAAAGATTTATAGTTTTTTGGTCGTCATATACTTTGTATTCTCCAGAATAATACATTTTTTCAAGTACTGTATATTTTGTAACTAAGCAAGGGTATATTTTTAGCATATCTGGGCAATATTTTTCATTAGTAGTTATTTCTTCAAACATTTTAAGATCTTTTTTATAATTGCTTTTAGGTAAATTTAACATCATATGATAAAGTACTTTTAATCCTGAATCTTTTAGTTTTTCTGTTGCAATTATAGATTCTTTTGTTCCGTGTCCTCTTTTTACATATTTAAGTATTTTATTATCTGTAGATTGAACTCCAATTTCTATTCTTGTTGCTCCAAAATCTATTAATCGTCTTATTATTTTTTCATCACAATAATCTGGTCTTGTTTCAAATGTAAGTCCTACAAGTCTTCTTTTTGATGTCATTGCTTTTTTTTTAAGTAGGTCTATATTTTTGCTTTTAGAATCTGTTATTGCTTGATATACTTTTATCATAAATTCTTTTTGATATTCTATAGAAGTAGATGGAAAGGTACCCCCCATAATTATCATTTCTATTTTTGTAGTTGGATGCCCTGTTGCTTCTAATTGTTTTAATCTTTCTTTTATTTGTTTATATGGATCAAAATTATTTATTGCCCCCCTCATTGCAGCTGGTTCAAATCCTGTATAACTTTTAGGAGCATCTTTATATGATGGGCAAAAAATACATTTTCCTGGGCAAACATCTGGTTTTGTCATAACTGCAATTATTGTGACTCCAGAAAGTGTTCTTGATGGTTTTGTAATAAATGTTTTTGTTGGGTTTTTTATTTTCAATATATTTGTTATATCTGATGTTAAGGGTAATTTTTTTAAATTGTATTTTTTTGCAAATTCTGATTTTAAATTTTGTAAATTTTCTTTTGTTATTTTTTTTATATTTTTATTTTTAAAAAATATTTTTATTTTTTCTTTATATTTTTGATTCATGTTTAGTCTTTGTTTTTAATTTTTAAATATTTTTATAATTTTATTAAAGTAATATACAGGGATTATATTTGAATTAAATAAAGGTAAGCTGTGATCTCTAGATCCATATATTCCAAATAGATTTTTTAATACATCTATTTCTAAGTTGTATGTAATTATTTTATTTTCATCTTTTGTTTCTTCAAATATTTTATTTATTTTTAATTCAAATTTTCTTAAACCTATTTCTTTAGGGCTATATTCATAAATTATTTTTGTTTGACTATTTGGTTGTAAAGTCATATATTTTAATTTATTTTGGTTTTTATTAAACCATGTATCTGGTAGGTTTGATGTTATTGATATTTTTTTTGTTGTATTTGATTTATTATATGCAGTTATTTCTATTTCTTGTATTTGGTTATATTTTATTTTATTTTGTATTTTATTTATTTGTGTGTGTACTACATTATTTGTAATATTTATTTTTAGTGGTATATTTTTTTGCATATTTTTTGAGAATAATATCACATTTAATATATATTCTCCTTCTATTTTTTTATTTATTTTTATTGTTGTAAATATACTTTCTTTAGTGTTGTTTGTTTTTTCTATTATAAAGTCATTTTTTTGATAGTCCATTATTTTTATATCATCATAATTTTCATTATTTTCTATTAAAAAGCTTATAAGGAAGCTTTCATCTGGTGAAAAATAACCTAAATCTATTTCTTTAAAGTCATTTATATCTGTGTATTCTGGTTCTAACATTTTTAGTGCAAATAAATTTGTACTAAATATTATTATAATTCCAATAATTAATATTATTTTATTTATTTTCATATTTTTCACATCTATTATTAAATATATTTTTATATATATTACATATAATACTACTTAAAAAATTATTTATTTTTTTAATTATATAGTTTTTTTAAAAATTTTATAAATTTGTGATAATTATGCAAAATACTTCCAAAAATTCTATTGATCAAAAATATGATATGATTAAAAAAAATCATACTAATACTCTCTTAAAAGCAATTTCTGAAAATAAAGCAGATTTATTAATCATACCTTTTCTTTTAGAAATTACAAAAATTCCAGATATTTTTACATCTAGTAGTTGTGCAGGAAGAATTATGCTTTTGTCTACTGATGAAAATGAGTCTAAGAAAGTATCTCATTTTCATAAAAGATTTCATAGGGTTGTGACTTTTGATGAAATTAAATCTGCATTAAATGAAGACACTTCTGGAGAAATTTGGTTAAAAGCAGAACCTTTTATTTTTCATTTTGGTGCAAAAGATTATATTAAGGCTAAAGAGATTTTAGATTTTTGTCAACAATTTGGTCTTAAAAAATCAGGAATTATCGCTTCTAATGAAGGTAAATTTATAATTGAAGTAACTTATACTCAATTTATGGCTCTTCCTGTAAAGAAAGATAATTTAATTTTAGTTGATGATTTTTATCTTAATTTAATTGTTTCTAAGGCAAATACAAAAATGGAACTTAATTTTAAAAGATTAAAGTATTTTGAAAATGCATTTTTAAATAATTTTTTAAAATAATTTTTTCAAAGTTTATTTTTTATTTTGTATAAATTTTTGTAAAAGAGGTAAATATTTTTGTAATTGTTTTTCATTTAACCCTTTTTCTATTTTTTCTGGAATAATTTTTTTTGTTTTTGTATTAATTATATTGTCTGTTACTTTTTCAAGTAAATTTGTAAGTTCCATAGGAAATATAATTTTTGATGCTTGTCCTTCTGCCATTTTTTCAAGAGCTTTTAAATAATAATAAATTACTGTTTTTTCAGATAATTGGTCTGTAGCATCTTTTACTGCTAAAATTTTTGCTTTTTCTGATTCTGCAAGTTCATATACTGCTAATTTTTTCTGAATTGCTGCTTTTTGTTCATGCATTGCTGCAAGTATATCTTCAGGAATTTTTATATCTGTAAGTTCTACAGATGTAACTTTTATACCCCATTCTGAGGATATTTCTATTAATGATGTTTTTATTTTATTATTTATTTGCTCTATGTTTGTAATTACATCTTTTAATTCAAATTCTCCTACAATATCTCTTAATACTGCAATAACATACATTGTTGCAGCTTTTCTATAGTCTTCTACTTTTACAATTGAATTTACTACACTTTCTTTAGAATCTTTTACTGATATAAATAACACTCCATCTATTCTAAGTTGTATGTTGTCTTTTGTAAGTACATTTTGTGGGGGAATATCTATTGTTTCTACTCTTAGTGTAACTATATTTGGTTTTTCTATAAATGGTAATACAAATGTCCATCCAGGACCCCCTACTCTATTTACTTTTCCAAATCTAAATATTACTGCTCTTTCATAATCTTTTAGGGTTAATATTATTTTAAATTTAAATAAACCCCATATTATTGCTATAACTAATAATATCCATAATATTGTATTTCCTATTTTTGTTCCAAAATATATTATTAAAAATATAATTGCAATAATTATAATTATTGATATTGTAAAAAAAAAGTTTTTAGTTTTATCTGGATTCATTTTATTTCTCCATTTACATTATATATATTGTTCTTATACTTATTTTTATTTCTTTCTATTTTTTTAAAAATAATTAAATATATAAATATAAGGGTTAATATATATTTTATAAAATATGTTTTTTATTTTTAAAAAATTATATTTATATTTGAGATAATAATTATGGTTGTTAAAAAAGTTTCTAAATCTATAAATTCTAAAAAAAAAACTATTATAATAGATTCTAATAAAGTTCTCTCTGATTCTAAAAATAATTTTATTTCTAAAGATATATTTAATTTAAATAAATCTTTTTCTGAGGAAAAAATTTTAATTGTATCTGTAGATAGAGATAATGATATTGGTCAAAAAATTGATATTGAAGGTCCAATAATTGGATTTAATAAAAATATAAAAGTAGTTACTGAATTTGCAATCACAGATCCAGAAGATTCTGATGCAAATTGTATTTTTGGGGCTTTAAAAAAATATAGAGAGCTTTCAAAAAATAAGATTGATGTTGAAATTGTAACTTTAACAGGGCATTCAAAAGAAAATATGTTTTTTTCTGATAAAAATATTGTAAATCAACTAAAAAAAGTTTTAGAAGTTTATCCAGCTACAGGAATTATTTTTATAAGTGATGGTGCTGAAGATGATGCTGTTTTACCTATTTTACAAAATTATGTTCCAATTCTTTCTAAAGAAACAATTATTGTAAGACAATCTAGAAGTTTAGAAAGTACTTTTTATACAATTAAAAAAGCATTAAGAGATCCATTTTTTGCAAGAATAGTATATGGTATTCCTGCAATTATTTTTTTACTTTTTGTTTTTGTTAGAAGTTATGCTCTTCAAATTATTGGTTTTTTAGCTGGTTTTTATTTTTTAATTAAAGGTTTTAGATTAGATAAGTTTTTTTTAAATTTATTTAATAATTTAAAGTTTAAATTTTCTTTTCAAAGAATTAGTTTTCCATTTTATTTAGCTAGTTTGTTTTTTATTATTTTTGGGATTTTTAAAGTTTTTAATCTTTTTGCTTTAAATGATAGTTTAGATTTATTGTATAGGTTAATTTCTATTTTTAGAGCAGTAATTTTGTATTTTGTATTAGGGTTTATTACTTTTAATATAGCTTCAATTATAGATATATTTTATTTTAAAAAAGTATTTTTACTTGGAAAAAATATTTTTTCTTTATTTTCTATTTTAATTATTGCTTCTATTTTAGATTTTTCTTTACAACTTTTTATTAATGAAATTACTTTAACTTATTTTATTTTTGTAATTTTATTTTCTGTAATTTTATTATTGCTATTAAGTAGATTTACAAAAATGTTTGATATTTCTTCAGATGTTACTTCTTTATTAATAGGTCTTCCAGTTTTTTCTAAATATGGTTTATTTTTAGGTGAAGTTGTTTCAATTGATGGTGATAAAAATATAATTAGATTTAAGGATAAAACTACAAATGGCATAAAAAGTATTTCTAAGAAAAATTTTTATTTAGAAAAAGGAAAGGTAATAATCTAATTACCTTGTTCTATTTTTATTGTGTCATAATTATTAAGTGAATTTATACAACTATTAATTTCTTTATTTAATATATCTATTTCTTGTTTTTCTGATTTACAACTAGTGTCTAAATCTATATTATTACTTACTAAAAGTCCTAAAATAAATCCTATAATTAATACAATTATTATAATAATTAACATTTTTTTATTGATTTTTTTATTTTCTTTAATTTCTAACATATTTATCAACATTTTAATTATATTATTAGTTATTATGCATTACATATATAAACTTTATTATTTATATATATTTTAGTTTGGTTTATTTCTTTAATTTTATATAAATTTTGGATTGTTAAACCGATTACTTTTTAAATGTATTTAGTAACCATAATAATAAATAATATTTATTAAAAATTATAAATGAGGAGTTAGTATGTATAAATACGCAATCGCAAGACAATTAGCAACTAAAAAATTAATTACAAATAGAGGAGATAATATCGGTAGATTAATTGATTTAATGGTTAATGAGCAAACTGGTGAAATAGAATCAATATTAGTTGAAGTAGATCCTGCTTCTGCATTTATCCAAAAATTAAGTTTATCTGGAAATATGCTTGAAGTTCCTTATAAAAGTGTTTTAGCTGTAAGCGATGTTTTTATTGTTGATGAAAATCAAGTTAATAAGGAATAGTTATTTTCCTTATTTTCTAATCAATCTAATTTTATTTTATATATTTATAATATATGTTTTCTTTTTTTGATCTATTTTCATAATTTTTATATTTTTATTTTTTTCTTTAAAATAAGTATTTATTTTTTTTATAATTTCTTTTTCAGTAATTTTTAGTTTTAATGCTTTTTCTATAATTTTATTTATTTCTTCTATATATATGTAATTTGAATATATTATTTCGCCTTCTTTTTCCAATATTTTTATTTTTTCTAAAAAATTTATTTTACTTTTTTCTTGTTCTTTTATTATTTTTTCAAGTTTTTCAATTTTTGTATTTTTTGATATTGTTTTATTTTTTTTAATTTTTTCTAAAAAATATTCTTCTATATTTTCATATAATTTTTTTTCTCCTTTAGTAATTATTGCAATTTTTTTATTATTTTTTTCAATAATTTCTATATTTGAATTTTCTATTTCATATAATTCTTTAATTTTTTTAATTATTTCTTTTTTATTTATCTTTTCTTTAATTATTTCTTCTAAATAATGTGGGGCAATTTGGTATTTTTTATTTAAATATTTTATAGTTTGTTTTTTATCATCTAAGATATCTTCAGTTGTAATTTCATCTATTTTTTGTCCTTCGGGGAATTTATATGTTTCAAATTTTTTAATTGTTCTATCTTTCCATTCTTCTTTTTGTTTTGATGTAATTATTTTAAAGTCTTTATCTGTTAAAATTATATTAGATTTTGAAAAGAATTCAAATATTAAATTATAATGATCTAGTTCAAAACAAACGACTCTGTTATTTTTATCTTGATATATTTGTTTGATTCTTTGATTATTTAATTTTTTTTTAAGATATTTTGCAAACCCTTTATTTTCTATTATTTCTACATTGTAGTCTGATAAAAAACAAACTTTTGGATTAATATATAATGTTTTTGTTGTTTTTTTATGTATTTTTATTCTCCAAAAATCTTCTGCAATAGTTTGTATATTATTTATATATCCTAAATTTATTTCTAAATTTAAATTTTTTATAATATAATTAAAAACAGTGCTTGTAACTTCTAAATCGTATTCCATAAATTAGCCTTTTTAATTTTGTATATCTGTGTAATTATATTTATTATATGAATAGATTCTTCTTATTATTTTATATTTTTTAAATTTATATTCTTCTAATAGTTTTTTATCATCTTCATTTTTATATGTATCAAATGGTACTTTTTGAGTTAAGTCAAATATATAATTCATATTTTTATATTTAGTTTTTACAAATGTGTGTATTTTTTCATTATCTAATAATACGACTTCAATTGTTGCAAAATCATCTTTTAATCCATCCATTATTGAACAAAGTAATACGGATGCATTTTGTTGGTCACATATTTTTTCTGTAAGTATTTTTGAAAAATCTATCCAAAACAATATTCCTAAGTTATTATCAACAATTTCTATTTCTGAGTTTAAATAATTATATATTTTTTTTAGTGTTTTTAGATATTCTTTTTCATAATTATACCCTATGGGGCTAAATTTATTTATAATACTTTTAATACTAATATCTGTTGGGTTTATTCTATTTTTCATTTCTGATATAGTTTTTCTTTCTTTTTCATTAATTATTTCTTTATATTTATTTATAACATTTATCATGTATTTTTCTCTAGCTTTCTGTGATTCATCAATATTTATATTTTCTGATTCAGATATTTTTTTAATAAAGCCTTCTAGTTCATTAATTTTTTCTTTATATATTTTATTTTCATTTTCAAGTTCGCTTAAATTTCCTTTTATTTTTATATTATTAAATCTAAGTTCATCTTCTTCTGATAAATTTTTATTTTGTATTTTGGTTAATTTTGATACTTCTTGATCTATTTTTTCTACAATTTTTTCAAGTTCTTCTGTAACATATTTTATTGCTTTTGAATATGCTTCTGAATCTATTGCTTTTGCAGAAAATTTATAAGATATTTCTTTTTTTTGTTTTTCTAATTCTTTTTTTTTATTATTTAATAAGTCTATTTTTTTCCAAGTTGATTGTTCTTGATTTATTTCTTTTTTTGTTTTTTTATTTATATTTATATATGTAATTATACTTCCAAAAATGATAATTACTCCAAGTATTACAAATATTTGAATAGTTTCTACAATCATATATATCTTTTTTTAATTTTTATAATAATATATATTATGTTTTTATTTAAATACCTTTTTATTCTTTATTTTTTTAGTATTTTATTTTTATTTTTTATTTTGTGTTTATATAGGATTCTATTTATAAATAGTTTGGTTTCTTTATTATATATATAATATCTTGCAAAATTAATATTTTATTTAGTTAGTGCAAGTACTTTATTTTTCTATAAAATTTTTAAAAAATGGAGGAATTAAATATGGCATCAGATAAGCCACATATTAACGTAATATTCATAGGGCACATTGATCAAGGTAAATCTACTCTTGTTGGTAGATTAATGTATGATTCAGATGCACTTTCAGAGCAAGAATATAGAAAGTTAGAAGCTCTTGCTCAAGAAAAAGGTAAAGGTACATTTGCTTTTGCATACATGATGGATACTTTAAAAGAAGAAAGAGAAAGAGGAGTAACTATTGATGTAAATTATAAAAAGTTTGAAACAAAAACTAAATTTTTTACTGTAATTGATGCCCCTGGTCACGCTGATTATATTAAAAATATGATTACTGGAACTTCTCAAGCAGATGCTGCTGTTTTACTTGTAGGTGCAAAAGAAGGTATTATGCCTCAAACAAAAGAACATTCATTCTTAGCAAAGGTTTTAGGAATAAATCAAGTAATTGTTGCTATTAATAAAATGGATGAAGTAAGTTATGATCAAAAAAGATTTGATGAAGTTAAATTAGATGTTTTAAAATTATTAAAAGGTTCTGGTTATAAAGAAGATTTAATACAAATTATTCCTGTTTCTGCATGGATGGGTGATAATGTTGCTAAAAAATCTGATAAGTTACCATGGTATAATGGACCAACTTTATTAGATGCAATGGATAAATTTACAGCTCCAGCTTCTGCAGAAAATAAAGATTTAAGACTTCCTGTTCAAGATGTTTATAATATTAAAGGTGTTGGTACTGTTCCTGTTGGAAAAGTTTCTACTGGTATTATGAAACCAAATGATAAAATTGTAATCATGCCTGAAAATGTTCAAACAGAAGTTAAATCTATTGAAATGCATCATGAACAATTAGATGCAGCAAGACCAGGTGATAATATTGGTTTTAATTTAAGAAAAATTGGTCCAAGAGATATTAAAAGAGGATCTATTATAGGTCATGTTGGTAAAACTCCTACAGTTGCTGATGAATTTACAGCTCAAATAATTGTGCTTTTCCATCCATCTGCAATAACACCAGGATACACTCCAGTTTTCCATATGCACACAGCTCAAATATCTTGTACAATTACAGAAATTGTAAGAACATTAGATACAAAGAATGGTGGTACAAAGGAAGAAAATCCAAAGTTTATAAAAGCTGGAGATTCTGCAATTGTTAAAATAAAACCAACTCAACCATTATGTGTTGAAAAATATTCTGATTTCCCACAATTGGGTAGACTTGCTATTAGAGATATGGGTAAAACAGTTGCAGCAGGAGTAGTAATTGATGTTAAAGCAAAGCAATATTAATTGCTTTGTATTTAATATTTTTAAATAGGGGATGTTAATTATGCAAACTGCAAGAATTGTTGTAACAAGTACAGATTACGAAAAACTAACAAACTTTTGTGAGCAAGTTTTAGATGTTGCTAAAAAAGCTGGTGTAAAACATTCTGGAATTATTCCTCTAAAAACAAAAAAGTTAGTTGTACCTACTAGAAGAGGTCCTTCTGGTGGGGGAACAGAAACATATCAAAAGTTTCAATTAAGAATTCATAAAAGAATAATTGATGTTAAAGCTGATGATAAAATTCTAAGAAAAATAGTTAGAGTAGATGTTCCTTCAGATGTTCAAATGGGAATTGAGCTTAAAGCTTAATTTTTTCCATTTTTTCTTTATTTTATTTTAAAAGAAGTCAGATAAAGCTTTTTGATTTTCTGTATCTTTATCTTTAAATAAAGAATTTATATCTTCTTCTGCAATTTCTAATTTTTGATAAAGATATGGTTTTAGACCATAATTTTTAATTAAATCCTTTGCAATTTGAAGATATTTTTTAATAGATCCTTCATGTATTGTCATAATTAATTTACCACCACAAACATTACATTTTCCTGATAAAGGTATTCTTCTATATTTTGTATTACATTTTACACATCTTAGTTTTTGTCTTGCAAATGCTCTTGTATTTCCAATTATATCTGGGAATAAATGATAATGTAATAATCTTTCAAGTGCATCTTTATTATCAACAGCCATTATTTTTTTTTGAAGTTCTGCTTGTCTTTCTACTTTATCTTTCATTGATTTTATAGTTAAATATGCAGATGTTTTTGGTCCTTTATCAAATACATTTGTATCATGTGTAAATTTAATACAAGAATATTGATCATCAGTTCCAAGAATTTGATCTACATAAGTTAAATTTTTATCATTTGCATCTCCATAATTTTTTGCATTTATATAAAATTCATATGGATATTCTGTAACTGTTTCCATTTCATAGCATTCATCATCTATTTCATATGGATTTACAATTGTTGTAAATGCTAAAGGTGCATCCATTCTTCCACCTCTACCCCCACTAAGATATTTTTCTGAAAAATTTAATAATCCATCCATTAATAAAAGCATGGAATCTTGATCTCCATCTACATTTCTTCTTTTTGCTGTAATAAAATAAGGATGCCCCCATGCAAGTCTAGATTTTGAATATCCTATAATTCTTCCAACTATTCCTGCAGATGTGTGTGGGGCTAATGCAATTATAAGTTCTCCAATTAATTCTTCTTTTGTTTTTTTATTATAAAATTGTTTTAATCCATAAAATTTTTCTAAAAGATCATCTATAAAATGTGTTATTTTTAAAAAATATTCTCCTGCTTTATCATTAATTATTATGTCTTGTGGAAATAAAGATATTCTTTGGTTTTCATCTTTTAATTCATTTCCAAGATAATCTTTTTTATATCCTAATTCTTTTAGTTTTTCTATACTTAGATTAAGTTCTTTTGCTGTAAATTGTGTAATTGTTGCATTTAATGCTTCATATCTAATTGTTCCATCTCTAAACACATATAGATCATATTTTGCTCTAAGTATACCTTTTTCTAAAGGTTCACAAAATTTATTTCCACTAACAAGTCCTTTTACTCCTTTTATTTTTTCAGGTATTCCAACATTTACATTTTGGCTTGCTTTTTGTATAAGATAGTCTAAGTTTATTTTATGTTTATATTGATATATTGTTTCTTGTTTACAAACTGGGCAAATTTTTTCAAACATTTGTTTTTTACAATTATTACAATATCTAATTTCTTTTGTTTGTATTTTACAATCAAAACAATAATTTCCAAATATTATTTTTTTACATTTTGGGCATAAATATGTTTTAATTTCAACATCACTAATTCCATAATCACCTGGTTTTGCTCCATCTGCTTTTTTTCCAATAGCTTTTATCATATCTCTATTATTCCCAAAACCGTGTCCTAAAGGAAATAAAACATTTGGTTTTCCTGGAAGTATTCTTTCATGTGATGCTTCTGGTCTTCCCATTCTTGCACCAATAAATGTTCCTGCTTTATCTTTTATTTTTATTCCTGATATTATGCTTAATTTTTCACAGTTTGTTTTTTCTTTATTTTCTATTATATCTATAAATTCTTCTATTGGATTTTTTGCATTTAAACTTCCAAGTGTTTTTAATAATGTATATGCATTTTCTTTTTTTATTTCTAAATTATTTTCTTTTTCTAAAAATGTATGTTCTATCCCACATTTTTCTAAAATTTCTTTTATTACATTATTATTTTTTATTTTAATTCCTATTATTTTATTTTCATTATATATTTTCTCAGAATCTCTTATTTTTGAAATTAATATTTTTAGTTCTTCTAATTCTATTAAATTATAATAATTTAAATATTCTGGGTATAATGGAATTTTATATTTTAAGCTAAGTTCAATTGCATCATAAGGGGTTTTGTTTTCTATAAATTCAAGTATTTCTTTTAAAATATTTTTTTCAAGTTCTCCTTTTTTTATAAGATATTTAATTTCAGAAATAAATTCTTCTTTTACATATCCATTTTTTACAAGTGGATGCCCACTTTTTTTAAAGTCCCCAACTGGAATTAATATATCTCCTAAAAATAATATTTTTTCAATTTGATTTACAATTTCTTTTGCTTTTTCAGTTGTATTTATTTTTAAAACATTTTTATTTTTTAATCTTACAATAGGTCCATCTATTTGATCGCATGGAAAATATTGTAATGATTTTCCTGGTCTTTCTATTCTTCCATGTGTTCCTACTGCTATAAATTCTTCTAAAACATACATTGTTGAAGGGTTTATTGCTTTTGCCATTAATCCATTGTTTCTTGCTTTTCCATATCTTAATCTAAAACCTCCATTTTTAAGGGGGTATGAAAATACTGGCCTTCCTGCTGCAAGTCCTTCTATATATTTTGAACTTGGTTTTAATTCAAATCCTTTTTCTGTTTTTTTTACTTTTATTAATTTTTCTAACCATTGCCAATCTAGTTCTAGTTTTTTACTAGTTTTCATAATTTTCATTGCTCTTACATAAAGACCGTCTATTAAAACTAAGCACATTGCTCCTCTAATTCTATTTGTTGGTATTCTTTCCATATCTCTATTAACCATTACTTCTACATCACTATCTGGTCCACTATTTATACAAATAGGACAATTTTCTGCAATTATTTTTATTTCATTTTCTGTAACTCTTTGTTGTCTTACTACTACATCTTTTTGATAAATCATTGTTTCTTCAATAATTCTATTTATTTCTTTTTGTGAAGGTTTATATCTATCAAGATGTAATTTTTTTCTAGCAAGATCTGCAAGTAATAATGGAAATGTTTGTGCATTTCCTCCTGCTGCTCTTATTGGTCCTGCAAAATATATATCTGGATATTTAGATCCATCTGGATTTTTTGAAATTTTTATTTCAGGAAGTCCATCTAATGGAGATACTACTACTCCATCTGTTTGAATAACTAGTGCTGTTCTAATTGCTTGTTCTAATCTTTTTTCTGGGTCTTCTATATTTCCAAGTTTTTGGTCTAGTATTAAATTAAATATTTCTATTGTAACTTTTAATCTATCATGATGTTTTTCCCAAAGTTGGTTGTATTTTTCTGCAACTCCAGATGGCCCAACTAATAATTCTGTTTTTTCTGCAATTCCTGCTGCAGGGATTGTTTCTATATTTGTTGATACATCTTTTCCTTGACTTCTTGCGTTTTTTGCAATTTCTACAGCTATATCTATATCTTTTGTTAATTTAATATAATATTCTTTAATTTCTTTTGTTGCTTTTAATTTTTCTGGGTTATTCATTTTTATCTTCTTCAAAATCTTTTATTAAAAGAGTTTCGTCTTTTAAATTAAATAATAATACTTTTGCAATTGTAGGCACATGTCCTTTTTCTATTTGATATTTAGTTGTACTTTGCCAACAAGAAGAACATATTAAATGTGTATTTTTATATTTAGAATATGCATGATGATGTACGTCTGCTGTGATAAATATATCTGGTATTTCATTAATAGTCATTAAGTTTTTTTCTATTGGTACAAATGTTTGTCTATGTCCGTATTGTGGCATTAAATCTCTTCTAATAAGTACTTCTTTCATTGCAAGATCAGGTTTATCCATTTGCATACCCTTTATTTCTGCATAAATTCCATGAAGTGAAGCTCCATGATACATAAGTGTTTTTAATCCATCAAAAATTACCCATGATGGGGATCCCATTATGTGTATGTTTTTTTTAGTATAAAGTCTTGGTAGATATTTTTTATCAATTGCTGGTTGAGGGTCTGATAATCTTACTGCATCATGGTTTCCTGATATTATAAAAATTTCGATGTTTTCTCTAATTTTAAGAATATAATCTTCAAAAAGTTCATATTGTTTAAATACATCCGTAATTGCAAGTTCATCATATTGATCTGGATAAATTCCAACTCCATCTACTAAATCTCCTGCAATTATTAAATATTTTATTTTTTCAATAATTTCTTTTTGTCCATTTTCTCCATTTATCCAATCTATAAATTTTGCGAATTCTTTTTCTAAAAACAGTTTACTTCCAACATGGGTATCTCCAATAATAGCAATATATTTATCTATTGTTGTAGTTGATTTATTTTTTTCTAAAGGTATATCTGGGTATATTATTTCATTTACAATAAGCATGTCTTTTGAAAGTACATTACATTTAAATCCTAAAACATTATCTGTTAATGTTTGTTTATATTTTTCAAATTTTTCTTCATCTTTATTAAGTATTACTAATTTTATTCTTCCAGTAGGATCATCTACATCTAGTATTAAATTTTCATTTTTACTCATTCTTTTTTCATAAACCATTCCAATTATATCTACTTTTTGATTTTTAATTAAATTTTTTGCATTTTCTATTGTTGTGTATTCACAATTTAGTCTGTTTTTTAGAATTTGTGAAATTGTGTTATATTTATCTATAAATAGTTTGTGAAAATCTTCTACACTTCCTTGTGAATAATTTTTATTTGTAATGTCGTATTTATCTAATATTATAAAATTATTTTCAAAATTTTCTTCAAAGTTTTCTTCTTTTTGATTTTTTTCGTTTTGTATTTTTAAAATATCATTTTCTTTTACAAATAATATTTCTTTTCCTTTTAATTTTTCAATTATTTTTTTATAATTATAATTATTTAAAAGTCTTAATGCTTTTTCTGTAATTATTAAATTATTCTCTCTTGCATATTTAATAATTTCTTGATTCATTTCATTTTTTCCTTTAAACTTTCTAGTTTATTTATTAAGTTCCAAACAGATGATCTACAATCAGAAACTGTCATGTTACTAATTGTTTCTTCTAGATTATATAATGTACTTGATACTTCTAATGAGCATAAATTTTTTTTAATTCTTTCTTGCATATTTTTAATTACATATTGTACATTTTTTGGAATTGTGTGATCTTCTAACAAGAAATCTGCTTCATCTATTATTTCTTTTGCCATTTTTTCACAAATTTCTTGTTTTTTTGTTTTTTTTATCATGTTAATCACCTTATGATGCTTTATTTTTAAAATTAGTTTTTATAATATATATTTATTCTATAAAAATATTTATATAATATTTTATTTTTTTCTAATTGTATTATTTTTTAAAATTTTTTAAGAAGTATATCTTTTATATTAATTTCTTTTCCTTTTGTAAAATTTCCACCAAAACTAGAATGAACATAAAATATCTTATCAGGGTTTTCTTTTTTAAGATATTCATACATTTCTTCTTGTTTTTTTAAATCTATATTTTTATTATATAAAAATAAAACTATGTCTGCAAGTGTTTTTATTGCTACAATTGCATTTTTTTCAATGAAATTCATTTCTTTAAATTCTAAATGTATTAGTCCAGGGGTATCTACAACTTGAATTATTTCTTCTCTAATTTTAAAGTATCCTAAATTTAATGATTTTGTTGTAAATTCATATGTATTTATTTCTGGATTAGCATCTGTAATTTTTGTTAATAGTGTTGTTTTTCCTGAATTTGGAAGTCCTACTATTACTATTGAAAAATATTTTTTAGGATCTGCAATTCTTCCAAAATCTTTTGTATATGTTTTTAAAATTTTATTTGTTGAATCTAATTTTTTAATAATAGATGCTATTCTTCCAAGATATTCTTTTTTTAAAAAATTTCTTTTTCTTTTATCTCTTTCTCTTTTTATTGATCTTTTATATTTTTCTGACATTTTATTTATTAATACAATAGTAGTTAGGTAATGATTTCTATGTTTATCCATAGTTGTTATTGGGCATATGTTTTTAGACATTGTTAAATAATATTCATTCATTTTTGTATAATCTGGGAGTTTGTTTATTACTGAGGATAGTTTTTCAATAATTTTATTTTGTATGTGATTTATATATTTTAAATAGTCTTGTGAATCATTTTCTTTTTTTGTTTGATTTATTATTATTTCTATAAATTCTTTTGAATTTATTATCTGTGGAAATTTCATATTTAATCTTTTTTTTATTTTTTAAATTACATTTATATATCTTTCTTATATTATATATATAATAAACTATTTATAAAGTAAATTAATTTTTTGAATTTTTTAAAAACTTTATTTAAAATAGTATTTTTTTAAAAATTAATTAATGTGACCTTTTATGGAATTATTTAATACAAATTATAATAGATATATGTTAATTCCTTTATTTTTAGGAATTATATTTTTAGTTTTAGCATTTATTTATCCTGGTTTAGAAAAAGGGATAGATTTAAAAGGTGGTAATCAGATTATTGTTCATTATGATGATTCTAAAGATTATTCTACTATAGAACCTTTACTTTTAGAAAAATTTAATCTTTCAGAAGTTTCAATTGTTCAAACTAAGAATATTAATGAATATGGTTTAACTATTCAATTTTCTTTACAAAAAGATATTCAATTTGTAAAAGATCAAAAATCAAAAATTGATTTTAAAAATACTGATTTAGATTTTTTAAAAAATTCTTCTAAAGATATTTTAATGCCTCTGGTAAATAAAGGTTTTTTAGTTTCAAGTGATTTAGAAGATATTGATTATTCTAAAACTTCTGATGATATTAAACAAAGTTTAGTTACTTTAATTAATTTAGCAAATACTAATTTTAATAATAGTGTTATTAATATTATTTCTTCAGAATTATCTTTAGGAGAAAACCCAAAAATACAAACAAGAGAGGTTGCTCCTACTTTAGGTTCTGATTTTATAAAAAGTTCTGTAAAGGCTGGAATTATTGCTTTTACTTTATTAATTTTAGTAATTTTATTATTTTTTAGAGAAATTGTTCCTTCCGGTTTAATTATTTTTGCAGCCCTTTTTGATATTCTTGCTGCTTTAGCAGGAATGTCAATTTTTAATTTGCCTTTAAGTTTAACAACTATTCCTGCTCTTTTAATGCTTATTGGGTATTCTGTGGATACAGATATCATGCTTAGTTCTAGATTACTAAAAGATAAATCTAAAAATCCAATATTTGCATGTAATGAGTCAATTAAAACTGGACTTACGATGACTTTTACAACTATGTCTACAGTTATTGTTATGTTAATTATTTCTTATCTGTCTCAGATAACAGTAATTTTTGAAATTTCAATTATTCTTTTATGTGGGTTAATAGGAGATTTAATTTCTACATGGTTTTTTAATGCACCTGCATTAATAAATTATGTTAAGAAAAAACAAAAAAATTAGTAAATGTGTGAATTTTTATGAAAACTTTATTTAAAAAGCCAATATTTATTTTTTGGATAATTTTATTATTATTTACAATAACACTTCTTGCAACAAAAGGTTTGTTTTTTGGAGTTGATTTTAATGGTGGAACTTCTTTTCAAATTGTTTTAGAAGAACCTGTTTCTTCTGAGCAGTTAACTAAAATTTCATCTGTAATTGATAAAAGATTAAATTGGTCTGGGTCTAAAGATACTAAAGTTACTCCTTCTGGAGATCAATATTTAGTTGCTTCTATTGCAGAATCTGATCCTGATGAAATTGCAAGTCTTAAAGAAATTCTTTTAAGACAAGGTACTTTTGAGGCAGTTTTAGAATCAGAAGTTTTATTTTCTGGAGATGAAATTACAATTATAAAAGATCCTCAAAAAGGTTATGGTTTTCAAGAAATACCTTCTAGTAATGGTGCTTATAGATGGACATTACCTTTAATTTTAACTAATTCTGCAACAAATAGATTTGCTGAAATGGTTTTTCATAAATGTGTTCCTATAGGTTATTCTAATGGTTCTGAAGAATATGATTGTGCAAATACATTCTTTTTTGTAGATAGACCAAAAGATACTTTAATTATGATGGATAGTGAACTTTATTTTCAAGAAAAACAAGTTCCAACTGCTTTAGAAATTTCTTCTAGTTATATTCCTATTGAAGATTTATTTAGTGAATTAACTGTTCCTTATTTTATAGTTGATTCTAATTTAACAGATAAGCAATTAGTTGATTTAAAAAATAATTTTGTAAATTTTAAAAAAATTATTATTTCTCCAAATGTTTCTTTATCAATTATTTCTTCTTTAGAAGATATTGGATATAAAATAATTTTAAAAGAAAAAGAAGAAGGTGTGCCTTGGATTTGGACTGCTACTGGTTTAAAATCTGTTATTTCTATAACTGAAGGTATTGCAAATATGGATGTCCCAACTATGGATTCTTCTAGATTTCAAACTTTTACAAATTTGACAATTACTGGTCAAGCAAGTAGTTATGATGATGCTGTTTCTAGACTTGATTATTTAGATTTAATAATTACTTCTGGTTCTTTACCTATTGCTATAGAAAGTATAAGTACTGAATCTATTTCTCCATATTTAGGTAGTTCTTTTTTAAATACTAGTTTGTGGATTGGTATTTTGGCATTAATTACTGTTGCTATAGTTTTATTTTTTAGATATAAACAAATAAAACTAGTTATACCTATTCTTATAACAGGTACTTCTGAGATTTTGATATTGTTAGGGTTTTTATCTCTTTTAAGTTTTAGATTAGATCTTGCAGCAGTTGCAGGAATTTTAGCAACTATTGGAACTGGTGTGGATGATAATATTATAATTATTGATGAACTTTTAAAAGGTAGATCTAAAAATAAAAATGAGTATTCTTCTTCTGATAGTCTTATTAGAAGAATTAAAAAAGCATTTTTTATAATGTTTGCTGCTGCTGCTACTACTGCAGTAACAATGATTCCTATTTTTGGTTTAGGACTTGGGAAATTAACTGGATTTGCAGTAACTATTCTTTTAGGTACTGCTATTGGTGTTTTTATAACTAGACCTGTTTATGCTCAAATTGCAAAAAAAATTGTTTCTAAATTATAATTTTTTTTGCTTTTTTTTATTTTTTTTAAATACCCCTAACCCATACCTATTTAAATCTTTTTTTTAATATTATTTTTGATAACTTATGTTTTTAAACTTTTTACCCTTTTCAAAATCCAAATCTATAAGTCCATTAATCGCAACCGTTTTAATAATTTTAATATCTTTAGCTTTGGTTGTTATTGTTTTAAACTTTTCAAAAGGCTTTACAAATACTCATCTTTCAGATTCTTCTTCTATAACAGTTTTTCAATCAAGTGATG
>JAQVTI010000029.1 GCA_028700115.1 Candidatus Iainarchaeum sp. | reverse complement strand
TGAATTAAAAAATGGAAAAACAAAAAAAAATAAAAAAAGAATATAATTTTACATGGGCGTTATATTTAATTGCTGGAATGGGTATATTAACTATATTTGTATTTACTAAAAATATAGAATTGAAAATTAATATGATATTTGTACTAATATTTTTAATATGGATAAGAATATGTGGATTAGTAAGATTTAAATCCGAAAATTAAAAAAAAGGTGGAAAAATGAATAAAACAAGAGCAAAAGAACTTGCAGAATTAATAAAAAATATAAATAAAATAACAAAGATAAAAAAAAAAGAAGAACAGTACATATTAGAAAAAGAGTATATAATTAAAATAACTCTAAAAGAAAGTATACTCACAATAAACGAACTTCAAAATATATTAGAAGAAATAAACAGCTTCTGGAGAAGTTTAAAAATAACAGAAATGTACTTAACAAATAATGATCAAAACAGATTAAAAATAATAATTACCACAGAATAAAAAAATACAAAAAATAATTTAAAGAGAGATGAAATAATATGTATGACGAAAAAAGAAAAATTGATATTAAAGAAAAAATTATTAGAATAACATTACAAGATATAGAAATTTTTATATCTAGTAGTTTTAAAGAAGATAATCTTGAAGATATGATTAAAAAAGCCGATATATTAGTAAATAAATATAATATAAAATCAAATAATAATAATAAAAATGAAATAAGATAAAAAATGAAAAAAATAAATAAAATATTATGGGGGTTTTTTATATTAGCTATGATTTTAGCAATTTATAATGTAATTAATAATGATTATAACTATAAAAATTGCGCAGGTTCTATGTCTTGTAATATATTACGTGATAAATTAAATATTAGTTATAAAATTATAGATAAAATAGATTTATATGGTTTATTTATTATGCCTAGTGGACTAATAATTGGAATAATATTATCAATAAAAGAAATAAAAAAAGAAAAGGAGATGAAAATGTGATAAAAATACATGATCAAAAAGTTTCTGAAAAAACTGGAATTGATTATTTAAATTGGAAAATAAATGATTTACAATTAAGTATTCTTAAATTAGAAAATAATTTAAAATTTAAAAAAAAATTGTTGAAAGAATATAAACAAAAAAAATAAAAATAAATTTTGCAACAATAGGTTTATAAACTGTTTGTTGCATAATATTTATAGAATTATGCAAATAATTCTTAATATAGTATAACAAATAAAGAAAGAGGCGATAAAAAATGGTAAAAAAAGAAATGTTAGTTAATAAAGAAGGAGAAATACTAAAAACCAAAAATGGAGAAATTTTAACTGAAGGCATTGTAGAAATTGGAGATAAATTTGTACCACAAATAAATAAACCAATCTGTAAAAAAGGAAAATACGATTCCTACACAATACCAGTTAGTTTAATTGATATAAACCAAAAACAATATGAAAATGTTTGGATCAAATTAACTGAAACTATGGCTAATTCATTATTATCTGCTGATAATAAACCCACACAAACATTATATCAAGTAATTGAATATAAAAATAAATATGGTACTTTTTTAGGTTTGGAATATCTTAATGTTGATAATGTATGGGTAAAATGTGGTTTAGAAATACCAAAAAAAATAGAAGATTTTAAAGATAATATATAGGTAATAACATGGACGATAGAGAATTAGATATGAGATTAACAAACATAGAAAATAGTTTAAATATTTTGGTAGATTTATTTAATTCTAAATATTTAAAAAAAGAAAAAAAAGAACCACAAAACGAACCTGAAATAGAATAGTTGTTATGTTGTTACATATAACAAAAAAGGGGATATACCCCTTTATATTTTTTTTAAAAAGTGAATTTAAATGAGTAAAGAAATAAAGGAAAATACAATAGATGAATTAGACAAAATAAAAATTCCAAATTTACCAATTAAAACTAATGATGAAAAAGGAATAATAAATAATTTTAAAAATACATTATATAATATTAAAATTAGTAATATATTAAAAACTAAAAATAAAATTAAAACTAATATAAATAAAGAAGAAAAAATTAATAAAAAATATGAAGAAAAAATTTTAAAAATTAGAAAAAAATTTATTAAAAATGCAAAAGAAAACAATATTAATTTACAAGAATTAAAAAAACAATATACATTTCTAATAGAAAATAATAATAAAAAAGAAGCAGTAAAAATATTAAAAGACCCATTATTATTTCTAATGAGAAATAATCTAAAGTTAGAAATATACCAAAATGCAGAAACTGGGTGGTTTTTAATACCAAACACTAGAAAAAAAAGAAGAATATGGTTAGACACTAATAACTGTTATGATGCAGACTTATTTGGAGATACTTATAAAGTTTTAATACATCATGTAAATGAAACTTTTGATTATCCAGTTAAACCTATACATGATTCTGAAAAAGTAACATCTATAATAGAATTAACATGGGCACAAGCTAAAGAAGAAAATAAACTTGATGAAAATAAAAAAAAATTAGAAATAACAGATATTTTAATTTATGCAGTTATAGGAATTGCTGTTATTGTAGGAATAATATATGGATTACCATATCTTTTTAATGCTTTAGGGTTAAGTAAAGAACCAGCAGTTCAAATAGTTAAAAATACAAGTGGTGCTGTGGATATGAATACATTACCAGTAATTGGTGGTGTAATAATTAATAAATTATTTAAAAAGAAATAAATATGAAAATAAATAAAATAACAAAAAGAAACATATTTTGGACATTACAATCATTTATAATAAGCATGATCACAATGATTTGGTTAGTACTATTAGCATATGAAACAAAAAAAATAATTTTTGTAATAATATTTAGTATTTTTGCTATGAATTATGCTGTTTTATTTTTTGATTTGGCAATTAAAACTTATGCAATGTATAAATATAAAGAAATTGAAAATGTAATAAATGATGATAATAATGAATGAAGAAAAGTATAGATTTAAAATAGTAGAATTAAACAATAAAAGTAGAAAAGGAAAATATGTATATATATATGATACCAAAAAAAGAAAAGCAAATTATTATCCATATGATCCAACAATAAAACAAGAAAATTATGTGGGTTACCAAAAAGAAAATAAAAGTAGAAAAATACCAACAAAAGTTCGTATTAGATTAACTAAAAATAAAGAAAATAAATTAAATGAAATAATTAATATAAGACAACAAAAAATATATGCTGAAAGTGAATTGATTAAAAATTTTGCGAAAGAAAATATTAAAAATACTAAAGAAATAACTTTTTGGAGAAAACCTGGTATTGGGTTTGATGTAAATAAAAAAGTAAGAGAAATAATAGAATTGCATAATATAAAAGATACTAAAAAAAAAAATTTAGCAATCAAATCTAATAAAGCATTAGCTAAATATTCAGATACTATTGTTGAATTTTATGGGGATAATTGGACAACAAAAGAAAAAAATACATATTTAGGATATGCAACATATTCATGTTTATCATTACAAGAATTAAATCAAATACTTAATAGTGCAAATATAGATAATAGAGAAATTGATCCATCTGGTGGTGGAGAAGATGAACTACAACTTGCTATAGACCTAAAAACTAATAATATTTTTATGAAACGAATTTTTGGACAGATAAAAAGTCAAAAAATTACTTATAAATTAGGTGTAAAATGATGGAATACAAAGATGAAAAATTAATAGATAATAATGAAGTATTTGATGATGATAAAGATTTGTATAAATATTTGTACCAATTTGAACAAAACAATAAAAATGCAAATCTTGTATTAGCATATTTGCATTCAGAACCAAGAAAAAAAACATTTGTAAGAAATCAAAGAAAATTAATGAAACTTATAAATGACTTTTTAATAAGTAAATTAAAACACATAGAAATATTAACTAAAAATCAATATATTACATTTAACGAAAAAACTAAAAAAATGGAATATATAACAAATGAAAATGAAACACAAAAACAAGTAGAAGAAAAAATTAAAAAAAAAGCAAAAGAAATTGAAAAAGAAATGATTAAATCAACAGAATCAGTAACTGATTTTTTATATAATATAATAGAATCAATATCCATACTAGAAAGAAATAGAGAAGATAATCATTTTGCGAACCAAGGATTTGGTAAAAAAGAATCACATATTGATGAAACAGATAATTTATTTTTAAAAAAATTAAAAGATGAAGAAAAAGAAAAAAAATAAAAAAAACAATTAGTTTAAAAAACTTTTGCTGTATAATATAATTGTTTAATTTATAAATTAGAAAAATATGAATGTAGGAAATAAAATATTACCTGTTTTTTGTTTAATAATTAATTTATTTTTAACTAGTATTATCTTTAGTTCATGGTCAACAGCAAAAAATAATGTAATTTCTTTAATAGGAAATTCAGCTGTGCCATTAATGTATGTATCATTTATAATTTTCTGTTTATTCTTTTATTTAGGAATACCATTAATTATTTTTTATTCTGATAAAGATTTTATAGATACTATTTTTAGATTATTTGATAGTATGATTACTGGATTTGTATTTGTACTTTGTATTCTAATCGCACCATTAGTTCTAACAATATTACTTAATGTAATAGAAAGTGTAGTAAATGTTAGTGGTAGTAATCCTGTAGCAATTGTACTAACATGGGTATTTATAATAGTAATTACAATAGGAATACCAATATTTTCATTTTTTATAACACCAACCCAAAGAATAAAAAATAAAATTCAGAACGGAAGCTGGGATATATGAATAAAGAAAAATACATATATTAGTAAAAATTAAAAATAAAAAAGAAGAAAAATATGAAATATAAAAAATCATTAAAACTTGGAACTAAAATAGAAAGAGAACATAAAAATACATATAACAAAATGAAAAAAACAAAATGTAAAATGACTCTAAAACAATTTGCAAGATCAACAGCAAAAGATCATATTAAAGAACTTGGAAGTAGATATTATCCAGAACTTATAAAAATGGAAAAAAGAATAAAAAAAAGAAGATATTATAAAAATAAATACTGAGAATTATGACTTACGAAGATTATTTAGCAAAAAAGAAAAAAAGAATACAAAAAA
>JAQVTI010000001.1 GCA_028700115.1 Candidatus Iainarchaeum sp. | reverse complement strand
ATAGAAGAACATGAAAACCCAACAGGTCAAGTAACTTGTGATTGGGTTTTAGATAATGATACAGATAACCCTGTTTCTTTAAGTGATGAATGTGACTTTATTGCAACTGCTCAAGAACTAGGTATTTATCCTGGTGTGCATACAATGACATTAATAGGTGAAGACGAAGAAGGTAGAGTTTCAGAAGATGTTATCTCTTTAGAGTTTAGTGGACTTGACGCAACTATTGTTTCTCCTAAAAATCTATCTAACCATACATATGAAGATACTCTTTTATTTGAAACAACTATAAAAAACAACGTAGGTGAATATAGTTGTGAATGGAAAGATCAAGATTCCCAAAATATTTTAAGTAATGATTGTGATTTTGAACTTAATAATCTTTCACAAGCATTTAGCTCACAAAATAAAGTTTTACAAAATATTTTTGTAAATGAATTAAATCTTGGACAAACAAATAATACTTTAAACTTTTTACAAAATCCAAAATCTCTTTTAACACAAACTTTAAACTATGAGAACATCTGTAATTATAAGAATATATCTTTAACAGTTATAGATGATTATAATCAAGAAACACAAAAAGATTTATTATTGTATATTTGTCATGAATATACTGCAAACAATAATAATATGTCTGGAGAATAAGGTTTATGAATAAAAATATAATATATATTATATTTATCATTTGTTTTTTATTTTCATTTAGCTATGTTTATGCTTATTCTTCAACAAATGTTTTAAACTATGTTTCTCAAAATAAACCTTCTACTAATATAAATCCAAATATAACAATTAGTGCAAATAATAATATTTCAAACATTTCTCAAATCAATCCAAATTTTGATTTAAATCAAAATGATTGTGGTGGTATTTCTTTTGGAGATGTTTATTATCCTCCTGGTATTTGTAGTAAAGCAGATGTAAAAGAATATACAAAAAACTTAATTCCAATCTCACCAAAAGATAATTTTACTTCTGTAGAAAATATCTGGGGAACTTGTCCTACAGAAGGAAATTTTACAATTCCTGTTTTTATGGTTGAGTTTTCAGATCAACTTCATAAAGAAGATATAACTTTTGAAGATATTAATGCTGCTTATAATGATCCAAATTATCTTGATGAAAATGGAATTAGTGTTTCTGATTATTATCTACACGAGTCTTATGGAAATTTACATTTAACATTTGATGTTTATGAAGATTGGTATGAACTTCCAGAAACTTTTGAATATTACAAAACAAATAACTCAACACAATTTCAAATGTTTATGGATCTTTTAGATCTTGTTGATCCAGAAGTTGATTTTAGTCAATATGATGCTGATAATGACGGTAGAATGGAAGGTCTTATTTTAATAAGATCTGGAGAAGCAACAAATCAATTTAAAGACCATACTAGAATTATGAATGGTTCTAGTTATAATAGAGATGATACTTTTTTAGGAAATATGTATGTTGTTGCTTCTGAACTTGATGATTTTGTTTGTGAAGGTCATAATTCAAATTATGGTCATCCTACAGATTGTAGATTTGAATTAAATACTTTAGTTCATGAATTTGGACATATTTTAGGAGTTCCTGATTTATATGAACATCATAATGGTTTACATTTAGGAATGGGACTTTGGAATTTATCTATGATGTCTCAGACTGATGGAAATCCTAATTTTCCAATAAATTTTGATGTTTGGTCAAAGACTTTTTTTGGTTGGATTAATCCAACCATTATCGGTTCACAAGATGCTGGTTTTTATAATCTGCCAACTTTAGATGATACTCCTATTGCATATGTTTTACAAGATGAAACTAAAATGTATGATCGAGAATACTTTTTAGTTGCAAATAGATTTATGGATGAAAGTACACAAGATAAATGGATGTTTTGGTATAGAGATCCAAATACACCAAATTATCATGGCGGAGTTACAATTTATCATATAGATGAAGAATATATAGAAGAACAATATCCAACAAATAGTATAATGTGGGATCCAGATGGTATAATGTACGATGATAACGATACACATCCAGGAATTGTTTTTGAAGCAAATATGATACACGATCAAACTAATGAAACTTATTTTCAAACATCTTTATATACTATTGAATTAGACGATTTATTTGAAGATCATTTTGGTAGATTTGATAATGTTCAAAGATTATATAGTACTGCAACTTACGATAATACTTCTTACACTTACAACGGTTTAGTAGATACAGAAGTTGCAGTTGAAGCCTTAGATGTCTCACAACACACAATGCCTGTGTATCTACAAAGTAGATTAAAATTTATTGTAACAATAGACTCTCCAATAAATAATACACAATACGATCAAGACGAAGATATTTTATTTATAGAAGAACATGAAAACCCAACAGGTCAAGTAACTTGTGATTGGGTTTTAGATAATGATACAGATAACCCTGTTTCTTTAAGTGATGAATGTGACTTTATTGCAACTGCTCAAGAACTAGGTATTTTTCCTGGTGTGCATACAATGACATTAATAGGTGAAGATGAAGAAGGTAGAGTTTCAGAAGATGTTATCTCTTTAGAGTTTAGTGGACTTGATGCAACTATTGTTTCTCCTAAAGATTTATCTAACCATACATATGAAGATACTCTTTCATTTGAAACAACTATAAAAAACAATGTAGGTGAATATAGTTGTGAATGGAAAGATAATGATTCACAAAACATCTTAAGTAATGATTGTGAATTTACTATTGAAAACATTTCACAAGCATTTAGCTCACAAAATAAAATATTAAATAATATTTTTATAAACAAAACAAATGTTTCTCAAACAAATAACACTTTAAACTTTTTACAAAATCCAAAATCTCTTTTAACACAAACTTTAAACTATGAGAACATCTGTACAAACAAACATATTAGTTTAACAGTTACAGATGATTACAATCAAGAAACACAAGAAGACTTATTACTTTATATATGTCATGTTTATTCTGCAAACAACAATAATATGTCTGGAGAATAAGGTTTATGAATAATAATAATAATAATAATAATAATAATAAAATTAGTTAAATTTATATTTGTTTAGTTATATATAATTAGGTGTTTTCTATGAGATTAGATTCAAGAGATATTTTTAATACATTTCAAGATAAAAAAGAAATGAATGAAAAAAAATTAAATGAAATTATGTGTTCTGTGTGTCATTGTGATTGTGGGTGTGGCTCTGATTGTCCTTGTAGCAGTTGTTATTAGGTATTTATATGATATATATTTTAAATCCATTTGTAAAATTAATCAAATTGGATGATAAATATACAGTTTTATATAATCCATTTTCTCAAGAAATTTATATTTTATTAACTAAACTTTTAAAAATTTATAAAAAAGGAGTTTTATCTAGTTCTATAGATATTGATGTTGATTTAATTGAATTAGACTTTTTAGTTGATCAAAATACTAATTTTTTAGATTATTTTTATAAAAAAAGTAAAATAATCTTATCTCAAAAAGATTATGGAATACATGTTATGTATTTACTGTTGCATTCTAAATGTAATTTAAATTGTAAATATTGTTTTGTAAAAGATTATTTTGATAATATTTCAATTAAAAAAGAACATATTATTAAAGCTTTGAAGCTTTACAAAAATCAAAAAAGTAAATTAAAAAAGAAAATTATTTTATATGGTGGAGAACCATTATTAGATTATAATTTAGTTAAATTTACTTTAGAAAAAATATATTCTATTTTCAAAAAAAATGCGAATATAATAATAGTAACTAACGGGGTTAAATTAGATTTAAAATATGTAAATTTATTTAAAAAATATAATGTGTCTGTAGGAATCTCTATAGATGGATTTAGTTCTAAAACTAATTCTAATAGAGTTAATCATAATAATAAAAATATGTATTTAGAAATTAAAAAAGGATTTGATTTATTAATTTCTAAAAAAATACCCGTGTCTGTTTCTTATACTTTAACTAAAGATAATATTAGGGATATTAAACATTTTGTAAAAAATTTAGATACTAAAATGTCTTTTAGTTTTAATTTATTACACAAACAAAAAATGGTTTTTGATGATAAGTTTATTGATGATTTGTTTGATGTGATTAATATATTGACTAAAAAAAATATTTTGGAAGATAGAATTTATTATAGGCGTTTTTTAGCTATTGTATTTAAAAGATTTTATGTTAAAGATTGTGCGGGTATGGGCAATCAATTAGTTGTACTACCTAGTGGTAAAATTGGTATCTGTCACGGTTATGATTGGAAGCATAAAACTTATTTTGAAAAAAATTTAAATGATATTTCTTTGAAATATGATTTTACTAAAGATTATATTTGGGATACATGGAATAAAAGATCTACTTTTAATATTTTAAATTGTTGGAATTGTATTGGTTTAACTTTATGTGGCGGAGGATGTATTGTTAATAAAACCAAAGGGAAAGATTTGAATATTTATCAATTAGATTTGGATAATTGTAAATTATATAAAAAAATTATTCGTAAGTTAATTTTAAAAATTGCAAAAGAAAATTTGAAAAAGAAAATTTGAAAAAGAAAATATGAAATATATAAAAGTAAGAGGATTTTTATTAGTTAGAAATTCTTTAATTACAATAAATATAATGGTTAATTCTTTTAATAGAATTTGTAATATATTAAATATAAATTTAAATCACATAAATTATAAAAAAAATGATTTAGAACATGAAATTTATATTTCTGAATATTTATATAACTTATTAGAAAATCATAATTTTGAATTTGACTTTTTAAAATTTAAATTAATTAATATAAGAAAAAAAATATTTAATAATTTAAAATCTAAGGATGTTAATTTTATTTATAATCTATTGATTGATTATGAGGCCTATCAAATATTAATATTTGAAAAATATAAATCTAAACTTTTAGATAAATCTGTTAATTTTAAATTTATAAATATATTTTATTTCTATAATAATTTTAGATATTTATTTGAAAATTTTATATTATCATATCCAAATGAAAAATATAATTTTATAAATATTTTTTTAAATTATGTTGATTCAAATAAAGTAATTGATGATTATATCTCTAAAGATATTGCCGATGTAGATTTTTTAAAATATATTTCTAATGAAGAAGATTTTGTGTTAGGTTTGATTTATGTTTATTTAAAATTAAATGATTTTAAAGTGATTTAAATGAAAAATGAGTGTGTATATAAAGGTGATGTTTGGGTTAAAAGTAATAATTCATCTATAAGTGGGCGTATAAATAATTTAGATAATTTGAAATATAATGAAATTCTTGTAATTGATTATGTGTTGCCTGTACATTTTATTAAAATTAATTCTTTAAATCCACTTGCAATAATTGTAAGTAATGGTGGACTTTTATCTCATGCTACTATAATTGCACAAGAGCTAAATATTCCTTTGATTTTTAAACCGTCTTTTGTAAAAAATTATAGGGTTAGTAATATTAATGTTAAAATTGATTTTGTAGATAACTTTGCATATATATTTGTGTAATTGCATATTATTTTCTATTTTATATAATAATATGTCTGAAGAATAAGGTTTATGAATAAAAAGATAATATATATTATATTTACTTTTTTAATAGTATTTTTATTTAGCTATGCTTATTTTTAAAACAGATTTATTTATAAATATTTTTACTTATAATATTTATATATATGTGAGGTTTTATGTTGGATAAATATAAATCTAATAATTTGAAAGTACCAGATAAAAGTGTGCTTAAAAAATTATTTGATAAATTAGATATTAATCAAAAATGTTTAGGTACTGGGTGGCCTATAAATAATTGTTAATTATGATTAATAATTATTTAGAAATAGATTCTTATAAAAATAATTTTATTTTTAAATCTATTTGTAGTTGGGGTGTTTCTAATACTCTTGATAATTTAAAATTAATGCCTTTTTTAGATATTAATTCCTTTGAAATTCCTTTTGTGATTATTTTTAAAATCACAAAAAATTGTAATTTAAATTGTAAGTATTGTTATTCTACTAAAAATAATATTTTAATTAAAGATTCTGTAATTAATTCTTTTTGTAAAATGGTTTCACAATATAATAAATCTTTACAAATTATATTTCATGGTGGAGAACCATTATTAGAATTTGATAAAATTAAATCTATTATTCTTAAATTTAAAAATAAAAAAAATATTACTTTTAGTATTCAAACAAATGGAACTTTATTAAATCGATCTATGATTTTATTTTTAAAAAAATATAATGTGAATTTATCTATTTCTATTGATGGTCCAAAAATTTATAATGACGTTTATAGAATTGATTTTTCTAAAGTTTCTAATTCTATTAAATTATGTCATTCATTAAATTTTGAACCTACTGTTATTTCTGTTTTAAACTATAAATCTATTAAAAATCCAGAAATTTTATTTAATTTTTATAAAAAATTTAAAATAAAATTATTTAAAATAAATTTAATTGATTCTAAAAAATTTAGTTATGATTCTTCAGATTTATTTAATTTTTATAAAAAATTATTTTTTCTAATTATAAATAATAATTTAACTAATAGTTTTAAAATATATGAATTAACATTTTCTAATTTGTTAAAGAAATTATTATTTAATATAGATACTGATAATTGTAATAAGTTAAATTGTGGTGCTGGCACTAAATTAATTGCTGTAAATGTATTAGGTGATATTTATCCTTGTGATTATTTTTTAGAATATAATAAATTTAAAATGGGTAATATTAATAAATTTAATATTAATAATTTTTCTTTAAATAATATTTTTATAATTAATTATTTTAAAAATATTTCAATTTGTAATAGTTGTATTTTTAAAAACTTTTTGAGTTGTAATTGTTTTGCAAAATCTTATTTTTTTGGGAAAAAATATTGTGTGTTTTGGAAAGAACTAATATATTTTATAATGTTAGAAATATATTCTGATATAAATAAAGTTTATTTATTAATTAATAGTGATTAAATATGGGTATTAGTATAATTGAAACTAATAGATATAGCTTACATCCTTTTAATGGACGTAAATATTGGGGAATTGTTCAAAAGGTGATTTTAGAAAATACATCTGAAAATAGTTTAATATTAGATCCATTTATGGGGTCTGGAACTACTATTATTGAATCATTAATATTAAATAGAAAGGTAATTGGGGTAGATGTTACTCCATTAAGTCATTTTATAGTTACTGAAACATTAAAAAATATTACTATTGATAAATTAAATTTAGAATTTAAGAATATAAATTTATTAAAACCAATTTTTTTTAAATTATATAAATCAAAAGAATGTTGTAATTGTTGTGGTTCTAATTTAATAGTTTATTCATTTGTAATTAATAATTTTACTTCTTTTTTTTGTCCAAAATGTAATTCTATAATTAAAAAAAATACACCTCCTAATTTTATTTTAAATAGTTTTGACGATTTTAATTACAATAATAAATATATTCCAAATAATAAAATTCCTGCAAATTTTAATTCAAATGTAAATTTTATTAAAGATTTGTATTCACAACGAAATCTTATTGGATTGTGTCTCCTATTAGAATTTATTGATAAAATAAAATGTGAAGATGTTAAAAATTATTTTAAATTTATTTTTAGTTCAAATCTAGGTAAATCTAGTAAATTAAATATTTTAAAAAATAACAATCGTTGGAAAACAATTAATACATTTAAAGTTCCAGAGGTGTATGTTAATTTTAATATATGGTTTGGCTTTCTTAATAAAATAAAAAAAGCAATTGATTTAAAATGCGAAATTAATAAATTTAATTTAGATTTAAATCATTTGCAATTAATTTTAGATGATTCAAAAAATTTAAATTTAAAAAATAATTTAGTTGATTGTATAATTTGCGATCCTCCTTATTATAAAGATATATCTTATGCTTGTAATTCATATTTGCATTTATCTTGGATTAATTTAAATTATTTAAATAAATTTAATTTTGATTCTTTAGATATTATGGATTCTAAAACATTTGATGAAAATTTATTATGTATCTTTAAAAATTGTTTTAAAATTTTGAAAAAAGATGGATTTTTTGTATTAATTTTATCTAATATTTCTGTAGACTATACAGAATCTTTAATAAATATTTTAAATAAATCAAATTTTATTTTAATTTCTAAAATGTTTTCTAAAGAATTTGATTTATTAGATTATGTTATTTTAAAATTTAAGAAGAAAAATATATGAATATTAAATTAATTTATGGTTTAGATAATATACCTTCTAGAAAACTAGATTTAGTTGTTGTAATAGATGTTTTTCGATCTTCATCAGTTATTTGTAATTGTATTAAAAATAATGCTGCTAAAATAAATTTATTTAGTTCTAAATTAGATATTTTGCAAATACCTAAAGAAAAAAATTTTTTATTTTGTGGGGAAGAAAATTGTTCAAAAATAAATTTTTTTGATAAAGGTAATTCTCCATTAGAGTATTTATCTGATTTAAGTGGTAAATATGTGTATTATATTTCTGGTTTTGGATCTAAAGCTCTATTAAAATCTAATTCTGATAATATTTTTTTAATTGGATTAATTAATTTGAAATATGCAAGTTATATTTTTAATAAATATTTTAGTGATAGAAACATTTATTTAATTATAGGTGGAAATAAAGATGTGATTTGCATGGATGATTTTATTTGTGCAGGTGTATTTATTTCAAGCCTAAATTTTAAAAAATTGGATGAATTATCTTTAAATGCTCTTAATTTGGTTATACAATATAAATCAATTTTAGTGGATTTATTATATGAATCGCCTGCAGCTAAATATTTAATTAGTTGTGGGTTTAAAAAAGATGTAGAATATTGTATTTTAAAAGAGTTAAATTTATTACCTTTTAAAATAAATAATGAAATAGTGAAATTTAATGAATTTAAGTTCAGTTGATGTTAAATTAATGATTTCTAATAAGTGTAATTTAAAATGTAAATATTGTTATGTTTCTTCTGTGCAATTATTTGAAATGTCTAATTTTAAACTTTTAGAAATTTTAAATTTTATTAAAAATGATGTTGAATTTAAAAATAAACATATTAATTTTGATTTATGCGGAGGTGAGCCTTTACTTTTTTTTGAAAAATTATTATTTATAATTTTTAAAATTAAATCTATTTTTAAAAATTATACTATTTCTTTGACTACGAATGGACTTTTATTAGATGAATATAAAATAAATTTGTTAAAAAAATTAAATGTATTTATTGCAATTTCTTTAGATGGGAGTAAATTTATGAATGATGAAATGAGAGTTGATTTTAATAATAATTCCGTTTTTTCAAAAGTAATTAATTCTATAAATTTATGTAATAAATTAAAGAAAGATTATGTGATAAGTTGTACTTTGAGTGACCATAATTTAAACTATCCAAAAAAATTAGTCGCTTTTTTTAAAAGGTTGAAAATTAAAAAATTATATTTTAATTATATAATACCTTTAAATAATTTATATAATATTGATTTTTTAGACATGTATACTTCTAATTTAGTTAAGGTGTATAATTTATTAATTGAAAATAATATTTTTGAATATACTCTTTATAATTTTAAAAAAAATTTTATTTCAAAAAATTGTTTTTATTGCACTGCTTGTGGAAATCGTTTTGTTTTTAACTTTAAAGGAGAGATTTATTCTTGCCATGTGGGGGTTGATAATTCTTTTTTTAAAATTGGAGATATTTATAGTGGATTTAATGAAAATTTGGAGTTATTTAAAAATAGATCTGTAAATAATTTCGAAAGTTGTAAAAATTGCGATTTAAATTATATTTGTAGAGGTGGTTGTTTATATGCTTCTTTTGTTCAAAATGGGAATCTAAATCCATCTAGCTATTATTGCCTTTTTTTCAAAAAATTATTTGAATATTTTAAATGTGATTTAGATGGATAATCAAATATTTTATTTTAAAAAAGGAAAAATTTGGGCTGGATTTAATAGGTTTACTTTAAAAACAGCATATAGTAAAAATAAAAATCAAATTTATGATAAATTGTATGTTAATAAAAATTTATTTCAAGAAGGTAAAGATAAATTAAATAAGTATAAATTTAGACCCCATATATTTTATTTGATTCCAACTTTAGATTGTAATTTAAATTGTAACTATTGTTTTATTAAAAATAGATTGCAAAAAAGTTCCATTAATATTAAAAATTATTTTATGAGTACTTCAACTGCAAAAAAAGCCATTAATTTATTTTTAAATTATTATGCCAATAAATCTAATTCTAAAGGATTTATTTTAAATATATATGGTGGAGAACCTTTATTGAATTGGCCAGTTGTTAAAATAAGTATTATTTATTGGAATAAATTAATTAATTTAAAAAATAAAGGGAGTACTATAAATATTATTACTAATGGTATTTTATTAAATGAAGACATGATTTTGTTTTTTAAAAAATATAATGTTAATTTATCAATTTCTGTTGATGGAGATGAATTTGTTTCTGAAAAAAATAGACTTGGCTTAAATTATAATATTTTATTAAAAAATATAAATTTATTAATTAAGTGTGGTGTAAATTATACTTTTTCATTTACTTTGAATTTACAAAATATAGATTGTTTTAAATCTCAAATAAAATATTTATTAAATTTTAAAAACTTAAATAAGATATTTATTAATTTTCCTTTACCTTTAGATGTTATTAATTTTGATTATACTAATTTAGATTATCTTTTAAATAAATATTTTGAATTATTTAAAACTTTTACTAGAAAGCATGGTGTTTTTGATAATTTTTATTCAATTTTATTATATCGTTTTATAAATCAAAAAATTGGTTATCATCATTGTCCTTGTAATAAATGTCAAATAGTTGTTGATCCTACAGGGAATATAGGCCCTTGTCAAAGTTTTTTAGGAGATTTAAATTATTTTCCTGGAAATATATATAATAATTATGATTTGGATAAAATTGATTTATTTAAAAATTGGGTAAGGATAGGATCTTATGTTCTTCCAGAATGTAAAAATTGTATTGGTATTGGTCTTTGTAGAGGTGGCTGTAGATATGTTTCTCAAAAAATTAATCATTGTCCAGATGGTGTGGATATTAGATTTTGTAAAATTATCTATAAATTTATAGAATTTATAGTTTGGGAAACTTATACATTGATTGAGTCTGATCTAAAATAAATCTTTTTATAATTCTTTTTCTACTTACTTTTTTATATGCCTAAAAGAATAAATTTAACTTTTAAAAATAAAAATGGTTTTTTTATAACAAATCATAATAATAAAGAAATTAAATTATTAATAACTCCTTCTTTATTTTCTAAAGTTTCAGATTCTGCATTAGAACAATTAATAAATTCAACTAATTTACCAAGCGTGCATTCAGTTATAGGTCTTCCAGACATACATACAGGATTTGGTGTTCCAATTGGAAGCGTTATTTCAAGTAATTATAAAAATGGATTTATTTCTTCTGAAGCTGTAGGTTATGATATTAATTGTGGTGTTAGATTAGTTAAAACTAATTTATTTCTAAAAGACTTAAATAAAAAAGATTTAGAAAGTCTTTCAAAAAATTTATCTAAACTACCACTTGGTCTTTCTAATGATGGTTATAAAATTTCAAAAAAAGATTTAGATGAAATTTTAAATAAAGGAATAAATTGGGCTATTTCTAAAAAATTAGTTTCTAGTAAAGAAAAAAGATCTATTGAATATAATGGTTATTTTAAACAAGCAGATTCTTCTAAAATTTCAAAAAAAGCAAAAGATATTGCTATTAAACAATTAGGTACTTTAGGTCAGGGAAATCATTTTATTGATATTTGTATAGTTAGTGATATTTTTGATAAAAATATTTCTAAAAAATGGTCTCTTTCTAAAAATCAAGTTTGTATATTTATTCATACTGGTTCTAGAGGGTTAGGTTATACTGTTGGAAAAGAATATTCTTCTTTTTTTAAAAATAAAAACCCAATTTGTTATGAGCCTTTTAATACTAAATTAGCAAAAGATTATTTTAAAGCAATGAATGCTTGTGCAAACTATGCTTTTGTAAATAGAGCTATACTTACAAGAAGTGTTTTTAAGGTTTTTAAAGATACTTTAAATCTTGGACAAAAAGAATTAAGTTTTGATTTAGTTTATGATTTAGTTCATAATTTAGCAACTATAGAAAAAATAGATTCAAAAAAAGTAATTGTTCATAGAAAAGGTGCAACTCGTGCATTTTTACCTAGTGATTTAAATAAATCTTCTAGATATTTAGAAACAGGTGCTCCAATTTTACTTCCAGGTTCAATGCTTGATTATTCTTATATACTTTTACCTACAAAAAACATTAAACAAACACTAAATACAATGCCTCATGGTTGTGGTAGACTTGTTTCTAGATCTGTTGCAAAAAATTTAATGTCCTTTAAAGATCTAAAAGAATACATGTCTAAAAATAAGATTATTCTTTCAGGTAGATCTGAAAACACAGCAAGAGAAGAAAATCCTAATGCTTATAAAAAATCTAGTCTAGTAGTTAAGTCTTTAGAATCAAAAAGGTTAGTTAAAAAAATTGCAAGAATAAAGCCTATAATTGTTTTAACTGGTTAGTTTTTGTATAATGGTGATTATTATAATGGCTATTATAAAAGTGTATTTTAAAATAATTTTTTTTGTAAGACTTTAACTTTTATTTCTTCTTGTATTTCTTTTTCTTTTTTAATTTTTTCTTCTTTAGAAAAACAAATATATGGCACTCCATAGTGTCCAGCTCCACCTGGTCTGAAAACTACAAAGTCTTTTCTAAAAGCTATAATGTATCTTGCAATGTTTTTATCAATTTTTTCAAGTTCTTCTTTTGAAACTTCTTGCATGATTTGAATTTCTGTGTGGTTTTTAGTAAATTCATCATATTTTTCTAGAACTGTTTTGTGTAATATGTTTTTTTGATTTATTGCAATTTGTATAACTTGAGCAAGTGGAATTAAATATCTGTAATTTGGTCTTTTTGTAATTTCTTTAAGATTTTTATTTCCTTGAATAATAGAAATTTCTTTTGCTCTATCAGTTACACCTTTTTTAATAGTTCCTTTACATACTTGGCATTTCCAGTTTATAACTTCTGCTTGTTCTAAAGTATAAATTTGTGCGCATTTTTTACAAGCACTTGAATTATATTTTCCTTCATAAGGATTATATCCTACATTTTCTAAAATATAATTTTTTTTATGATTATTTAATAGTTTTTCTAAACTATTATAATTAGGTTTTTCAAGTTCCATAGAAACATACTCTCTTCCAATCCTAAAGCTTTTAGGAGAGTGTGAGTCTGAAAATGAGAAAAACTTAATATCTTTTAGTTCAGGTATAGTGTTTGCAGTTTTTGTATCTGCTGATAAACCAAGTTCAATAAATTTAATTTTTTTATAATTTCTACCATAGGCTTCCTTTAAAGTATCATAATGTGAATAAATTCCAAAGTAAGGAGTAAACACATGAGCAGGACCAAGTAACACATCATTTTCAATAGCAATATCTAAAAGTTTGTCAGGTTCTAGAGAAATTCTAGGTCTTCCTCCTCCGTATTTTTCCATATCTTGTGAGAAAGGTAATATTTCTTTTTTAAATTTGTTTAAAGTTTCAAAATCTCTAAAATATAATAAGTGATGCACTCTTTTTGTGCTTTCAACCTCACAGCCTAAAATAAAATTTGTTTGTTTTTCTTCAGGTAAGTTTTTGTCTTCTTTGAAAATTAATCTTTCATTTTTTTCAATAACATGTTCTTTAATATGTTTTTGCCATATAGGGTGCAAGCTATCTGCAGTTGTTAAAATATTTAGTCCTTTTATCTTAGATTCTTTTGCAAGCACAGGAATTGAAATGTCTTTAGAGCATGCTGCTGCATAAGGTGAATGGTAATGTAAATCTGTATTATATTTCATAAACTTCACCTAAAACTCACTAAACAACTCCAAAGAATTTTAAAATAAGCATAGTTCCAAGTCCAGCAGGTCCAAATACAGCTGTAACTAGTAATGTTAAAAGAAAAGGTAATTTTAAACCAAACACAATGTTTGAGATTAATAATCCAACTACACCAACTATACTGTTTACTACTACATTTTTAAAAAATTTAATTATAATTACAGTTACAATTATCAAAGCAAAACCAATTATTAGATATTCTGGTTTTGGTATAAATTTTGAAGCAGTGTCTATTGCTGAACTAGTTGCAGTAGTTGCAACTTGTGAAATTGTGTTTACATCCATATTTTATCATATATTTATATTAAACAAACCATGTATAAAGGCATGTATATCACATTGTTTATAATATCTATTTTATTACTTTCTGTAATTATAAAACCTTTTTTGATCTGTTTAGTTTTTTTATTTTGTCCACCTATTTCTACAATAACTTTATTTTTGTCATCACTTATTTCAAAATCAGGTGTTTTTTTATTTTCTGCAATATAATTTACATTTAATCCACTATATATTATATTTGAAACAAAAGCATCTTCTCTAAGTGTTCCAATATCTGTTTCATCAAAATTATTTAATAATAATCCATATCTTATTGCTGAAGAGCTAAATAAAATTTTAGGTTCTTTTCTGTATTTTGCCATTGATTTTTTATTAACATAAGTTTCTATAATTAATTCAGATATTTTAAATGCATTTATAATTTCAGAAATTGTAGTTGCGGATATATCGAAGTTATCACTTAAATTTTTAAAAGAAGTGTGTCCTGGTTTTGCTTCTGCAATTGCTCTAATAATTTTTTTAGATTTATCTATAGTTTTAATATTAAATCCTGTAATATTTTTAAAATCATCTACTATTATTTTATAAATTATATTTTGAGATATGTCTTGTATTTTTTCCCCTGTGTTAATCATTAAAGGTATGCCTTCATATATGTATTCTCTGAAATGTTTTTCAATATCTTGATTTTTTTTAAGTATATCTAAATTTAAATTTTTAATTTTTATAAATGCGTCTTCTTTTTTTGAAAATAATATATCTTTAATTTCATTTGTGATATTGTATTCTATATTGTATTTTAATTTTAAAAATTCTTTAAAACTTAAAGCTTGCAGTTTTTTTATTTTAGATCTTCTAATTATTTCTTTTATTTCTTGTGATATTTTTATTGCCGAAGATCCTGTTGCAATTATTTTTAAATTCTCAGAATCATATAATATTTTAAGTGCTTTTCCCCAATTAGGTATATCATTTAATTCATCTATAATTAATATATTTGATTTATTTATTTTTTTGTATTCTTCTATAACTTTTATAAGTTCTAGATTATAATAAGATATTTCTGTACCATCAATATACATTGCATCTTTATTTTCTTTTATAATTTGTAATAATGCAGTTGATTTTCCAATCCCTCTAAGTCCATAAAATAAGAATATTCTTTTATTTTTTTTATTTTTATAAAGTTTAATTTCTTCTCTGATTTCTGTAACTATGTTTCTTTCATTATAATTTTTAATTTCATCTAATAGTTTTTCTTTTTTTCTTTCAGATTTAAGTATATAATTATAATTATCCATATTTATCTTATTTTAGTTTTATATATATTATATATAGTTGTCTTTTTAAGTTTATCCATTTTAATGGATAAATAAGCTTATTTTTATCCATTTTTGTGGTTTTAAATGCTTTTTTAGTGTTTTTTATCCATTTTAATGGATAAATTACTTCTTTTTTATCCATTTTCATTTTTTTAAATTATTAAATCTATGTTCTGTTAGGTAATTTATATTTTAAATAAATCTTTTGATGTTTTAAGACTTTCTAGAGATGATTTTATTGATTAATTAAATTAATTTCTTAGTAACCTTTCTTTTTTATATGTTTCTTAACTAATATATATTTATAGATGTGTAAATATTTAAGATAATTATAAAATGTGAAAATTTATGACTGAAAATGTAGATGTAGACAAACAAAAAAGAATTCTTGATTTAAGAAAAGAAATTGCAAAATCTATTTATAAGTCTCCAAAAACTGATGAAGAACTTAAAAAAGAATTTAAAGATGCAAGTTATGAAGATTTAACTGCAACTCTAAAAAATATGCTTGTATTAAAACTTATAAAAAGAGAAGGCTTTCCTGCAAAGTATTCTATTTCAAAAGAAATTGCAGAAAAGTTAGATTCAAGAAAGTCAATTTCTGAATCTGATAAAAACTTAATTAAAGTAAGTATTATGATTGAGTCTAAAGGAGATAATAAAGCAACTTTAGAAGATGCAATGAATAAGATTTTAGAAAGACTAAAATCTGATAAAAAGTTTTTAGTATATGAATCAAAGATTGCAGAAATTGTAGTTCATGATGGTTTGTTTTCAACATATATTGAAGCTGAAGTTTCTTGTAAAGATTTACAGTCTTTATTTAGATTAGTTTATTACTATGGTGTAACTTCAATAGATGTAATTAGACCAGAGAAACTAAACATACCAATTTCTGATCTTCAAGAGAGTTTATTTACAATAGTTGATATGACTCATGGTTATGCTGATATGATTTTTAAATTAAAACAAGAGTTAAACTACATAACAGGAAAGAAATAGTTTTCTTTTCTTTTCTTTTTTCTGTTTTTCTAAATAGGTCTTTATTTTTAAAAATAATATCTTTTAAATAGTTTTTGGTCAAAATAATACATATGGTTAATAAATCCAACTTTTCTAATAATTTGACCAAGAAGTTAATTTCTATTTTAGAATATAAAAAAATACATTTTATTTCTAAAAATGAATTATTAGATATTATTATAAAAAATATAGATTCAAACAATCCAAATAGATTTATTAAATATTTATTATTTCAGAAATATTTAATTTCTATTAAAAAAGATAATTATATTTATATTCCAGTATCTTCTATAGATAGAAAGCCAGTTGTTTCTGAATTTGAAATTAATGAATTTTATTTAAATTCAAACAAATATTATATTGGTTTAATTAATGCTTTAAATAAATATGGTTTTATAACTCAAATTCCTAATAAATTATTTGTATTTAATACTAAGTATAATTTAACAAAAAAAATATTAGATTTTAATATACATTATATTAAAATAAATAAGTCTAATTTATTTGGTGTGTTTAAAAATAAATGTCCTTTTTCTGATATCGAAAAAACTATTATAGATTCTTTAAATTATTTTAAATATGTTGATTCATTAGATCATTTAATTTATATTTTTAAAAAAAATAAAGATAAATTTGATGAAAATAAACTTATTAAATATGCAAAAAAAATAAATTCTATAAAATTACTAAAATTAATTGGTATAATTACAGAAAATGAAAAATTGTATGATTATTTAAATAAATTAAATAAGTTTAGATATTATACAAAAATAAGAAATACTAATTTAGATTTGAGGTATATTAAATGGAAGATAAAGTTAATTTAAAAAATTTAATACTTGAAGTTTCTAATAGAGAAAAATTTAATTCACTATTATTAGAAAAAGATTATTTTTTAACAAAATTTTTAATTGAACTTTCTAATAATAAAATTGATAATCTTATTTTTAAAGGTGGTACTTGTTTAAATAAATGTTATTTAGGATTTTATAGATTAAGTGAAGATTTAGATTTTATTTTTAATGAGGATTTAAATAATTTAACAAATAGAGCTTTAAAATTAAAATCTGAAAAAATAAGGTCTGAAATAAATAAATTATGCTTAAAATGTGGGTTAGTAGTAAGTGATGAGTTAGGGAAAGGTTGGAAAATAATTACTCAAAATGGTAGAATTATTAACTTAGTTGTTTATGCAAAATATAAATCTTTATTATCTGAAGATTTACAACAAATAAAAATAGATGTGTCTTTTAGGCATAAACTTTATTTAGATACTAAAATAAAAACTATAAATCATTTATTTTATGATAAATTAAATGATGCTATTTTAGATGATGTTTCTAAGATAGAATGTATAGACATTAGAGAAAATTTAAGTGAGAAGTATAGAGCTTTAGTTACAAGACCTTTTTTAGCTTTAAGAGATATTTTTGATATTGGGTATATTTTAAGTAAAGATTTAGTTAAAATTGATCCTTTATTTTTAGATTTAGTTTTATTAAAAATAAATGAAAGTTTAGAATATAATAAAAATGCTTTTAAAATAGATGATTTTTTTAAATATATTTCTAAATTAGAATTAAATAATGTGAATTTATCTTCTTTAGAAGTGGTTTTAAGATCTGATCTTATTTTAAAAGATGTTTTAGATAAATATTTGTATTTACTTAAAAAAAGTATTTTAATTAAATAAATTTATCTTATTTTATAAAATGTTAATTAAAAACAATAGTTGATATTTTCTAAAAAATTAGTTAAATCTATATTGTATGAATCAAAGATTGCAGAAATTGTAGTTCATGATGGTTTGTTTTCAACATATATTGAAGCTGAAGTTTCTTGTAAGGATTTACAGTCTTTATTTAGATTAGTTTATTACTATGGTGTAACTTCAATAGATGTAATTAAACCAGAGAAACTAAATGTTCCAATTTCTGATCTTCAAGAAAGTTTATTTACAATAGTTGATATGACTCATGGTTATGCTGATATGATTTTTAAATTAAAACAAGAGTTAAACCATATAACAGGAAAGAAATAGTTTTCTTTCCTTTTTTTATAGTAATTTATTTTATTTATTTATAAAAATTTGTTTGGCAATAAAAGGTTTAACTAAATCTTTTTAAATAAAATCTATGTATATAATAATATGAATTCAAAATATATTTTTAATAAAAAAGCAATTTCTCCATTAATTGCAACTGTTTTAATTGTTTTAGTTTCAGTTGTTTTAATTGCAGGAATTGTTTCTTTTTCAAAAGATTTTACTATATCTAATCTAGATGAATCTTCTGTAGTTACTTATGATAAATCAGATTTAGATGGGTTTATAAAATGTTTAAGTGTTTATGAAAGTATGTCTGGGGATTATTCTAAAGTTGTTTTAGAAAATAACAATTTTAATAAAGATTTAAATGTTGTTGCATATAAATTAATTTCTACAACCGCAGAAAATACAAATTTTATAAACACAGAATATACTTTAGAAACTCCTTTAGTTATTAATCCAAATAGAAGTAATCAATTAGATATAATATGTATTCCTTCAAAAGAATTTATTTTAGAATTAAAAACTAATGATGGTAAATATATTTCTATTCCTGTAAGTTATTTAGGAGCAAGTCTTGTTTCATGTGATAATGCACCTTATTGTGGAGATGGAACTTGTAATGGTTCTGAAACTGAAGAAACTTGTTATGATGATTGTCATATTAATTATTTTACTTCTACATGGGATACAAATAATACATCTATAAATTACTATATGGATTTTGAAATGGAAAGTTTAATAGAATATGGTTATTCAAGTGATGATGACCAAATAGAGCTTCCATTAGTTCCAAATGGTAATTATGATTTTACTGTAGATTGGGGAGATGGGACTACTTCAGAAATAACTTCATATGATGATTCTGATAAATTACATACTTATTCTTTATCTGGAGAATACGAAATAAATATTAATGGAACAATAGAAGGCTGGTCTTTTGCTGATTATAATTTTGAAGAAATAAATGGTTTGGATTTTTGTATTTATGATAATGTTCATTTAAGTAAAGATAGATTAAAAATATTAAATATATCTAATTGGGGACCATTAAAATTAGATTCTATTGATTCAAATTCATATGGGCATTTTACTGGTTGTGAAAATTTAACAATTACTGCTGAAGATAGTTTAGATATTTTAGAAAATACAACTTATTTAACCGCTTCATTTGCAGATTGTTTTTCTTTAGTAGATATTCCAAATATAGAAAATTGGGATACTTCTAATATTTTAGATTTATCAAATACATTTGGAAAAACACAGATTAGTTTGTTATTTGAATATCCTGAATGGTTATCTGAACTTGTTGATTTTTCTTCTGTTAGAAAAGTTCCTTTTAATCAAGATATTTCTTCTTGGGATGTTTCAAATGTTGAAAAGGTGAGATATACTTTCTTTTTTTCAGATTTTAATCAAGATATTTCAAGTTGGGATGTTTCAAATTTATATGCTGCTGTAGCTTTATTTGAAGGATCTAGTTTTGATCAAGATATAGGCGATTGGAATTTAGCAAATATGGATTGTTTATATGGTTTTTTATCTGATGTTGATTATAATATACCTACATCTATGTCTGTAGAAAATTATTCAAATACATTAATTGATTGGGCTGATAATCCTAATATTGCTTTAGGTGTTGGTGTTAGTAATATTAATCTATATCATACTGCAGAAGCAGATGATGCTTATAATTATTTAGTAAATGATTTAGGTTGGTATCTAGAAGATTTAGGTATTGTTCCAGGTCCTCCTGAATGTGGAGATGAATCTTGTAATGGGGATGAAAATATAGATACTTGTTATATAGATTGTGGTAGTTGTGGAGATGGAATTTGTACTTCTTCTGATGAAAATTTAGATACATGTCCTCAAGATTGTAGTGTTTGTGGAGATGGTTTCTGTACTGTTTATGAAACTGTAAGTTCTTGTTATGCAGATTGTGGAAGTTGTGGAGATGGTATTTGTTCATATTCTTCAGAAAATTCAGATAGTTGTCCAACAGATTGTGAAAGTAATTATTTTATTTCAACTTGGGATACTACAAAAACTTCTACTGGATCTAGTGAATATAATCAAATTATGTTACCTTTAGTTTCTGATGGTAATTATGATTTCACTGTAGAATGGGATGATGGAACAACTTCACAAATAACTTCTTGGGATGATTCGGATTTACCTCATACTTATGATTCTTATGGAGTGTATGATTTAAATATTTTTGGAGAATTAGAAGGTTGGTCTTTTAATGATTCTGGAGATAGATTAAAAATTAGTGATATTTCAAAATGGGGTAATCTTGATCTTGGAGTTACAGATTCACAATTTAGAGGTTGTTCTAATTTAAGTGTTACAGCTGAAGATATTTTAAAATTAAATAGAACAACTTCTTTAGAATATATGTTTGAAGGTTGTGGAGGATATTTGACTGGTATACCTAATATTAATTATTGGGATTTATCTAATATAACTTCAATAAAAGGTATGTTTACAAATAATACTGATTTTAATAGTTATATAAATGATTGGAATACATCTTCAATAACAGATATGAGTGGTGTATTTTGTAGGGTGCGTGCTTTTAATCAACCTTTAAATAATTGGGATGTTTCAAATGTAACTGATATGAGTGATATGTTTAATGGTGCAAGTTCATTTAATCAACCTTTAAATAATTGGGATGTTTCAAATGTAAATAATATGTATTATATGTTTTGTAATAATGAGGTTTTCGATCAAAATTTAGCTTCTTGGAATGTTTCTAATGTAACAGATATGGGAAATATGTTTTCAATTACTTCTTTATCTTCTTCAAATTATAATTCTTTATTAATTAGTTGGAGTAAATTGCCTTTACAATCAAATGTATCTTTTGATGCAGGAAATAGTACTCCTTCTGGAGATGGACTTACTGCAAAAGACTATATTATAAATAATTTTAATTGGACAATAGAAGATGCAGTTAGTGGTGGAAGGAGATAGTTTTTTTAAAATATTAAAAACTGTTTTTTTATTTTCTTTTTTTTAAAAATTTATATTCTATTTCTCTTTCTTTTTTGTTCTTTTTTTATTTGTAATACAAATACTTATAAATTGTTTTAATAAATACATATATATTATATAAATGTGATAAATATGGCTAAACTAATTAGAGCAACTCCTGTATTAAGAGGGGATGATGCTGATAAGTTTATTAAAGGATGGGCTAAAGAGTTAAAGCATCCTTCTAAAGAAAGAGTTGCATTTATTAAAAATGCAGAAAAGAACAGATCTTTTTATGAAAGTCAATTATGGAAAAAATAAATTTAAAATATATTAAAATTAGACCTATTTTAAAAACTGACAAAGATATTATTACTAATTTTAAAACCTATGAGAAAGATTTGAAAGATTTTTTAGTAGATGATGCTTTAAGTAATTAAAAACAAAAAATATCTACTACTTATTTATTATTTTATAAAGATAATTTAGTATGTTATGTTACTTTATTAACTGATTCTTTAAATTTAACTAAACCTTTAAAGACTTTTTTTCTTAAAAAAATGTTAAATATAAAGCAATTCCTGCATTAAAGATAGGTAGACTTGCAGTTGATGATGATTTTTCAAGAATGGGCTTTGGAACAATGTTACTTGAAATTTCTTATAGTGTAGCTAAAAAGTTATCTAGTATTTGTGGTTGTAGATTTTTAATTTTAGATGTAAAAAGAAATAAGGACAAAAGTAAAGATTCTATTCATTTTTATAAAAAATTTAAATTTAAAATATTAAAAGAAAGAGATAAAGGTGCCTTGCCTATGTATCTAGATATTTATCTAGATAAATAATTTTTTTTTAGATATTTTCTTTTTAGTTCTTTTTTGTTCTTTTTTTATTCAATAGATTATATTTTAAAATATTATATATTTAATATATATTATATATAAACAAATATAATTTATTATTATATGTCTAAAATAAGGTTTTTTTATGGTTTGGAAAACAATTTTTATGAGGCATATTTCTTTATAAACCTTTTGTTTTCTTTCCAAAAAACTTACCTTTTTAAATATATTCTTTCTTTAATATCTTACAGTAACATGAGTGTAAACTATGAACGTTACTTTGGCGAATCTGTTTTATAAGCTAACTTTGTTTTTTTGTTAACTTAAAATTAATTTACACAGGTTCAGTCTTTATATAAAAAAAAAGGTGAATATATGAAGAATATAAATATGAAGAAAATAGTTGCTGGTGCAGGTGTTTTTGCAGTTTCTGCTTTATTTGCAGGTGCTGTTGCTGCTGCTAACATGGCAGATGACACATACACTGGAATAGACAACTTAACAAAAGATCAATTATTTGGTGCTACAGGACCAGCTTACAATGTAATCGTTGGATCTATGGCTCAACCAGTTGATGTTGTATGGGCTGGAAACATAGCTGCTGCTATTGGAAAGAAAGCTTACACATCAGGTGACGCAATCGCTGGAGCTGCATTAGAAAGTGTAACTGTTACAGCTGGTGCTGAATCAACATCTACAATTTCTGGAGACGGTTTGTTAACAGATGATTGGGAATTAGGATCTACTAGTGTTACAGAAACTCTTGATGACAGAGATTATTCTGTTTTAGGAGATTATGACGTAGATGTTGATGATAGTATTTTTGATACTGATGAAATAAATGTACAAGAAAGTATTACTATTACTCCTACAGTTGCTTTTGATTCAGATAAAGATGTAGCTGATTTAACAGCATCATTTGATAGAGGGGATATTTCATATACTCTTGAATTTAATCCTGGAATTAATAATGGTGCTAATGATGAAGGTAGTCCTGATTTCAAATTTAATTTAATGGGTAATGAATATACTCTTGAAGACTATTCTAATGGAATTGTAACTTTAGTTCAAAATAAAAATACAGCTCCTTATGAAGAAGGTGCTTCTTTTGAAGTTGACGGATATACAATCACTGTTGAAGATATTTTAGAATCTAGTAATAATTATTCTGTTGAATTAAGTATTTCTCAAAATGGTGCAATTTTAGCTTCTGAAGTTTTTACAGATTATGAAACAGTATTCAACGAATATTTAGAATCAAATGTAGAAATAGATACAGTTTATGATAAAAAAGTAACTGTTGTTTCAGGTACAAGTACAAGTATAGAGCTTGAAAGTGGACAAATTATTGAAGATTTCCCAAATATAGATGATAAATTATGGAAAGTTAGTTTTACAGGTTCTGATCCTATTACAAAAATAGTATTTACTAATGAAGATCAAGATGTTCAATGGGAAGATGAAGATGCTTTAAAAGTAGATGACTCTATTGTTTTACCATTTGATTTAGGTTCTATTGACTTTTTAGGTTTAACTAATGAATCATCAAAAGAAGTAATTGTTGAAGATGGATATATTTCTTATATAGATGCTACTGACGACGATCACAAAGTATTCTTTTATGAAGAAGAAGATGGAACTTACGGAGATGGTGAAAACTATACAACTATGCAAACATTAGATGATAAGAAATTATACATTGAATTCCATACAGCTGATGAGGATTTTAATACTACTACAGATGTAGGTTCTTATGATAGTTTTATATATGGTAATGAAGATTCCAATGTTGGTGGAATTCCTAATGCTGCAAATGATGCTTTAGATATTGGTTATTTCACAGTTCAATTAGAAGATGATGATGGAGATTACTTAACAAAAACTTCTAATGTTTGGACTTGGGAAACAACAAATACAGATAATTCTAAATTTGTTTACACAGATGCTGCATTTACAGATTTAACAATCCCATTATATAATAATGAATCTGAAAAATTAGCTTATGGTTTATATATTAACGAAGATGGTGCAACTGGAACAAATGATATTACTCAATTTGCATTAGGTCTTAAAGAAGGTGCTGCAGGATCTATTGAAGGTACTATTGATAGTCCTACTCAAGATTGGACTATTAAAAATATATATACACAAATAGATGTTGCTGCAACTAGTGATGGTACATATGTTGGTAAAACTGCTACAGGTGTTTTAACAGACGGTACTGATATGAAATCTATGTTTGAATTTGTTGTTGATGATGGTCAAGATTCAGTAGTAGCTCATATTGATGCTGGAACTGGAAATTTAGTAGATACAGATGATTCATCTTATTTAGCTGTTGTTGATCAAGTTCTTGTTGTAAATGGAAATTCAGCTTTCACAACTGGTGATGCTGTAACTTACACACTAAATCAAGAAGATTCTGATGATTTAACTTGGGGATATACAGAATTTGGTACATATGCTGAAGTAGACGGAGGTATGTTTACTGCAATTGTTCCTGATACTAAATTATATGGACAAATCTTCGTTGGTGGAGGAGCTAGTACTTCAACATCAATTAACGGTTCAACATTCACTTTAACAGCTGAAGGAGAACAACAAACAGAAGACGGAGTATCTGTATCATTAGATGCTGTTGCTTTATCTGGTGGAGCTGCAACTGATGCTATTGTTCCAATGACATGGAATGTTGCAACAAACAAATTAGTATACCTTGATAACGAAAACCCAGCAGGAAACAAAATCATTGTTGGTGGTCACTTAGTTAACACATTAGCTCAAAATATAGGATTAGATACTATGTTAACAGCTTCTGGAGACTATGTATTAGGACAAAACGCTGAAGGTAATATTGTTGTTGCTGGAATGACAGCTGAAGACACTGCAATGGCTGCTAAAGAATTAATCAACGTTATTGAAAACATGTAAATGTTTGAAAATAAAATAGATTAAATCTAAACCGTTAAAGATAAAGGATTTATTTCCTTTTCTTTCTTTTCTTTTTTTTATTTTTAAAAAAATTTTAAAAATCTAAAACTTATTCTTTTTCTTAAAATTTTATTTATTTTTAATATATTTTAAATAAATATTTTTTGGTTAATTTTTTAAAGGTTATGTAATATAATTATGTTATATGCAAAAAAATAACCAATTAACAAATAATGAAAATTATTTGTATAACTATATAGATTCTAAAAAAAAGAATAATATATTAAAAAACAATGATTTAAAATCTGCTTTTAAAGATTATTCTAATTATAAGATTAATTTTTTATTAAAACAATTAAAAGATAAAGGGTATTTATTAAATCTTAAAAAAAATAATTATATTAAAAAAGATATTTTTTCAATAAATGATCTTTTTGAAATAGCAACTAATTTATATCCTGGATATATTTCTTTTTCATCTGCTTTATTTTATTATGGTTTAATAGATTACCATCCTTTCAACATATATATTTCTACTAATAAAAAATCTAAAAATATTAAATTATATGAATATAATCTAAAATATATAAATACTAATTTTTATAATGATTTTATAAGAATAGATAATATTTATATTTCTTCTTTAGAAAAAACTATATTTGATTGTTTTAATAAATTTAAATATATAGGTAGTTATTCTATTTTATCTAAAGCTATATATTTAGGTTCAAATAAAATAAATTGGAATAAATTATTATTAATTTATAAAAAATACTCTAGTAAAAGACAAAATCAAATTACTGGCTATATTTTAGATATTTTACTTAAAAATACAAATTTAAAAATACCTAATTATTTTTTAAAATATTTATTATCTCAAGACAAATCTAATACTTATTTATTAAATATAAATAATAAAAAATCAAAATATATAGATAAATGGAAACTAAAAGATAATTTAGGTGAAAAAAATATAATTGATTGGTGGTATTAAATTAATGGATATAAAACTTATTAGAAAAATTTGTTTAGATACTGGATTATCTACAAATTATATTATAAAAGATAAAGAAATTTCAAAAATATTTAAATTATTAGAGAATAAATTTGATAATATAATATTAAAAGGAGGAACTTCTTTAAATAGAGTTTATTTTAATAAATTTAAAAGATTTTCTGAAGATATTGATTTTGATATTTTTTCTAAAAAAGAAATAAATATTTTAAAAGAAGATATTTATTTAATTTTAAAAAAATATTTGAAATCTTATATTGTAAATAAACCAAGAATCATGAATAAAACAATTAGATTTGATATTCAGTATATTAATGAGATTAATCAAAAAGATAAAATTATGCTTGAATTTAGATTAAATAATAAAGATATGCCTGATATTAATAAAAAAATAATTTATCCTGGATTTGTTGATTTTGATATATCTTATTTTAATGTTTATAGTTTAGAAGAATTATTTTATCAAAAAATTAAAGCTTTTATAAATAGAGATGAAGGTAAAGATATTTATGATATCTATGTTATACTAAAAGATAATAATTTTCCAATAAAAGATAAATCTATAGTTATTAATAAATTAAATAATATAATAAATGATGATTATAAAATAAAATTGTATAATAATTCAACAAATCATTATATTTTAAAAAAATATAGATTAGATTTTAAACTTATTTGTAAGTTTATTTTAAATAAAATTAATTAAATGAATTTTCTTTAAAAAAATTTATTTTTTTAATAAAAATTACTATTTATAAATTTATTTATCTTTTATATATTTGTTATAATATAAAAGAGTTAATTATTTATGCCTTTTAGAAAAATAAATCCAAAAACAAATAAACCTTATACATTTAAGGAAAAAAGACAAAGTTTTAAAATAACTAGAAATAGGTCTACAAAGAAACTAAATCAAAAAGTAGTAGACCCTAAACTAAGAGAACTAATTAAACAAAAAGATAAATTTTTATCAGATTCTGATATTGTTTTTCATATGCATAATATTCTTTTAAGAGATAAAAAAAACATGACTACAAAAGAGTTAATGAAAAAACTAACTCAAAAAGAATATATAAAAATTGTTGAACATTTTTTAAAATATGCACAAATAGAAAAACGTGAAGCAGAAATCTATGTTAATAGATCTGATAGACAAGGAAATATCTTAAAATATAAATTAGATAAAAAAATAAAAGAATTAGATATTTCTAAAGAGTTAAAAGTTAAATTTTTTAACCAAGTAAAAACTCTTAATCCTTCATATCTTAGATATTGTTATGAACTGTTTTTTGAAGATCATAAAAAGAGTATAAATCAATTTACAAATAAAGATGTTTTATTATTTGTAAAAGAGTATATTCATAAAGACTATATTAATGTATGATTTTTTTATAAAAATAAAATTAGTTTTATGCTTTTTCAAAAAGCATAGTTTTTTTTATTATTTAATTAATTAGTTAATTAGTTAATTAGTTAATTAGTTGACTTTTAGATAATTTCAACTAGTTAACTAGTTGACTTTTAGATAAATTTATAAACTTATAGGTGTATAATTAATATATGCCTTTAGATTGGAATGTTGTTTTAAGTCAAAATCCCTGGTTTTCAGGAAAAAAAGATCCAGATATAGATAATTTATCTAAAAATAAATATATTATAACTAGAGATTCTATAAATCTTACTCCTGGGACTATAAATTTAATTAAAGGACCTAGAAGAGTAGGAAAAACAATTTATTTAAAACAAATTGCTTATTCTACTAATTCAAAGGAAGTAATTTATTTTAATTTTGATATTTTATTAAATTTAAAAGAAAAAGAACTATTTAGGCAAATGGAAAAAATAATTAATTTATATCCTATTAAAATTATTTTATTTGATGAGATTCAATCTTTACAAAATAGTTGTGCCTTTTTAAAAGCTTTAAAAGATTCTAATTTATTAAAAGATATTTGTTTAGTAGTTACTGGTTCTGATCCTAGAAAAATTGAAGAATGTAAACAAGCATTAATTGGAAGATCTGAAGAAATAAAAGTTATGTCTTCTTTAACTTTTAGGCAATTTCTTTTAAATATAACTAAAACTGATAATTTAAGTTTATATAACCTTTTAGTTAAGTCTGAAATTAATTTAAATTTATCTAATGAAGATATACTTAGTAAATTTTTAAATATAGAATCTTATTTTGATGAAATTAATAAATATTTTAATATTTATTTATTAACAGGTGGTTTTCCAGAAACTATAAACTCTTATTTTAAAAATAATTCAATTTCTGAAAAATATTATGAAGATATTATTCAAAAAATATTTGAAAAAATGGATAAAACAAAATCTATTGAAATATTAAAAGTTTTAATTGAATCTTTAACTGGTTCTTTAAAATATACAACTATTAGTGAAAAAACAGGTTATTCTATAGATACTATTAAAAAATATTTAAATGAATTAAAAGAATTATTAATTATTTTTGAAATAAAAGAATCTGCAAGAGATCTTTTAAAGAAATTTTATATTAAAGATCCTTTTATTATTCATTCTTTATTAAACTATTCAAATAATTTAGATTCTTTTGAAGAAAGTAGATCTCTTTTATTTAATGATACTTTTTTAGGTAAGCTTGTAGAAAATACAGTTGGTAGTCATTTACAAAATATTTATAATTTAGAATTAAAATATTATAATGTAGATCAAAAAGAAATTGATTTTGTTTTTAAAAATAAAGCAATTGAAGTTAAATATAGAAATAAATTTAAAAAACCTAATTTTATAGAAGATGTTGATGAATATATTATGCTTTCAAAAAATTTAGTTGCACCTGCAGATATTAATCTAAATAATAATTTAGTTATACCTGTATGTATGTTTTTAGCTATGTTAGAAAAACCAAAAAGTTTTTTATAAAAATAAAATTAGTTTTATGCTTTTTCAAAAAGCATAGTTTTTTCATTAAACTTATATCCAGGCATTGCTTTATATTTTATTTGTATACCTTCTTTTTTAAGTTCATTAATTATCTTAACTTGTTTTTCTAAAGTCATTTTATCTTTTAAAATATTAAAAGAATAAATATTACTTATTCTTAGTTTTAGAAATGCATTAAAAAAATCAACCTTATTAATATCTTTATTAGTCTTACTTGCTCTCTCTGTTCCTTCTCTAATATCTTTAATAAATTTATCACTTAATCTAAAATGTATTTTTCCAATTTCTTTACCTTTGTGTATTAGAAAAACACCATTGTTTTTTACATTCTTATATCTTTTAAGTAAACTAGATGTAACTATGTCTTCTGGACTAGGTATTAATTTATTTCTTTCTTTTAGACTATCTAGAATATGTGTGTGGTAAAATTTATCTTTAATATCTCCTAAAACAAATTTACCTGAATCTTTTCTTCTAACTGCATTTATTTCTTTTAATTTTGAGTTTTTGCCTTTCTCTTTTGTAAAAGCTGCTTCAAGTTCATTTATTTTATATGTTTTTTCTATTATCTTATGAGGTGTCTCTCTTTTAGGTTTTCTAACTCTATTAAATAATTTCATGTTTTCTCTTGTTTTGTTTTTTTAAATAATATATTAATATTGTTTATTATATTTATAAATTATTCTATATTATTTAATTAGTTTGCTAATTAATTAGTTGACTTTTAGAAAATTATATATATTTTATTTGTTTTTAAATAATTTTTGAAGAGACTGTGGAAGAGACTGTGGAAGAAACTGTGGATAAAATAATTTTATTAATTAAGAAAAATCCTAATATTACTGTAAAAGAATTATCTTTAAAAGTTGGATTATCTGTTAGGGGTGTTGAGTGGAATATATCTAAATTAAAAGAAAAAGGTAAATTAAAGAGAATTGGTTCTACAAAAAAAGGACAATGGAAGATAATAGAATAATTTATTCAATTCTATTATCTTTTATTCTTTTAATTACTCTTGGAGCAAAGCTTTCTGTATACCATTTTTTCCATTTTTCGTATAAATCATTATAATCTAGCTTATCATTATAATACTCCAAATATTCTTCTTTCATGATAAGAAGCTTGTTGTGTGCAAAAACAGTGTGTTCTGCCTCTAAAATTTCAATCACATCTTTTTCTTTTGCAAAATCTACTTGGAACTGTTTCTCTTTTGACCTTAAGTTAATGTTCTCCCAAATCTCTTCTATCTTCATACCAGAAAGTTTACTTATCTTTGTAAACATCTCAGAGTCTTTTAGAGCATCTTCATTTAAAACAAGTGTATCTTTTGAAGCATCATATTCCATTAAGTTTAAAAGTCCGCCTTCTGCATCTGGATCATTATTCCAATGCTTTCTAACTTCTGTGATTTGAACTACTCTTCTATGGTTTTTTAAAGATCCTTTAAATCTTATAGGCTTTGCAACAACTACAATATCAGTTGCCTTAAAAGAAGTTGTTGGAACTTCTAGATCATTTACAACTCTATCCCAAACTGCATAAGCTGAATCAGCATGTATTGTTCCCATAACAACATTTCCAGCTGCACCAATTCTCATGGCTTCATATAAAACTTTAGCCTCAACACTTCTAACTTCCCCAACAATTAAAGCAGAGTCACCAAGTCTTAAAGCTGTTCTTAGAGCATCTTCTGGTTTAACTTCAGATGTTGCTAGATCTCCTGTTCCACCAATTGCAGATCTTGTTTTTAGTCTTTGGGCATTAAACCCAATATCTTTCATGTACATTACAGGAAGTTCTAATGTGTCTTCTTGAACTATGATTCTACTGTTTTGTAGAATCTCAAGCATTAAAGAAGTCATTAAAGAAGTTTTTCCTGCACCACGTGATCCTGCAATTAGCATAGTTGAATTATTATCTATAAAAAATGAAAGCATACCTGCTGCAAGTGAGTTAAGTGATTTTACATTTATTAACTGTGGTAGAGTCCAAGGAGTGTCTTTATGAAGTCTGAATGCAAATGCAATCCCATCAGTTGCAAGAGGTCTTCCAATAATTGCAATTCTTGTGTTAAGATCTGGTAAATCAAAGTCTAAAATTGGATGTGCATCATCAAATGGTCTTCCAGACATTGCTCTAATTTTTCCAATAAAGCTTTCAGCATCGCTTTCTGGGTATTGTATGTTTGTTTGGCATTGTCCATATTTAGAGTGAACTAAATAGATTGGTTTTGAACCAAGTGGTGAGTCTAGATAAACATCTGTTACTTGTCTGTCTGAAAGTAGTAATTCTAAAATTCCATATCCAATTGTATATCTTGTAACTATTTCAGAAAGTGCAAAAATGTCTTCTGCATTTATGTTTATTGCAAATTTTCGTGCAATATCTGTTATTGTGCTTTGATATATTCTTTGAAAGTATTTTCTAGTTGAATCCCCTGTTGTAAGAGTAACTGTTCCAGGAGCATAGTTTGCAACAGTTTCTTTTGTTTTTGTAAGTACAAAATAATGGTCTGGAGAAAGTGTGTACTCTGGGGGGTTAATCATATACATATATTCTATTTTTTCTGGATGTTTAAATATTTGTACATTTGTGTTTAATACTTGGTATTCGTCTATTAGTTCTAATTTATCCATATTTTCAAAAGATATTTTAGATCCAATAAAAGATGGTTTTATTTCTACTTCAAAAATGGTTCTATAAATATCTGTTAAGTCAGAAAGATCTTTGCTTTTTACTAAAATTGGTTTGATTCTTCTAATAAACTCAGTTTTTTCATATTGTTTTTTTAAATTTAATAAATGATTTATATTTGCAGTAAAGCATTTTTCGCATTCTTTTCCTTTTGAGTCTTCTTCTCTTGTTTTATTGTTTTCTATTTCTTTTAATAAAGTTATATATGATGCTATTGGGTCATATGAGATTAGTTCTCTTGCAAATTTTAAAATATTATTATGTCTTTGTGGGTAACATTGATCGCAATCAATATCATTAATATTTAAATGTTCTGAAACCCAAACAGCTTTATTTTCAAAATCCATCCCAAGATTTACCATTTCTTTTAAAAATTTTGTTTGTATTTTATCATAGCTTCTTTCATATACTTCTGCTAATATTATTTCATCTGCATCTATTGTTTCTAATGTTTTTAAAACATGGTATCTACATCTTGCATCTTCTGCAATTGATGTATTATATGGACAGTTTCTACAGTCAAAAACTAATTTTTTTTTATTTCCTTCTTGAGTAACTATGTAGTTTCCAACAGTATATTTTCCTATCTTCATTTTTTTACACTTTTTATAAATTTTTATTTTCTAAAATATATTTTATTTAATATATTTAGTCTAATATATTTATAATTATATTTATTTTAATATTTTTAAATTGGTTTTATTTTTTGTATTATTTTATATTCTTACCCTTTTATTAATATTTTCTTTATTAATATATATTTATATTATAATTTTTTTAAAATTTTTATAAAAAATTAAAAAAATAAAAATGGTTTTAAATTATGCAATTAAATAATGCTGAAGATATTTTTAAAAAAATAAAAGTTGAAACTAAGAAAACTGATGAAGAGCTTTTAGAAGAAATAAATAAAATAAAAGATAAATATCAAGGTCTACTTTCTGATGTTGGTGCAAATATAATGCTTGCAAAGCAATATAATGTAGATTTAGATATAAAATCTACTTCTTCTATATATAAAATTTCAGAAATTTCTTCTTCTCAAGATGGGGTTAGTTTATATGCTAGAGTAAAATCTATCCCACCTTTTAAAACATATAATGCAAAGGATGGTTCTCTTGGGAAAATTCAAAATGTTTTTTTACAAGATGATACTGGTGAAATTAAATTAAATCTTTTTAATGAAAAAGTAGATTTAATAGATTCTTTAAATTTAGAAAAAAATTCTTTAGTTTTAATAAAAGATGCATATGTTACAACTTATAATGATAATAAAGAACTTGCTTTAAGATATGGAGGAAGCATTATTCTTCCAGAAAATGCTCCTGATATTAAACCTATTGAAAATATTTTTATAAAAGTTTCTGAAATTGATTTAACTGATAAATTAATTGAAACTATTGGAAGAATTATAGCTATTTATCCTATTAGAGAATTTGAAGATAAAAATCAAAAAAAAAGATTTGTTTTAAATTTTGAAATTTCTGATGGAATAAAGTCTATAAAGTGTACTGCTTGGGATCAATTAGCACATACTTTTGAAAAAGATTATAAAAGAGGAGATATTGTAAAATTAACAGATGTAAATGTAAGAGAAGGTTTATATGATTTTGAAATAAATATTAATTGGAATTCTACAATTTTTAAAAATCCAAAAAATAATTTAAATATTCCTTCTTTAGAGCAATTAATAGATGCTTTTTCTCAAAGTTATGAAAATTCAACAATTTCTTCTTTAGAAGATTCTAAAAATTATGAAATTGAAGCTACTATTGTTTCTGTAAATAGAAATAAATTAAGATATTTTAAATGTCCTGATTGTAAAGAAAAAATACAATTAATAAATGAATCATTTATTTGTGAAAAATGTAATAAAGAAGTTGATAATCCTGAAGTTAATCTTTTTGCATCTATTGATGTAGATGATGGTACTGGTATTTTAAAGGTTGTTTTCTTTAAAGAAGTTGTTGAAAAAATATTTAATATTAAAAAAGAAGATTTTATAAAAGAATTTTCTGAAGAAGAAAAAGAAAATATTTTTTCTAAGCTTGAAGATGATCTTTTAGGTAAAAGAATAAAAATTAAAGGAAGAGCTAAACTTAATGGTTTTTCTTCAGAAATAGAATTACTTGCAAATTCTATTGATTTTGTTTAGTTTTATATATTAATTTGTTTTATAAACATTATCTTTTATAATATATATTATTAAATATTTTAAAATATTTGTTTATGAGGTGTTTAGTTTTATGAAAAATAATTTAAAGTTAAGTCTTTTAGTAATTATTGCTTTAGTTATTGGAATAATTGTTGGTTTTTTAATAAATGATTTAACAATATCTGGTTCTGCAAACAATATTATTTCACAACCTATATCTATTGCAAATCCATTTTCTTTAGATGAAGAATCTCCATATAATAGTGCTTTTTATAATTGGTGTATTAATGGTTGTAAGGATAATTTTGAAATATGTATAGATAGTGGATCATCAGTATCTAGTTGTAATTATAATATGCAAGCTTGTCAAGCAAGTTGTCAAGGTGCTGCAAATTATTTATATAATTATTATGTAAATTAATTTGTATTTTTTTTATTTTTTTTTATTTTACCTCTATACTTCTTGTATTATTTCCTTATTTTATATGTTTTTTTTTATTTTTTCCAAACTAAATAATAATATATAAGATTTGTAATATTTATTTTTATACAACTATAAAACTTTCTTTAATAAAAACCTATTTTTAAAAATAGGTTTTTTTAAGGATTTTTTTAAAATTTGTAATATATAGAAAATTTTAATAAAATTTATATATTTATATTTTTTGTAAATTTAGGTTTTGGTCACATACCCTTTATTTATGTTTATAAATATTTTATATATAATATTTTTGAGGTTTTTATAAATGATTGATTTAGATAAAGAATTTGATTCTCTTGAAGATACAAATACTGGAAAGCCAAAAGATTTAGCAATTGATAGTTATATAGATATTTTGCAAGAATTTTTTGATGATATATATAAAAGAGAAATTGAGTTTCTTGCTTCTAATTATCCTAAAAAAATAAGTCTTGATATAGATTATAAAAAATTAGAAGAATTTGATTTAAATATTTCTGAAAGATTAATAGATAATCCTCAAATTATAATTGAAGCAGCAAATGCTGCAATTAAAAAAATAGATATTGGAATTTTAGATTCTGAAATTGAAGAAAAGTTTGAACCTATTATTAGATTTTATAATCTTCCAAAAGAATATAGGGTTTCAATAAGAGATATTGGTTCTGATCATTTAACAAAATTAATTTCTGCAGAAGGAACAATTAGATTAATTACTGAAAGATTAGAAAAATTAACTACAGCTCATTTTGTTTGTAGAAAATGTGGTACTGCAATTGATATCGAACAAAAATCCCAACAGCTTTCAAAACCTGTTTTATGTAGGGAGTGTAAGTCTAGAGAATTTGATATTGATTTAGAGCAATCTGCTTTTATAGATTATCAAAAAATTCAAATGCAAGAGCCTTTAGAAAGTTTAAAAGGTTCTGATCAAGCAAGTAATATAGATGTTTATCTTTCTCAAGATCTTGTTAATAAATGTTCTGCAGGAGATAAAATTTTAGTTACTGGTGTTTTAAAATTAAGACCTCCAAAAGGAGATATGAATATTTATGGGAAATATATTGTTGCAAATCATATTGAAAAAATAGATCAAGAATATGATGAATTAACCATTGATCCTGAAGAAGAAACACAAATTTTAGAACTTTCTAAAAAAAATGATATTTATGATGTTTTAGCAAGATCTATTGCCCCTAATATTTGGGGTCATGAAGTTGTAAAAGAAGCAATTACTCTTCAAATGTTTGGTGGTGTTAAAAAAGAAGCAGCTAAACAAAAATTAAGAGGGAATATTCATATTCTTTTAGTTGGTGATCCATCTACAGGAAAATCTAAACTTTTAGAATATACAAATATTTTAGCACCAAAATCTGTTTATGTTGCAGGAAAAACAGTTTCAGGAGCAGGGCTTACAGTTTCAGCAGTAAAAGATGAATTTGGAGAAGGTGGTTGGACTTTAAAGGCTGGTGCTGTTATTTTAGCAAGTGGTGGGATTGCATTAATTGATGAATTTGATAAAATAAGTCCTGAAGATAAAAGTTCTCTTCATGAAGCAATGGCTCAATCTACTGTTTCTGTTTCAAAAGCTGGATTATATAGTAAATTTAAAGCAGATTGTTCTATTCTTGCTGCTGCAAATCCTAAATATAATAGATTTGATCCTTTTAAAAATCCAATTGAACAAATAGATCTTCCTTTTTCTTTAATTTCAAGATTTGATTTATATTTTGTTATTCCTGATAATTTAAAAAGAGATCAAGATATAAGTATTGCAAAGCATATTTTAAATACACAAACTTTTGCACAAAAACTTTCAACAAATGATAATTCTATAGATAAAGAAGAATATGATGAAGCAAATAGAAATATTCTTCCAGAAATAGATCCTTTACTTTATAAAAAATATGTTGCTTATTCAAGACAGAACATAAAACCTATTCTTTCTGCTGAAGCTTCAAAAATTATTTTAGATTATTATATTAGTTTAAGAGATCTTGGGCGAAAACAAAAAAGTTTTGCAGCAACTCCAAGACAGTTAGAAGGATTAATTAGATTATCTGAAGCTAGTGCAAAAATAAAATTAAAAAAAATAATTGACCCAGATGATGCTCAAAGAGCAATTAGAATTTTTAAAACTTCTTTAGAACAAACTGCTTTAGATGTTGAAACTGGAAAAATAGATATTGATATTTTAGCAACAGGTCAATCTCAATCTGAAAGAAATCTTGTAAAAACTGTTTTAAGATATATAAAAGATCTTTGTGAAAATGGAAATCCAATTCCTACAAAGGAAGTTTTAGATTTTGCTGAAAAAGAAGGACATAATAGAGATAAGGTTTTAGAAGCAATTTCTAAACTTAAAAAAATTGGAGATGTTTATGAACCAAAAATAGGTTTATTAAAACCTATTGAACAGGATAGTTTTTAATATTTTGTAAAGTATATATTAATATGAACAATATAATTTATTCTAAAATTTATTCTAAAAATATTATTTTTTTAAAAGATTCATATATTTCTGATTTTTTAAAAATTAAATTTCCAGGAATAGATATTACAAAAAGTATTCCAAAAGTTAAAAAAGATTTAGAAGATTTAGTTTTAAATAAAAATTATGTGATTTATATTGCAAAACAAAATACAAATGCAATAGGTTTTATAATTGGTAAAGTTTCTTCTAATAAGTTTTTTAAAAAAGAAGTTGTAATTTCAAGTTATTATAAACAAAAAGGTCTTTATAGTCTTTTGTTTAAAAAGATTTCTAATGATTATAATATTTTTAAAGATTTTTCATATAAAAAACCTTTTAAAAAAGAATTTTCTAAATAATTTTAAAGATATTTATTATTTTTAATAACATTATAAAATATATATTTTTAAAATAAAATTTTAAAAAAAGATTATTTATGACTAAAAAATTAGATTTTAATTTTTTTATAATTTTTATTTTAATTTTTGTATTTATACAAATAATTGGGTTAATTTCTGCAAATTATTATTTAAATCAAGATGCTGTTAGAGGTGTATTTACAGAAGATCCTAATAATGTAATTAATGCTTTTGGTATTTTAATTGAAATTTTAATATTTACTTTTCTTATGATTTTTTTAAAAAGATTTTTTAAAAAACAAAATTATCTTAATTTTTTTGAAATTATGGCTTTATTTGTTGGTTGTGTAGTTGTTTTTGATGTTTTTTTATCTTATTATTTTGCTTTGTTAATTAGTTTGTTTTTATTAGTTTTTAGAAATTTTTTAAAATTTAAAAAAAATATAAAACTTTTAATGTGGTATAATAATTTTTTATTAGCTATATCTATTGCAGGAGCAGGGTCTATTATTGGTTTATCTTTAGGTGTTATTCCTGTAATCGTTTTTATAATTTTATTATCTATTTATGATATTATTGCTGTTTTTTATACAAAGCATATGGTGGTTTTAGCAAATATGGTTATTAAAAAAAAATTAGCTTTTACATTTTCTATTCCTACTAAAAGAAAAGTATATCAACTTGGAGGGGGAGATATTGTTATTCCATTATTAACTTCTGTATCTTTTTTTTATATATTAATTGGTAAATATACCTTTATTCAAACAATATTTCCTATTATGTTTATTTGGCTTGCTTCTATTTTAGGATTGGTTTTAACTTTTGTAATTCTTTCTAAGTCTAAAAAAATAAAAGCACTTCCTGCTCTTCCCCTTCAAACTTTATTTATGCTTTTTGTAATTATTTATATTTTAATATTTCTTTTATAGTTTTATTTTGTTTATTTTTATTTTTTTAATTTTTCTTGATTTATTTTCTTTTTTTTCTTTTTACTTTAGTTTTATAAATACTTCTTATCATATATTATATTTATGAACGATACTAAAAATGAATTAAATTATAAAGATTTATTAGATAGGATTTATATGTCTCTTCCTAATAAAGCATTAGATGATTCTAGATTTATACTTCCAACAGTTGAATCAATGGTTATGGGTAAACAAACTATTTGGAAAAATTTTTCAAAAGTTGCAAAAACTATTAAAAGAGATGAATCTCAAATATATAAATTTATTATGAAAGAGATTTCTACATCTTCAAGTATTCAAAATGGTACTTTAATTTTAAATGGTGTTTTTAATAATTATAAATTAAATCAAATCTTTGAGAAATATTTAAAAAATTTTGTGATATGTCTTGCTTGTAAAAAACCAGATACAGATATTGTAACTCAAAATGGTGTAAAGGTTTTAAAATGTAGTGTTTGTGGTGCAATTAATCCTTTACCAAAATTATAATTTTTTTAAAAAGTTTATTATTTAAAATTTAAAATGGAAACAAATATTATGATTGGTAAATTACATAATTTTTCAAAAAATAAAATCTTAGCTGTTTGTGATTCAAATTTAGTTAATACAAAAATTATTTTAAAAAATTTTGAAATTATGATATCTTCTTCTTTTTTTGGAGAAAAAATTATTTCTGAAAAAGAAGTTTTAGATTTTTTTAAAGATTGTGATTCTGTAAATTGTTTTGGGAAAAAATCTTGTGGTTTTTTTATAAATAATAATTTAATTAATAAAGATCAAGTAATTTTTTTAAATAAAGTGCCACATGTGCAAATATATAAAATTTAATAAAGGAGTGATTAATTTTTGAGCTTAGATCAAACCCCAAATTTTAAAAGACTTAGGTTGCCAAGAAAAGAAGACTTAGAGTTATTTGGAAAAGTAGTACAACTTATGGGTGTAAATAATATTTCTATTCTTTGTGAAGATGGAATAGAAAGAGTTTGTAGAATACCTGGAAAAATGTTTAAACATATTTGGATAAAACCAGGAGATGTTGTTATAGTAAAACTTTGGGATTTTCAACCTATAAAAGGAGATGTGATTTGGAGATTTTTAGGTTTTCAAGTTGGTCAACTTGAAAGAAAAGGTGTTTTAAATAATTTATATAAATTTACTCATGATGTTGTTTCTTCAAATAATTATTCTAAAAATGAAAAAGAATAATTATTTTTAATATAAATAAATTTTGATATTTATGAAAATTAATACTAAGATAGAGAATTATGTTTTTGATGAATCTACACATAAAGCTTTATTTAAACTTTCTTCTAATAATATTATTACTTCAATTGATTCTCCTATATCTAGTGGAAAAGAAGCAATTACTTTTTTAGGACATTTAGAAAAAACTCCCTTAGTTGCAAAAATTTATAAGATAGAAACTTCTAAATTTAAAAATATGGATCAATATATTAAAGGAGATTTTAGATTTAGAAATATGTCTACTGACAAAAGAGATATGTTTATGGTTTGGGCTTCTAAAGAATTTAAAAATTTAACTCTTGCTTTAAAATATAATGTTAGTTGTCCTGTTGTAATAGCTAGAGAAAAAAATATAATTATTATGTCTTTTTTAGGTATAAATGATAAATCTTTCCCAAGACTTAATGAAATTGATTTTGATTTAGATAAAATTTATCCTCAACTTATAGATAATTATGCAAAATTGCTTTATGGAGCTAAAATAGTTCATGCAGATTTTTCTGCATTTAATATTTTAATTAACCCTATTTCTCAAATAATAAGTATTATTGATATGGGTCAATCTGTAACTTATAGCCATCCTAAATCTAAGTTTTTTTTAAAAAGAGATATTATTAATATTGTGGATTTTTTGTCTAAAAAATTTCCAAAAATAGAAATTACATATGACATGTTTTTAGAAGATTTAAAAAAGAAAAAAGTTGAGCTTTATGGAAGATGAAATAAAAGTTACTAAAAAAAGACTTGCTGTAATTATTGGAGAAAATGGTCAAACTAAAAAAGATATTCAAAAAAAAACTTCTACTAATTTAAATATTAATAGTCATACTGGGGAAATAATTATTTCAACTAAAAAATCATTTTATGAAATACATATCGCAAAAAATATACTTACTGCAATTTCAAGAGGGTTTTCTCCAGAAGTTTCTTTTAATCTTTTAGAAGATAATTTTCTTTTAGAAATAATTGATTTAGATGATTTTGTAAAAAATACAAGAAATAGACATGAACAAATAAGAGGAAGAGTTATTGGAAAAGATGGTCATATTAAAAAAATGATTGAAGATAAGCTTCATTGTTTTATTTCTGTTTATGGAAAGACAGTTTCTATTATTGGTTATCAAGATAATATTTCTGAAGTAAGAGATGTTATTGAAAAAATATTACAAGGTGTAAAACATACAACTGTTTTTAAAATGTTAAAATCTTTATCTTTAAAAGCAGAAGGTTATAAAAAAGTTAAGACCCAAGAAGTTAAAATTGATGATATTTCTTTTGATTAATTTTTTTAATTTTTATTTAATAATAAATATGTTTTTAAATATTTTTTATAATTGTTTATATATGTTTGGCAATGATTTTTATAAAAAAGCAATTTCTCCATTAATTGCAACTGTTTTAATTGTTTTAGTTTCAGTTGTTTTAATTGCAGGAATTGTTTCTTTTTCAAAAGATTTTACTACATCTAATCTAGATGAATCTTCTGTAGTTACTTATGATAAATCAGATTTAGATGGGTTTATAAAATACAGATCTGTTTATGAAAGTATGTCTGGGGATTATTCTAAAGTTGTTTTAGAAAATAACAATTTTAATAAAGATTTAAATGTTGTTGCATATAAATTAATTTCTACAACCGCAGAAAATACAAATTTTATAAACACAGAATATACTTTAGAAACTCCTTTAGTTATTAATCCAAATAGAAGTAATCAATTAGATATAATATGTATTCCTTCAAAAGAATTTATTTTAGAATTAAAAACTAATGATGGTAAATATATTTCTATTCCTGTAAGTTATTTAGGAGCAAGTCTTGTTTCATGTGATAATGCACCTTATTGTGGAGATGGAACTTGTAATGGAGATGAAACAATTTCTTCATGTGGTCAAGATTGTATAATTCCTTATTTTTCTTCAACTTGGGATACTACAAAAACTTCTACTGGATCTAGTGAAGCTAATCAAATATCTTTACCTTTAGTTTCTGAAGGTAATTATGATTTTACAGTAGATTGGGGAGATGGGACTACTTCAGAAATAACTTCTTATGATGATTCTGATAAATTACATACTTATTCTTCATCAGGAATTTATGATGTAAATATGTTTGGAACTATTCAAGGTTGGTCTTTTAATGCTTCTGGAGATTATCCTAAAATTACAAATATATCTCATTGGGGGGGGTTTAACCCAAAATTTAGTACAAATGCATTTTATGGTTGTAGTAATTTAACTAGTATAACTGCAACTGATATTTTAGATTTAAATGGGGTTACTAGTTTAGAAGGTTTTTTTAGAAATTGTTCAAATGTATCTTATGTTTCTAATATGAATAATTGGGATGTTTCAAATATTAATAATATGCGTAATATGTTCGCATATGCAAGTAATTTTAACCAAGATTTATCTAATTGGGATGTTTCAAATGTATCTACTATGTATTATATGTTTGGTAGAACTAAAATGAATAGAAATTTATCTTCATGGAATGTTTCGATTACAACTGATACAAGTGATATGTTTTATAGGTCATCTACAGACGGTAATGTCGCACTTTGTCAAGCAATGGCAACTGCTTGGGGTAAAAGTTGTGCAGCTATTGGTTGTACTTGTTAGAATTAGTTTTTCTTTTTTCTTCTATTTTTATTTTTTTAATTTCAATTTCACCAGTAAATTCATTTTCTAAATTTATCTTGTAGTCTATAACTTTTATTTTTTTTTTAAAATCAGGTGAGTCTAAAACAATAGTTTCAAATTCTCCACCTTCTCCTGCTACATTGAAACCATATTTCTTATTTAGTTTTTTAAGTTCTTCTAAAGCTTTTAAATCTATTTTTCTTAAAAACCAATCTTTATTTAGTCCATATCCAGCAATTTTAACAATTCTAAAATCAAATTTTTCTTTTATTAATTTCAAAACTTCTTTTTCTTGGTTTATATTCCATAGAGGTGAAAACAATCTTAAACCTAAATCATTACATATGTTTTGAATTCTTTCTCTTTGGTAGTTACTAAATAATGCACCTGAGACAATTCCTTGCAGATTGTATTTATCTTTTGCTTTTTTAATTACTTTTTTAAGATCAATTAATTCTTTTTCTTTTTCACCTTTTGTTTTTCCTAAAACTAAAGGTATTTCTATACATTCTGATTGTGCTTTTAAAATTTTTAAATCAGGAGTTTGATACATGTATGAGTCTTTGTTTTCTGGAATAATAGAAATTAAACATTTTATTTTATAATTTTGTTTTTTTAGAATATTTAAAGAAAGATTAGAGTCTTTTCCAGAAGAATATAAACATCCTAAATTAAGATTCTGCTTTTCTAAAAAAGTTTTTAGATATTCTGATTTTGATTTAAATTTATTTTCTTTTGAAAGTTTAATTATTCCTTTATCAAACCCAGAACCATATTGTGCAGCAACTTTTTTTCTTTTAAAATATTTTTCATCTAGACTATATTCTTTTGAAATCTCTCTTAAGATAATTTTATTTTCTTCAGAGTTAATTTTTTGTTTATCTTCAATTCCAATTACTTCTTTAATTAAAGGTAAATCTAAAAAAGGAAGTCTTAACTCAATACTGTTTTCCATTGTAAGAGAGTCGTCTCTATTTAAATCATTTTCATGTATTTGATAAAGTAGATTAAGTGTGTCTTTTTGAATATGTTTAGATTCTTTAAATCTATTATATCCTGCAAAAATCTCATCAGAACCAAGTCCTGAAAAAATAACTTTATTTTTATCTTTTGAAGCAAGTTTACTTGCAAGATAAATAGGTAAGCCAACTCCTATTTTAATAGGGTTAGTTGATTCAATAGTTTTTACAACTTGTTTAATATTTTTTTCTAAGTCTTTATAATCTAAACTTTTAATTTTTAATTTAATTTTATATTTTTTTGCAATCTCTCTAACATATTCTAAATCTTTATTTTCATTATATCCTTTAAGATGTGCAAAGTATGCTGTAAAATCTATTTTGTGTTTTTTAAGAATCATTGCAATTATTGTAGAATCTATTCCTCCACTAAAAAGAAGTGCTAGTTTTTTTTCTGGAATTCTTTTAATAATTGCTTGTTCTAATTTTTCTTGAATTATTTTTTTATTTTTTTCTAAACCATTTTTATTTTCTTTAATTTTTATAAATTCTCTTTTTTTATAGTTAATTAGATTTTTATTAATATCATAAATTAAAATCTTTCTTGGATCTAAAAATTCTATTTTTTCTCGTCCAATTTTTTCTAAGGCTTTTTTTTCTGATGCAAAACAAAAACTTTTGTTCTCATATGAAAACCATAAAGGTTTTACTCCTAAAATATCTCTTGCAAGATAAATTTTGTTTTCTTTCCAGAAACAAAATGCATATGCTCCATCTAGTTTTTCTAAAGTTTTCTTATTTACTTTTTCTTTCTCAAAAAGTTTAATTAACATCTCTGAGTCATTTCTTGCATTTATTTTTTCTTTTTTACAAATTTCTTTCCAATTATATATCTCACAATTAGATGTAATTAATGTGTTTTTATATTTTATAGGTTGAGATATGTTTCCTACAATTGCAAGTAAATTATGGCTTATTGTATTGTTTTGTTCAAATCTATCTGTATATTCATAAATATATACTTTATTATCTTTGATGTGTGCAAAAGATGTGTGGTTAGGACCTCTTTTTTGCATTAAAACATTCATTTCATAACAATTTTTGATGCTTTGAGTTAAATTAAAGCTACCTGCAATCGAACACATAAATATCTTATTTTACAATATATATTTAAATTATTTGTTTTATCTTTATTATATTTATTTTACTTTCTTTATCATAAATATATTTATAAATATATTTTAATATATTATATATATAATATTTATAATTTGTAATATTTATAATAATTTTATAATAATTTTATAATAATTTTATAATAATTTTATAATAATTTTATAATAATTTTATAATAATTTTATAATAATTTTATAATAATTTTATAATAATTAAATTATATTTTTAAACTAAATTAAAATAAATTAAAATAAATTAACCTAAATTAAAATAAATGTGATTGTAGATGCCAGATAATAAAAATATAAAAAATAAAAAAGAAATTGATATTGATAATTCTCAAGATAATAAAAATCCAGATGGAATAGATGCAAATGTTTTATTTTCTGAATTTAAAGAAAATTCTGTAGCTGATTTTTTTAAAAAAAATAGACAAATGTTAGGTCTTTATGGAAAACAAAGAACACTTACAACAATTATTCATGAAATTGTAACTAATTCTTTAGATGCTTGTGAAGAAGCTGGAATTTTACCTGAAATAGAAGTTAAACTTTCTGAAATCAGTGAAGAATATTTTGAAATTTCTGTTATTGATAATGGTCCTGGGATTCCAGAAAATAAAATTGGAAGTGCTTTAGGAAAACTTTTAGCTGGAACTAAATTTCATAGACTAGTTCAAACAAGAGGTCAACAAGGAATTGGAGTTTCTGGAATTATTTTATTTTCTCAAATTACAACTGGTAAACCAACTAAAGTTATTTCTGGGACTACAACTGGAAAAACTGTTTCTTTAGAAATATCTATAGATTCAAAAACAAATTCCCCAAAAATTACTGAAAAAATTTATTTAGATAAAAAATTTAGAGGTCTTGCAATAAAGTCTAAATTTAAAGAAATACAATATAAAAAAGGACAAAATTCAGTAGATGAATATTTAAGACGAACAGCAATTTCTAATCCTCATGCAACTATTAAATTTGAAGATCCTTCTGGAGAAATAACTTTATATCCTAGAAGTGTAAAAAAACTTCCAAAAATTCCAAAACAAGTAAAACCACATCCAAGAGGAGTTACAGTTGATGAAATGTTATCTCTTGCAAGATATAGCCCTGCAAGAAAAGTATCTTCATATCTTTTAATAACATATGATAGATTTGGTCAAACTGCTGTTGATAATGTTGCAAAATTAGTTCATTTTGATCTTAATAAAGATCCAAAAAAATTAACTTGGGATGAAGCAGAAGAAATTGTTAAAGCTATAAAACAAACAAAATTTATTGCACCAAATACAGAAAATTTAGTGCCTATTGGAGAACCTTTTATTGAAAAGTCTTTAAAATCTGTAATTGATCCAGAATTTTGTTTTGTAAATACTAGAAAACCTTCTGTTTATAAAGGTGGATATGCTTTTCAAGTTGAAGTTGGGTTGGCATATGGTGGGCAAGCTGGAAGACTTGTTAGTTTAAATTCTGCAAAAGTTTCTAAAAAGAAAAAAGAAGAAGCAGAAGAAGCAAGTGAAAATGGAGAAACTATAAGAGAAGTAAGAGTTTCTGAAATAATTAGATATTCAAATAAAGCACCTTTACTTTTTGATGCCGGAGGATGTGTTATTACTAAAACAGTTTCTTCAATTGATTGGAAAAGATATGGAATATCAAATATAGATTCTGCACCAATTTCTATTTTTGTAAATTTAATCTCTGTTCATATACCTTATACTTCTGCAGGTAAATCTGCAATTGCAGATGAAGAAGAAATTGTAACTGATTTAAAGCTTGCATTACAAGATGTTGCAAGAAGACTTGGTAAGTTTTTAATAGATAAAAAAAGAGATGCTGAGAAAAAAGAAAAAAGAAAAGTATTTTCTAGATATTCTCCATATGTAGTAGAAGCTATAGTTCATACAGTTGGGGGAGATCCTAAAATTTTACAAAAAAATTTAGATAAAATGGTTTTAGAAAAATTAAAAATGGATGATGAAAATGAAAAACATTTATCTAGTAAACCTGAAAATATAGATGATGATTTTTCTGAAGAAAATGATGAAATGGAAGAATAAAAATTTGTGATTTTTATGAATGTTAAAAAACAAGAAAAAAATAAATTAGAAGAGCATGAAATTGAAGGGAAGAAAGATATTGCAAAAAGAGTTTTTGAAATATCAAAAAATATTGCACATCAGATTGAAAATAATCATTCTCCTACTTTTACAACTAGAGTTAGAGGATATTCAAATGTTTATTTTGATGAAAAAAATAATTTTATACAATTAGGAGATAAAAAAGTAACAAGACCTTTTTTAAATCTTGGAGCTGCAAGAAAATTCATGCAAACTGTTTTAGTAAATGATAAATGTTATGATTATTTAATTCATGATAAAACTGCATCTATCAGAGAAATTTATTATGAACTTAAAAGAACTGTAGAAGGTACTAAAGAAAACACTTTTGATGCCCAAGAAGAATCAAATGATGTAATTGTGGATATTGAACATTCAGTAAATACTATTAGAGAAAAATTAGGTCTTCATGCAGATCCTAAAGGATCTTTATATGGGGATATTACTTTAATTGATAAAAAGCATGATAATGATGAATTTAATTGTTCTACTCTTGGAAGAGGGGGATGGTCTATTATGTCTAGACTTGAACCTGAAGAGATTGAAATTAAAGAAGTTAATGCAGATTATGTTTTAGTTATTGAAACCTCTGCAATGTATGGGAGATTAATTGAAGAAAGATTTACAAAAGAAAATAGAGCTATTTTAATAGGAACAGGTGGGCAAGCTGCAAGAGGTACAAGAAGATTAATTCATAGATTAAGATATGAATTTAATTTACCTGTGATTGTTTTTACAGATGGGGATCCTTATGGATGGTATATTTTTTCTGTAATTAAAAGTGGGTCTATGGCTCTTGCAGCTCATTCAAAATATCTTGCAGTTCCAGATGCTGAATATGTTGGTATGACTTTAACAGATGTAGAAACATATGGTTTACAAAATGTAACTGAGAAGATGAAAGATGGGGATATTAAAAGAGCAAAAGAATTAATGAAATATGATTGGTTTAATACTCCTGGTTGGCAAAAAGAATTAAAGATTGCACTTGATAAAAAAATCAGGATAGAGCAACAAGCTCTTGCAAATAAATCTTTAGATTTTGTTGCAAAAAAATATCTCCCAGAAAAAATTAAAAATAAAATTTTTGTTAAATAATTTTATAATTTTTTATAATGTATTTTTATAAAAATACATTTTCTTTTTTTATTTTTAAAAATATGTGAGGAATAAATTATGAGTAATATTTTAGTAATTAATGCAGGTAGTAGTTCTTTAAAATTTGAATTAGCCGATTTTGAAAATGAAAAAACATTAATTGTTGGACAATTTGATGGAATTGGAGTTTCTGGTAGAACTTGTCTTAGAAAAATTAAATTTAATGATAAAAAATTAAAAGATGAGTTTGATATTTTAGAACATGATTTAGCTGTTTCTAATCTTTTAGATTTTTTAATAGAAAATAATATTATTACTTCTTTTTTTGAAATTAATTATGTTGTTCATAGAATTGTTCATGGAGCTGAAAAATATAATAAAACAACAGAGCTTACTTCTGAGGTTTTAGAAGATTTAAAAAAATATAATTTTTTAGCACCGCTTCATAATCCTGTAAATTTAAAATGTGTTGAAATTTTAAAAGGTCATTTGCCAGAATCTACAAAGCATTTTGGGGTTTTTGATACAGCATTCCATTCAACTATACCTTTAGAAAATTATTTATATGCTCTTCCAATAGAGCTTTATGAAAAATTTAAAATTAGAAGTTATGGTTTTCATGGATCCTCTCATAAGTTTGTTTCAAGAAAAGCATGTGAGATTTTAGAAAAAGATTATGATTCAATAAATATAATTACATGTCATTTAGGGAATGGTCAAAGTATATGTGCTATTAAAAATGGTAAAAGTTTTGATACTTCTATGGGTTTTACTCCTTTAGATGGTCTTCCAATGGGAACTAGATCTGGAAGTTTTGATCCTGAAATAATTTTATTTTTATTAGAAAATGGTTATTCTAAAGAAGATATTAAAAAATTAATAAATAAACAATCTGGGCTTTTAGGAATATCTAAGCAATCAAGTGATCATAGGTATATTGAAGAAAATGCAATTAAAGGTTGTAAAGATTGTACTCTTGCAAATGATATTTTAGTAAATAGAATAATTAAAATAATTGGTGCATACATTTCTGAGATGAAAGGAATAAATGTAATTGTTTTTACAGGAGGAGTTGGAGAGCATTCTCCTTTTTTAAGAAAACTTGTTTTAGATCATTTTAGTTTTTTAGGACTTAAGTTAGATGAAAGTAAAAATAATTCAAATGAATTAATAATTTCATCAGAAGATAGTTTAATTAAAGTTTTAGTTATTCCAACAAATGAAGAATTACAAATGATTAGAGATGTTAAAGAATTATTAAATTAATTCTTTGATTTTTTTAATTATTTCTTTTTTAGATAAATTTATTTCTTTTTCTATATTTTTTATATGTTTTTTTAATTTAAAATTAGGATTTACTATTTTTTCTATATCTGTAAACTCTACTCTTTTAAGTGGTCTTTTATAACCTATTCTTAAAATTAAATTCCATATACTTTTTTTCTTAGATCTTTTTTTATTTATGTATTTTTGTTTTATTAAAAAAAATATAGTTTTATTAAATAAAATAAATTTAATTGAATTAAATAAATTTATTTTTTTTAAATGTATATAATATTTTTTAGGAATAGTTCTTTTAATTAAATTTTTACAAATTAATATTTTGTTAACAGGTGTATGTTGTTTTATCTCTAAAAAATGTTCAATTACTAGGTGATTTATGTTTTTTTCAAGTTTGTTTTTTCTTAAATATGCATGAACTTTTTGGTCAACTATAATGTGTGAATAAACACCTATTGCAAAAGAAAGTTCTTTTTTGTTTTTTGCAGATTTAATTAGTTTTTCTGAGTATCTTTTTGCAAGTTTAGAATGTAGTAAATTAGTGGGGTCATTATATTTTTGATATTTTAAAAAATAGTAATAATCTGGAAATATACTTCCAGATACTAAATAATCTAAATTAAATTTTTTATTTTTAGAATAAACTTCTTTAATTATTTTTGCATGTGTTGAGATGTTTGGCACAATTAAAACCTTTTTTATTTTTCTTCCTTTTTTAGAATACTATTCCATTTTTCATCTACGTGTTCTTGTATGATTTTAATTTCTTTTTTATCTTTTAAAACTTCTCTAAATTTTGTTTGTAGTTTTAAAAATTCTTCAATTGGAACTTTTTTAAAAGGTTTATAATTAATTTTATATTTTCTATTCTCATATTCATAAAGTGGGAAGTAATTTGTCTCAGTAGCCATTTTACTAATTGTAAATGTCTCTGATGGATCTGCTTTCATGTTTGTAGGGCATGCTGCAAAAATTAAAATAAATGAAGGTCCTTTTGTTTCAAAAGCTTTTTTCATTTTTTCATACATATCAATTTGGAATTCTGGATTTGCAGTTGCCACATAAGGTATGTTGTGTGCAATTATAATTTGTGCAAGATCTTTTTGGAATTTTTCTTTACCAAAAGAAACTTTTCCAGAAGGAGTTGTAGTTGTTGATGCTCCATAAGGTGTTGCTGAAGATCTCTGATTTCCTGTGTTATGAACAACAATTCCATTTGCAATAAAATTGTGTTCTCCTTCAACTCTTAAATCTAATGTTTGTTCTATTTTTCTAGGAATTATATTTTTTATTTTTCTTATTATAAAATAATGATTATTTTGTATTTTATAATCATTTTTTAGATTTTTATTTATATCTAAGTTTTTATAAAATTTCTTTTTAAGAGTTACAATTTCGTCATCTTTTTTAAGTTCTGTAACTGTTTTCCAAACAAATTCATTTTCTTTATTTTTATTTCTTTTTAATACTAAGAACGGATGATTAGATGTTGCTTTTATATTTTGATGTATAGTTTCAATTTCATATACTTTTTTTCTACCATTATCAAATACACCTGTGCATTTTTTTAAAACAGGTTGATATGTTTTTTGATCAAAAGCCCAAACTTTTTCTCCTTTTTTAATTTCTGTAATTTGTTTTAATCCTGATTCAGTCATAATTAGTGAATCTGTAGATAAACAATTCATATATCCTTCGTTTGTATAACATATATATGTAAAATCATGTCCTCTTTCTAATGCTCCTGATAGACTTTGAAGTCCAATGTCGAAACTATTCATATTTAAACTTATTCGCCCATCTTTTTCAATAACCATGATGTGGTTTTTTTCTAATTCTGGACAATATATTTTTCCTTTATAATTATAATTTGTGATGTGTTTTTTTCTTAGGTTTGCTAATCTTGTTGGTTTGTAATTTGAAAAAGATATACTGTATTCTTTTCTGTTTTTTCTAGTTCTTTCATCTAAATGCACTCTATATCCTAATTTAAGTGCAATTTCAATTACATCGTCTTTTAATTTTTTTGAAATTGTACTATAAGAATAAGCTGTGCTTTTAAGTCTTTTAATTATTGTGCCGTCTCCTTCCATTAATGAATTTAATAATATTTGTAAATAGTCTTTTGATAATTCTTTAAATTCTTGAGGAATATATTTGTCTTTTGCTTTTCCAAATTGTTCTAAATATACCCATAATTTTTGATTACTTATACAAAATCTATCTTTATTATACCAATAATTTATTTTAGTTTGTTTTAAGCATTTATCTATTTTTTTAATAGTTGCTTTTTTTGTTTGAGATATAAAAGTGTTGTATATATTTCTTTTACTATTATGTTTTGAAAGGTGTCCTTCAGATATCCAATATCCAAAAAATTCTAACCAAATTTTCATATTTATTTTAGGTATGTCCTTTTTATTATTTGAATTTTTGTTGTATTTAATTTTTGGTAATTCAAAATATTTTTTATTTTTACCTTTCCAGTTTAAATCACCTGTTATTATATTTATTTTATCACTTCTACCATAATTTAATAATTCATGTGCTTTAATAGCTTCTATTTTGTTATTTAATTTATTATAAATTGGAATGTTGTGTTGTAAAGATACATCAAAATGTACAAAATTGTGATTTACAGAAATTATTTTTTCATTATAATTATATTTATGCATTTTTTTTATTTTTGATTTTTCTAAAGTTTTATTTTTTGGATTTATTGACCAAATTAAATCTTTTGTAGTTATTTTTTCTACATTTTTAAAACCTTCTGTAGTTAATATTTTTGTTTTTGGAATGTAACATCCACCATCTCCACCAAAAGCTAAAAATCTAATATCTTTTTTTATTTTGCCTTTTTTCTTTAAAGCTTTATAAGAACTTTCAATTCCTGAAATAGTTGCAGCTGCATTTGCAAAAACAGAATGCATCCAAGGAACATTCCAAGATGTATAAGGATATATTGTAGTAGTTACTTCTGCACAAGAAGTAGCTGAAGCTACAACTATTTTTTTATCAGTTGAAGCAAGTGCTGTTCTTAATATCACAGCAATAGGGCATCCTGCACATGTTCTATGTCCTGGAACTAATTTTTTATTTTCATTAATCTTTATTGCAAGTTCTGAATTATTCATATTTTTCACAAATTTAAAATTATTCTCTAAGTCCAATATATTTACTTTTTGGAAGCTTACCAGAGATTAAAGTATCTAATAATTTACATATATCTTTTTGATAAATCTCTCTTCCACCAAGTCCATAAACAAAAGAAAAAACTTCTGGTCTTTTTTCTATGTTTGTTAAAGAAATAACTATGTCTTTAAACAAAGGTGCATGGCTTCCTGGACCTTCAGATCTATCTAAAACAACTACTGTTTTTGCATTTTCTAATTCTTTTGCATATTCTTCATAAAAAAATGGTCTAAATAAAACTGGTCTTACAAGTCCTACCTTATAACCATTATCTCTATAAGTATCAATTACATCTTTTATACTTTCAGCAGTTGAGCTTAAGCATATAAAAATAATTTCTGCATCATTTGATTTATATTTTTCTAAAAAATTAATTTTCATGTCAAAAGTTTCTTTAAACTCATTTGAAATTTCTTTAAATTCTTTTTTAATTTTTGAAAAAGCTTCAAATAATTGTGCTCTTATTTCAAAATAATAATCTGTTAAGGCTAAAGGTCCAATTGATATAGGTTTATCTACATCTAATAAATTATATGCTGGTTTGTAGTCCTCAATAAATTTTTTAACTTTATTATCATTAAAAACTTCTATGTTTTCTAGATTATGGGAAGTTATAAATCCATCTTGACAAACCATAATAGGTAAGTTTACTTTTTCTGCAAGCTTAGTTGCAAATAAAGTCATTTCATAACTTTCTTGTGCATTTTGACAATATACTTGCATCCAACCTTGATCAATTGCAGACATTGAATCTGAATGATCGCAGTGTATGTTTATTGGAGAAGATATTGCTCTATTTACAACAGGCATAACAATTGGAAGTCTTAGTCCTGAAGCAACAGATAAAACTTCAAACATATAAAGTAAACCTTGAGAAGCTGTTGCTGTAACTGCACGAGACCCTGAAGCAGCAGCTCCGATTGTGGCTGAAAGTGCAGAGTGTTCTGATTCAACTCTAATTAGTTCAGTATCTACTTCTCCATCTGCAACATATTTTGAATATCTTTCAATAATAGGAGTTTGTGGAGTTATTGGATACATCGCCACAACATCTGGATTAATTTGTTTTAAAGCATATGAGATTGCTTCTCCACCTGTTAATGCCATTTTTTTATTTTTCATAATTTTTCACAAATTCATTTTTTATTTTCTTTTTCAACTTCACTTGCATCTTTCATAGTTATTGCTCCAACTGGACAAACCTTTGCACAAATTCCACAACCTTTGCAGTATTCTAAATCTGTTTTTGTTCTTTTAATTTTTCCTGCTTTAACTTGTGCAAGAATACAGTTTTCTGGGCATTTATTATAACATATCATACAATGAATACATTTTTTTTCATCCCAAACAGGAACTTTATCTTTCCAAGAACCTGTTTTGTTTTTAGTTGAAGTTCCTCCTGGAAGTATACTTCCAATTGGTAGTTCTTTAGATTTTTTTTTATTTTCCATATTTATTTTATCCTAAATTTATTTATTTTTTCTTTTTAAAATTATAATTATAACCTTCATTTAAACATTTTAAATTAGGCTTAATAAAATATTCTTTTCCTTTTTTTGTAAATTCTTCTTCAATTATTTTTTCAACAGAACTTAATTTAATAATTTTACTTTGTTTAATTAAAGCTCCAATCAAAACTATATTTGGATTATTTATTTTTAGATTTTCTAAAGCAATCTTAGTTCCATCTATTAAAATAAATTTTTTATTTTTAAGAATTTTTTTAAAATAATCTTTAGGTTTATTTGTATTAATTATATAAGTTCCATTAAATTCTTTTAAATTTTCAATAACATCAAATAAGTTTGAATCAATTACAACTATGTAGTCTGGATTTAAAATTGGTTCATGCACTCTTATATGTTTATCTGATATTCTAACAAAAGATCTAACAGGTGCTCCTCTTCTTTCTGGACCATATTCTGGAAAAGCTTGGATATTTTTTTCTTCTATATTTGCTGCTTCTGCAAGAATTTGTGCTGCTGTTTTTGCTCCAAGTCCACCTCTTCCATAAAATATTATTTCACTTTTTTGATTCATAATTATCTTTATTTTTGTAAAATATATTTTTATTAAAATATATATATTTATATAATTAACTATTGTATATTTATATGTTTCTAAAATTATAATATTTATAAAAATTTTATAATTAAAAATAATATATATTTTATAAAAAAATATTGAAAAATATGAAAAATTTAAATACTTTTTATAATGTGTCTTCTATTTGTTTAATAGGTGCTTCTGATAAAGAAAATAGTATAGGTTATACTATTTCTAAAAATCTTTCTTTTTTTAAAAAAGATGTTTTTTATGTAAATCCAAGACTTTCTGGGAAATATATTTTTAATAAAAAAGTTTTTTCGTCAATTTTAGATATTAATAAACAAATAGATATAGTAATTATTGCCATTTCTCATAATCTTATTTTAGATGTAATTAAAGATATATCTAAAACAACTTGTAAAAATATTATTTTAATTTCATCTGGTTTTTTAGAAATTGGAAATAAACAATTATCTTTAGATTTAAAAAATATCTTAGATAAAAATAAAATTAATCTTTTAGGTCCAAATTGCCTTGGGTATGTAGATCTATATAATAATTTAAATGCTTCATTTATTTCTTCTGAAGTTAAATTCCCACAAAAAGGGAATGTATCTTTGATATCTCAATCTGGTGCTTTAGGTTTATCTTTTTTAGATAGAGCTAATTTTGAAAATATAGGTGTTAGTAAATTTTTTTCATATGGTAATTCTTTAGATATTTCTGAATCTGATTTATTATTAAGTTTAGAAAATGAGAAAAATACTAAAATTATTTTATGTTATATTGAAGGAATTAAAGATGGTAATCTTTTTTTAAAAACTTTAAAAAAAGTATCAAAGTCTAAAAAAATAATTATCTTAAAAGGAGGAATATCAAATAAAGGAATTGTTGCAGCAACGTCACATACAGCTGCAATTGCTGGGTCTTTTGATGTTTTTAAATCTGCTTGTAAACAATCTGGGGCATATCTAGTTAATTCTATTTCAGAAATGTTTTCTCTTGCAAAAGTTTTTTCAAATTATGATTATTTAGATCTTTCTAATATCCAAATAATTACAAATGGTGGTGGGTTTGGAGTTTTAACTTCTGATCAATTAGATTTTAATGGTTTTAATTTACCTTCAATTTCAAAAAAGTCTTTTGAAAAAATTAAAAAAATTGTTCCAAGTTATGCTGTTATTAAAAATCCTTTAGATCTTACTGGAGATTGTGATAATTTTAGATTTATAAAAACTATAAATATTTGTTTAAATGATAAAAATATTTCTTGTTTAATTTTATTATTTTTATTTCAATTATCTACTATTAATCAAGATATTTTAATTGAAATTATAAATATTAGAAAAAAAAGTAAGAAACCAATATTTGTTTTAGCAATTGGTGGTTTTCAAACAAATATTTTTTTAGAAACTTTAGAAAAAAATAATGTTATTTGTTTTAAAGATCCAAAAGATTTATCTGATATTTTAAAATTTATTTAATTTTATTTTTATATTTATAATTAAATAAAAATAATTATTAAATAAAAATAATTATTTTATTTTTTTAAGTTTATTTAATTCTTCAATAATGTTATCTAAATCTAAATCATACATTTCTGCAATTAAGCCAATTTCTAAAGTATCCATTTCCATTTTTGCATAAGGACATGAAAGACATGGTACTTTGTATTTCTCTAAAACTTTTTCTGCATTTTTAAGATCTAAAATTTCTTTTAAAGTTGTATTTTTTGTAATCATTTTTATCAATCCATTTCTTTTTTAGAATCACAACATTTATAACATGCTGTTTTTTCATATTTTATTTTTCTATTTTTTTGTTTATTATAATAGTCTTTTATTGCTTCTTTTAAAACATCTGCAGCAAGATTAGAACAATGCATTTTTATTGGTGGTAATCCATCTAATTCTTTTGCAACATCTTTGTTAGTTATTTTAAAAGCTTCTTCTAAAGTTTTTCCTTTTACTATATCTGTAATCATTGAAGATGTTGATATTGCAGCTGCACATCCCATTGTTTGAAATTTAATATCTTTAATTATTTCTTTTTCATTTTTTTTTATAATTTTTAAATAAATATACATTACATCCCCACAAGCTGGGTTTCCAAGTTTTCCAATACCATCTGCATTTTTTATTTTACCCATATTGTGTGGATGTAGAAAATGTTCTTTAACTTTTTTAGAATATTTTATATTTTGCATAATTAATTTTCTTTAAAGCTTATTTTGTAAGAGGAGACATGTCTGTAAGTCTTTTTACAATTTTAATTAATTTTTCAATAAAAATATCTGTTTCTTCTTTAGTTGTTTCTATTCCTAAAGATATCCTTATAATTCCATTTGCCTTATCTTTTGGTATTCCAATAGCATTTGCTACGTGGTTTGTTTCAAGTGTATTTGATGAACATGCAGATCCTGTTGAAATACATATTCCTTCCATATCTAATTGTAAAAGAATTGATTCTCCTTCTATATAATTAAATAAAAAATTTAAATTATTACAAAGTCTATTTTCTGTAGGTCCATTTAGTTTAGAAGTTGGTATTTTTTTTAAAATTTCTTTAATCATGTAATTTCTTAAATCGATCATTTTTTTAATATCTTCTTTAGAAATTACATCTATTGCTTTTCCAAAGCCAATAATAGCAGGTACATTTAAAGTTCCACTTCTAAAACCATATTCGTGTCCCCCTCCATGTAATAAAGGGGTTAGTTTAATTCCATTTTTAATAACTAATGCTCCAATTCCTTTAGGGCCATAAATTTTATGTGCATTTATTGTAATCAAGTCTATATTAAATTCTTCTAAATCTATTTTTTCTTTTGTAAAACTTTGACAAGCATCTGTATGAAATAAAACCTTTTTTTCTTTACAAATTTTTCCAATTTCTTTAAGATTTTGCAAAGTTCCTATTTCATTGTTTGCGTGCATTATTGAAACTAATATAGTTTCTTTTTTAATAGATTTTTCTAATTGTTTTAAATCAATAAAACCTTCTTTATCAACATTTAAATATGTGACTTCATATCCTTGTTTTTCTAAAAATTTTGCAGTTTTTAAAATACAATCATGTTCTATTTTTGAAATAATTATATGTTTTTTTTCTTTGTTTGCATAAACTAATCCTTTAATAGCTAAGTTATTACTTTCTGTTCCTCCTGAAGTAAAAATTACTTTGTGATCTTTTGCATTTAATTTTTGTTTAATTTTTTCTCTTACTTTTTCTACTTTTTCATCTGCATTTTGTCCAAGTATATGAAGACTAGATGTATTTCCATAATTTTTTAAAAAATAATCTTTCATTTCATCATATACTTCTTTAACTACAGGTGTAGTAGCAGCATAATCTAAATAAATTTGTTTCATATTTAATCTTTTTTAAATTTACACCCTTCTTTTTTACAAAAATTATCTATATGTTTTTCTGTAATTTCTATTATTGGTATAATTGTTTTTTTATTTAAAGAATAAGTTTTATATTTCCCTTCTCTTTTATAAAAAACAATTTTACAATTAGATAATATTTTTAGATTATGACTAACTTTTGATTGTTCTTCTTTTATATCTTTACAAATTTCTTTAACGCATTTTTCTGATTTGTAAAGTGTACTTATTATTTTCCATCTAGTTTTATTAGATATTACTTCAAATAAATGATATGATTTATAATTCATATATATGTTAGTATAAACTATTTTAAATAAGTATTGTTTTAATTTAAAATTAGTTTTTAAAAATAATTTCTTTTGCCTTTTCTATATCTTTATTGTATAATGCTTCAAAAAGTCTTTTAGTATCAAAAGAATTATTTAATTTTGTTTGTTTAAGTTGTTCAAAAAAGATTTCTTTAGATATTTCAAAAATATTTCCTTTATTTTTTTGTAGATCTTTTAATTTTTCAACACTTTCTTTTATTGATTTTTCTTCTAATTTATTTGATATAGAAATATATGCTTTTTCTTGAAATTCTTTTTCAATATATGATATATTTAAATCTTTTGAAAAAAATCCATCTTCTAATTCTCCTTTTATTTTTATTCTAATAAATGGTTTTTTATTTATATTTTCTTTTTTTATTTTTTCTAAGCTTTGATTAATTTTTTCAATTATATTATATTTTATTTCAGATATTGTTTTATTATTATATTTTAAATCAAGATATATTATTTGTCTTGTATTTTTTATTTCTATATATTTATATTCTTCTTTTTTTGAATCATAGATATAAAATCCTTTTTTATTATTAGATTCTATTTTTTTAAGTTGAGTTGCAACAGTTGATCCAGGCATAAGAAATTTTCCTTGTTCTAAATCTATTAATGTATTCCAATGAAGATGTCCATTTATAATTAAATTAAATCCTTTTGGGAGATTTGATAAAGAAAGCATATCTTCTGTTTCAAATGGTAGATATTCTTTTATAGATTGATGGAGTAATAATATATTTTTTTCATTTTCTATAGGTTTTGGATTCCATTTATTTAATATTTCTTTAATTAATGAATCTGGAAGTCCAGAAATTCCAAAAATATTTATTTTTTCATTTTCTTTTTCAATTTTTATATTTTCTGCATGGATTACTTTTAAAAATCCAATAATTTCTAAAAGTTCAACAGTAGAAATATAGTCTTTTCCTCTATATTCATGATTTCCAATAATTCCTATCATTGGTATTTTTAACAATTGCCCAAATTTATTTTTAAGTTCTATATTATTTTTAATATTTATTTTATTTAAAACTTTTATTGCTTGAAAATAAACTTCATGATTAGGTAATTGTTTATCAAATAAATCCCCAGCACATAGCACTAAATCTACATTTTCTGTTTCTATTTGTTTAAATGCTTCTTCTAGTTGTATAAATGAATCCATTTCTAATTCTGTTTTCCAATTTAATCCCAAATGCCAATCACTAATTATTGCAATTTTCATAATTTATCCATTTTGTTTATAAATTCTTTTGTTTATATATATTTAATATAGAAAATATCATATAAACCTTTTCATTAAAATATGCCAAGGTGGCAGATCGGTTATGCCTCCGCCTGCAGAGCGGAAGAGTGGGGTTCGACTCCCTACCTTGGCTTTTAAATATAATTTTAAGGTGATATTATTATTAAAAAAAATAAAGTGAGATTTACTTTAGGTGTAAAAGAAGTTGAAAATATTTCAAAAAAGAATAATTTAAATCCGCTTTCTGTATCTAAAAAATATCAATTATTATTAAAAGAAGTTAGAAAAAGTTATTCTAGGTTATCAGATATTCAAAAAGAAGAAATAAAAAAAATATTTATAAATAACCCAAATGTATCCTATAAGCATGTTGTTTCTGTTTTATCTTTTATGGCTTCAAGAGGTAAAATTTAAATTGATAATAAATCTTTTAACATCTCTTGTTCTTTTTTATAGACTATTTCTTTTAGATTAATTTCATTATAGTCTATAATTATTGCATTTATTTTTGATTCAATATATTCTTTTATATTTTTTTTATTATTTTTATTAATATTAATTATTTTTTTAATTTTATTTTCTTTACAAATATTTGTAATTTCAACATTTTTAGATTTATCAAAATTATCTGTATTAATTATAATTGTTTCTATATTTTCTAATATTGAATAAATTATATTTGTATTTAATGAATCTATTTTTATTCCAATTTTATTTATTGTATTCTGTTCTATTGGGATAATTTCTTCTTTAGATTTTATATTGTCTAAAATAATTTTTATATTTTCATTATTTTCTTCAAAAATTGCTTCTAATTCATAATTAGAAATATTTTCATAAACTAAGTCTTTTTGATGGAGATTTATTTCATAATATATTTTTTTATTATCTGTTATTTTTTTAATTAAATCAATTTTTGATCTAATTTTTTTAATTAATATTTCTTTATCTTTAATTATTTCTATATATTCTTCTTTTGTAAAAAGATTTTGTGTACATATATATATTCCATTAATGTCTTCTTTATTTATTTCTCTTAATTTTTCAATTTCATCAATTTTTACAATTATTTGTGTAAATGTTTTTGGAATCTCGCTTTCTTTTTCAATCATTTTTATTTCTTTTTCTTCTTCTTTTTTTATTTTTATAATTTTTACTCCTGTAAGATTATATACTTTTCCATTATTTCCATTTACTTGTATATTTTGTCCATCTTTTAATTTACTTGTTGCATATTCTGTATGAACTATACATGGAATATCATATTTTTTTGAAATTAATGCTGCATGGCAAATAGTACTTCCTGCATCTGTAATTACAGCTTTTGCTTTTTTAACATATGGAGTCATTTCTAGGCTTGTCATTTTTGAAACTAAAATTGTTTCTGAATCAATTTCTTCTAAATCTAATTTATTTTTTATAATTTTTACAACTCCGTTTGCTATTCCTGGGGATACAGGAATTCCTTGGATAATTACATCTTTTTTAAAAGAGTCCATTTTATCTTGGAATCCTTCATGTTCTATTTTTTTTGTGTTTTTTTTAATAATTTTTTTTTTAGAAGGATCTATTGGATCAGCACTAAGAATATATATATCTGCTTTATCAATTACCCAATCTACATATAATGGATTTCCAAAAAAAAGTTCTAATTTTTTTCCAATAGATGTAAGCTCTTTAATATCGTGATTTTCTAATTTAGGTTTATTTTTTTTATTTTCATCAATTATAACTTTTGTTGTTTTCCCAACTATTCTTTTTAACATCCATTCTTGTTTTGATTGTGTTTTTCTAATAATTTCTATATTTTTTTTATTTACTTCATAATTATCTGGAGTTATTTGGCAAATTATACCACTTCCTCCAAAACCATATATTGCTTCAATAATTGTATTTTTTTCTCCAATATCATTTGTTGTTTTCATAATTCCTGAAATTGGTGCATTTATCATTTTTTGAATAATTATTGCGATAGCAAAATCATTATCTGAAATATTTTTTTTATTTTTTTCAATAATTAATTCTGGATCAAAAGAAGATGCCCATATTTCTTTAATACATTCCATAATTTGGTTAATTCCTTTAATATTTAGAAAACCACTATATTTTTCAATAAAATCTAGTTCTTTAGGGGGGTGCTTTTCTGAAACTATAGATACTCTAATTGCAACATATTCATCGACTTTACTATTTAGCCATCCTATTTGTGATTCTCCAATTTTATTATACATTTTTGCAATTTCATTAATAAATTTTTCTTTAAATTTAGTTTTATATATTAAATCTTTAATTTGTTTTGATTTTTTTAAAATTTCCTCTTTATTATCTATATTTATTGTTTTTAAAATTTCTAAGATTTTTTCTTTAAGATCATTTTGTTGAAAAAAACTAAAATAATATTTTGAGTTTATTACAAACCCTCTTGGTATTGGGAAATGTGATTTATGTAATTCAGAAAGTCTATGTGCTTTATATCCTATTTCTGTAATTTCACTATCTTTTATATCTTTAAACCATTTAATATTATTATCGTCAAGCATATTTTTTCATTTTATTAGTATTTTTATATTAATTTCTATCTTAATAGTAAATAGAAATATATTTATATTTAATTTATTTTTATATTTTTTTTCTCGGTCACAAGGTCTTTAGAAATTAACTTATTTATTATCATATATTATTTAATTATATAATTTGTAAACAATTTAAAAAACTGTTTATAAATAGGAGGTATACAAATATTGATTAATAATATATTATGTTAAATTAAAATTAATTTTAGTATAATAGATTATATTATATATTTAAATTATATAATATATATATATATATTTTCTTAAGTTATATCTTCACTTAAGTTATGATTTGTGAGGCGAGAAACACAAGAAATAAAACGCAATTTAAAAAGTTTATAAAAAATAAAAAGAAGGTGTTTAATATGTCTAAAAAAAATATAAATTTAGATAAAAATTTAGATGATAGTTATCAAGAAGGTGTAGAAGATTATGATAATTTAGATTCTCCAGTAGATGTAGATGATGAAATTATAGATGATCCTATAAAAGAAAAAATAAAACCAAAAGAAATAACTGATCTTCCTGGTATTGGTCCAACTTCTGCAGAAAAATTAAAAGCCGCAGGTTATGAAACTTATGAATCTATTGCAGTTGCATCACCTATGGAGCTTGTTGCTGTTGCATCTTTAGGTGAAGGTACTGCTATAAAAGCAATTAAAGCTGCAAGAGATGCACTTGAGATGGGTTTTGAAAGTGCTGAAAAAATTTTAGATAGAAGAAAATTAATTTCAAGAATAACTACTGGTTCTTCAAGTCTTGATGAGTTATTAGGTGGTGGAATTGAAAGTCAATCAATTACAGAAGTTTATGGAAAGTTTGCTTCTGGAAAAAGTCAATGGTGTTTTCAATTATGTGTTACTGCTCAACTTCCTAAAGATCAAGGTGGTTTAGATGGAGCTGTTTTATATATTGATACAGAAAATTCTTTTAGACCTGAAAGAGTGTCTCAAATTGCTCAATATAGAGGACTTGATCCTGAAAAGGTTATGAAAAATATATTTGTTGCAAGAGCATATAATAGTGATCATCAAATGCTTCTTGCAGAAAAGGGTGTTGATTTAATTAAAGATAAAAATATTAAACTTGTAATTGTTGATTCTTTAACTAGTCAATTTAGATCTGAGTTTACTGGTAGAGGTCAATTATCAGATAGGCAACAAAAAATCAATAAGCATATGAGACTTTTACAAAAGATTGCAGAACTTTATAATGTTGTTGTTTTTGTTACAAATCAAGTTATGTCACGACCAGATATATTGTTTGGAGACCCAACAGATGCAATTGGTGGGAATGTTGTAAAACATGCTTCTAAAACACGTGTTTATTTAAGAAAAGGAACTGGTTCTAAAAGAATTGCAAAATTAGTTGATTCTCCTTCTCTTCCAGATGGTGAAGCTGTATATAATGTAACTGGTGATGGTTTAGTTGATTAATTTCTTTTTAAGAAATTAATTTTTTTATTTTCTTTTTACATTTAAATTTTTAGAATATTTAAATAATCCTTTATGTTTTCCTATTTTTTCTTTTTTTGCATTTTTTCTATATTCTTTTATTTTTTTAATTTTTGTATTTAAATTATTTTTAGAAATAATTCCTGGTCCTCCAATGCATCCTCCTTTACAAAAAAGTGCATCTAAGAATTTTATATTTTTATTAATTTTCATTTTTTCAAGTGCTTCTTTAATTTTTATAACCCCATCTGCAACAATTATTTGATTTTTTTTAAGTATTTTTTTATAATGCATTGTTTTTGCAACTGCTCCTGATAATGGATATATTTTTGTATAATCATTATATAATGAATCAAATTGCAAATTTTTTTTTGATTTTTTAATTTTTCTAAATTTTTTTTCTTTTTCAAAATATTTAAATATTTCATATAGGTTTTTAAATGTTATTGCAAAATCTACTTCTTTATTTTTTTTTGCTTCTTGTTGTTTAGCAAGGCAAGGTCCTATAAAAACACATTTTTTTTTTGGATATTTTTTTTTTGAAAATCTTGCCATTACTACCATTGGTGATGCAATGTTTATTATGTTTTTTTTAAATTCAGGAAATTGATTTTCTATATATGTTATTGTACATGGGCAATTTGCTGCTATAAATTGTTTTTTGTTTTCATTTTTTATTATTGTATGATAATGTTGGTTAATTATTTTTGCCGCATATGTTAATTCAAATATTTTATCAAATCCAATTTGTCTCAGTTTATATACTATATCTGGATATTTGAAATCTACTGGAAAAGAAGGTGCTAATAAACAAATTGTTTTATTTGTTGTTATTTCTTTTATTATTTTTTGTTTGTATTTTTCTTCCATATTAATCTTTTATGAAATTTCTATATTTGCTATTCTTATTTTTTAAAAGTACTATTCTGGAAGCAACTTGTCTATCTATTACAGAGTAATTTTCAGATCTTTTTTCAATTTCTTTAGCATAGTTTTCTACTTCTGTATGTGTTGGCATATTTTCTTTTTTTAAATTTTCTCTTGATTCCCCCAAAAACATATATGATTTTATTTCTATAAAGTCTGTTTGTGTTTCTTCAAACATTTTTAAAAAATCATCTATATATTCTAAAGAATCATTTAATCCTTTTATTAAAGTAAATCTTACTACCCGTCTACAATTTAAAATTGGCATTAGTTTTATTGTTTCATTTAGTCTTTGCCAAGAGTCTTTTATTTTTGGTCTGTTTATTTTTAAATGCATATCATAATTACATGCTTCTATAGATAAATATAATTGTGTTGGAAGATTATTTTTATCATTTAATTCTTTTAGTCTTTTTGGTTCTAATCCATTTGTTACTAAAAAAATTGTTTTAATTTCTTCTCTGCTTTTAAGTTCATTTATAAGTTCTCCTATTTTAGGATATATAGTTGGTTCTCCTGCAAGAGATATTGCTACATGAGATGGTATTAATGCTTCTTTATAAAATTCTTTATCTACTTTTGGATTTCCTCCAAATCCGTTTAATAATTTTTTTCTTTCTTCAAAAAGATTATCTATTATTTCTTTTGGTTCATTTATTTTTCCTTTAAGAATATGTTCTTTCATATAATTTGCAGGTCTCCAACAAAAAATACAATTTTGATGACACCAAATAACAGCAGGGGTAATTTGTGCACATCTGTGACAGTCTGCATTATAAAATTTTTGTTTATAGCAAACTCCTTCTCCTCTTAATGCTTTTTTATTCCATTCACAAATTTCTACCGCACTATGATCTCCAAAAATACCATATTGTTTCTTTTTTAAGTCTTTAAATATTTTTTCTTTATCCATATTATTTATATTGTAAGAAAACATTAAATAAAGTATGTTTATAAACATTTTCTATCTTTTTTATATTATCTATTGTTTTTTAAAATAATATTTTAAATAATAAAAAATTAAGGTGGTTATTTTGGCAACTAAAAAAAGTAATAAAAAGAAACTACAAAAAAAGGTTGTAGTTAAAGAAAATAAGAATATTTCAAAAAAGAAAAATTCTATTTCTGATAATAATATTGTTTCTAAAAAGAAAGATGCGTCTTCTAATGATAAAAAAAAGATTTCTAAAGTAAAGTCTACTAAAAAATATAAATCTAAAGATATTGCAACAATTATTGTTTTAGGTTTATTAATTATTGCAATTGTAATTTTAATTATTTTATATCCTAAAAATATTGACAGTTCTTCATCTATTGATCAAAATTCTTTTTTAGATGAAAATCAAATAGATAACAATATTGTAGAAAATCTTAGTTTAGAAGAATTTGAAGAAAGAGTGACTTCTCTTCAATCAAATATTTTTAGAGATATAAAGTTTGCACAATTAGAAGTTTTAGAACCATATTATAAAGATTTAAATATTAATAAAGAATTAATGGATGCTTGTATTATAGAAAATGATTATTCAAATCCAAATTTAAATCTTGAAAAAGCAGATATTATAAAAAAAATTACTGAAGATATTTCTCTTGCTAATGTTTTAGGAATAACAGGTACTCCTGGAATATATTTAAATGGTTATTTGTTACCAGGATATGTTGATTATAATTCTTTTAAAGAAAAAATTGATTTTACTTTAAATGATCCAATTATTTCTTTTGATTATAATAATACTTTTATTTCAGATGTAAATTCTGTTCCAAAAATATATATTATTACAAATGAAAATAATGCTGTTTCTAAACAAAATACAATTGAATTTATAAATTCTTTAAAAAATTCAGAAAATTTAACTTTAGATGTTAAAGAATTTTTCACAGATATTTTAGATTCTTTTGAAACTATTTATCTTTCTTATGAATCTGATAATGCTAAAAAAATTATAGAAGGTTCTCAAATAGATTCAATCCCAGCTATATATATTGAAGGAAATATTTTTGAAGATGATGTTTATGATCAAAATTTTCAAAGTTTTTTTGAGCAATTATTTATAGAAACAAAATCAAAAGGTTATCTTTTAAATCCATTTGTTATGCCTAATTTAGTTTCTTCTAGTGGTCTTGATTTTGTATATAAGTTAATTGATTCTACTGTTTTAGAAAATTCAAACGATTATGTTATTGGAAATAAATATTCTAATTTTGGGGTTTATGTTTTTACAGATTATGATTGTCCATATTGTACATTATTTGAAAAAGATACTCAAGAAAAGTTTATAGAGGAATATGTGGACACAAATAAAGCATATCTTGTTATTAAAGATTTTGTTGTTCATGAAACTTCTGCAATTTTCCCAGCTGTATTTTCTAGATGTGCTCAAGAACAAGGAGTTTATTTAGAAACACATAGACTTTTATTTAGTTTAAAAGATTCTTTAGGGCAAGAAAAAATTGTTTTACCAATTATGGATAAATATGCTTCTGAATCAGAATATTTGAATGAACAATATCAAATTATTTTAGAAAACCAATAGGTTTTCTTTTTTATATTTTTTTTTAGTTCAAATAAAGTTACTATTTATATATTTTGCTATACTATATTATATTGGGTCCGTGGCCTAGTGGATAGGGCAACAGCCTTCTAAGCTGTGGGTCGAGGGTTCGAATCCCTCCGGACTCGCTTATAAATTTTATTTTGATTTAAAATGGATTATAAAAAGTGTTTTGCAGATCTTATTTTAGAACAATTAGGTTCTGATTTTAATTTTCAAGAAATATATGATCTTATAGAAATACCTCCAAAAATAGATTTGGGAAATTTTTCTTTTCCTTGTTTTTTTTTATCTAAATCTTTAAAAAAATCTCCAGTAGTAATTTCTAATAATTTATCTGAAAATATTTTTTCTGATATTTTTAGTTTTAAATCACTAAATGGTTATTTAAATGCAACTATTAATTCTTCAATTTTAGTTAAAAATGTAATTTCCGAGATTTTAAATAAAAAAAAAGATTTTGGTAAATCTGATTTTGGTAAAAATAAATCTTTTGTAATTGACACTTTTCAACCAAATCCTTTAAAGATGCTTCATATAGGTCACATTAGAAATGGAGTTGTTGGAGAATCAATTTGTAGATTACTTAAATTTACAGGTTTTGATCCAAGACCAGTTTCTTATATGGGGGATGTTGGGACACATATTGCAAAATGGCTTTGGTATTATGATAATTTTTTAGCTGAAAATAAAAAATTAATTCCTGAAAAAGATAAAAGTAAATGGTTTGGTAATATATACATTCTTGCTGGTGAAAAAATTTTAGAAAATAAAGATTTATATAAAGCTCAAGTTGAAAGTTATCAAATTCAATTAATTAAAAATATTAATTTACAAAATAGATTAAAGCTTTTCATAGATTCTAGTTTTAATGGGTATATGGAAGTTGCAAAAGAATTAGATATTAATTTATGTTTTAACTTTTTTGAAAGTCAATCTGAGAAAAAATTTAATGAAATTAAAGAAGGCCTTTTTAATAAATATAACTATATTTTTAAAGAAGATCAAGGTGCAATTGTTGCAGATTTAAATGACAAGCATCTTGGTAATTTTATTATTATTAAAAGTAATCATGCACTTTTATACGGTGCTAAAGATATTGGTTTAATTAATCTTAAAAAAGAGAAATTTAAAGATTGTAATAATTTTTTGTATATTGTTGCTTCTGAACAAGAATTTTATTTTGAGCAATTATTTAAATTATTTAAAATAATTTATCCTAATTTAGATAATAAACATATATCTCATGGTCTTGTAAATACTCCTGAAGGAAAAATGAAATCTAGAAGTGGGTCTTTATTTTTATATGAAGATTTTAGAGATGCTTTATTTGAAAAAGTAAATTTTGTTTTAGATCAAAATGGTTTAGATAAAGATAGTCAAGTAATAAAAGATATTTCTTTTGGGACTATAAAATTTGAATTATTAAAAAATTCTATTTTTAAAACAATTGTTTTTGATATAAATAAATCTACAGATCTTAATGGTGATTCTTCTGCTTATGTTCAATATAGTGGTGTGAGAGCTAAAAGTATTTTAGATAAATCTAATTTTAATAATTTTAATACTGATTTTTTATTTTTAAAAGATGATTTTGAAAAAGAAGAGTTATTATTAATTAATAAATTAAATGAATTTAAAGAAAAAGTTATATATGCATCTAAAGACTTTAAACCAAATATTATTGCAAATTATGTAATTGAATTATCTCATATTTTTAATAAATTTTATAATTCTTGTCATGTTCTATGTAATAATAAATCAATTTCTACAAATAGGCTTTTATTTACAAAAGCATTTTATATTGTTTTAGAAAATGCATTGTATCTTTTAGGTATAAATATCCCTTCTAAAATGTAGTTTTTTATTTTTAAATAATGTATATGTTTATAAATTCTTTATAATAAATATATTTATTATATTTTTTATTTTTTTTAGAAAATATAAAAATTTATTTCAAATAAAGGTATTTTTATGAAATTTTTTGATATAGTTTATAAAGATTTAATAGATTCTTCAAATCCAAAAGAACTAGAAAATATATTTTTAAAATTAGGTTTTAATAAAATTTTTGTAATAGTTCCTATTGTTTCAAAAAAAGATATTATTTTAAATCCTGATTTTTCTTCTTTTAAAAAAATTTCTTTAGAATATATTTATCTTATAGAGGATATTTCTATTTTAAAAGATTTAGATAAAAAAATAATTTTATTTAATCCAAATTTTTCTAAAAGTAATAAACTTACAAAATTTTTAATTAATAAAAATATTAAATATTTATATAATCCTTTATCTGATTCTCTAATTTTTGATGAGCAATGTTCTAATTTGTGTAAAATAAATAATATTAAAGTTGTTTTTAATTATAATTCTTTTAGATCTAAGAATTTTCAAAAAAATATAAAACAAGCTCAATTTATTATATTACTTCTTAAACAAAAATTAATTAATATGTATTTTTGTTCTTTTGCAAAAGATCTAAATTCTCTTTGTTCAAAACAAGTTCTTTTTAATTTTTTAAAAGAATTTAATTTAGACCAAGATATCTTAAATAATATTTTAGATTATAATAAATTTGTGGAAAAATATGATTAAATTTAAAAAAATTAATGTTATTAGACCTACTTTAAGACATAAAAAAAGATATTTAAAAATTAGTTGTTTTAATGATTTATCTTCTTATGATAATAAAAAATTAGCATATATATTTATTAAAAATTTTCAAAAAACACATGGTTTATTTAAAACTTCTTCGGCAAATATTTCTGTTTTAGATTTTAAAAATAATATTATAATTATAAGAGTTAATAAATTATTTTTAAATGATTTTTTAAGTTCTCTTTTTTATATAAATAATGATTTAGGATTACTTTTTATAGAAAAGCAATCTTTTACTTTAAAGTCTTTAATTTCTTAAATTTTTTATATTTTTTATGTTTTTATAATATTTTCATTTTTCCAATATATTTATAAGTGTTAACTATATATATTATATAGAAAAGAAGATTTAAAAAAATAGATCTAATTTTAGATTATGTTTGATTATATAAATAAAATTATATAAAAAATAAAAAAGGTGAATAATTTTGTTTCCAGTTTCTGGTGCTAATATGGCACAAGCCTATGATCGTTCAATTACAGTTTTTAGTCCTGAAGGTCATCTATATCAAGTAGATTATGCTTCAAAAATTATAGAAAAAGGATCTCCAGCAGTAGCAATTACTTATAAGGAAGGTGTTGTTGTTGTTGCTGATAAAAAAATATATTCTTCTTTAATTATCCCAGATTCTATTGAAAAAATTTTTAAAATAGATAAGCATATATGGATCGCATGTTCTGGTTTAATTGGAGATGGTAGAAGACTTGTAGATTTTGCAAGACAAATTGCTCAAGAGAATAAAGTATATTATGATGATCCTATAGAGATAGAAACATTAGTTAAAAAAGTAGCAAATATAGTTCAATATTATACCCAGTATGGTGGGGCAAGACCTTTTGGGGTTTCTACTTTAACAATTGGTTTTGATTCTTTAGGAAATCATATTTTTGAAACAGAACCTAGTGGGGCAACAACTTCTTATAAAGCTGCTGCAATTGGTCAAAATAGAAATAAACTAATGTCTTTTTTAGAAAAAAATTTTAAAGAAAAATTATCAAGTGATGATGCATTAAAATTAGCATTAAAAACACTTTCACAAAATTTAGAATCTAAACAAAAATTAATTGCTAGTAATTTAGAAGCATATTTTGTTTCTGATAAAATTTGTGAAAGAATATCTGTTGAAAAAATAAATAAATTTATATGATTGTTATGGTTAAAATGGATGATGCAGTTCTTGCAAGATTAAAAAAAAATGAATTAAATTTTGAAATTTATGTTGATCCTTTCATGGCATGGGATTTTAAACATGGTAAAGATATTTCTATAGACAATATGGTTGCTTATGAAGCTGTATATACTGATGCTAAAAAAGGAGAAGAAGCTTCAAAAGAAGATTTAAGTAGTATTTTTGGGACTACAGATTTTTTTAAAATTGCAAAAGAAATAATAATGCATGGAGATGTTCAATTAACTACTGTTCAAAAACAACAAATGGTTGAAAAAAGAGAAAATGAAATAATTACTTTTATTAAAACAAATGCTCATGATCCTAAAAATAAAACCCCAATACCAGAACAAAGAATAAGAAATGCATTTGAGGAATTAAAAATAAAAATAAATTTAAATAAAACAAAAGATAAAGAAATTGAAGAAATTTTAGATAAATTAAAAAGAATTATGCCAATTTCTTTAGAGAAAATTATAGTTTCTGTTGAAATTCCAGCAAGTTATTCTGGTAGAGCTTCATCAGTTGTTTATAAATATGAAATTATTGATCAAAAATGGCTTTCAAATGGTAGTCTTATTGCAAAAATAAAGATTGCTTCTGGTCTTAAAAATCAATTAGTTTCTGAATTAAATAATGTTACACATGGTAATATTATTTTAAAAGTTGAAGAAGATATTTAATTTTTTAAAGATTTTTTTTAAATAATTATAAATTTTATAAATATCTTAAATTTAATAGTGAGTGTGATTTAAAAATGGATAAAAAAATTGTAATCCCAGGAGAGTTTCTAACTGATCAACGAAAAAAATTAGGATCAAATGTTTTTCTTTTAAATAATAAAGTTTATAGTCAAGTTGTTGGGTTATTATCTGAATCAACAGATTATATTTCAGTTGTTGCTTTAAATGGGATTTATAAGCCAAATGTTAATGATGGGATTATTTTGATTGTAAAAGATGATCTTCCAAATGGTTATGTTTTAGAATATAATTCTTTTACAGATACTTTTTTACCAAAATCAATGATTAAAAAAGAACTTAAAAAAGGGCAAATTATTTTTGCAAGGCTTTCTAGTGTTAATGATAATGATACTATTGATATAGATCATATAAATATTTTACCAAAAGGAAGACTTTTTAATGCATCTCCTGTAAAAGTTCCAAGGCTTATTGGTAAAAATGATTCTATGCTTAATTTATTTAAAAATTTACTTAAAGCCAATATTGTTATTGGTAAAAATGGTTGGATTTGGTATAATTGTGATAATTATTTAATTTTAGAAAATGCAATTAATTTGATTATAAATAATTCTCAAAAATCAAACCTTACAAATTCAATAAAAGAATATATTGAGAAAAATATATGAGTGTGATAATATGACAAGATTAGATAATAGACAAATAGATCAATTAAGACCTATAAATATAAAATTAGGTGTTGTAAAAAGTGCAGATGGTTCCTGTTATTTAGAATGGGGTAGAAATATAGTTATTGCTACTGTTCATGGACCAAAACCAATGTTTCCAAAACATTTAGCAGATTCTACAAAGGCTGTAATTGATTATAGATATAGAATGGCTCCTTTTTCAGTATCTGATAGAAAAAATCCAGTTCCTGGAAAAAGAGATAAAGAAATTTCTTTAGTTTCTGGGTTTGCTTTAGAAAAAGCAATTGATTTAGAGCAATTTCCAAATACTGTTATTGATATAAATTCAATAATTCTTTCTGCGGATGCTGGAACAAGAGCTGCTGCATTAACAGCTGCATCTTTAGCGTGTGCTGATGCAGGTCTTCCAATGAAAGGTCTTGTTAGTGCTGTTGCTTCAGGAAGAGCAAATGGAGAATTTGTTTTAGATTTAACAAAAGATGAAGAAGATACTTTTGATGCTGTAGACACAGCAATTGGGGTTTTAATGCCACAAAATGAAATTGTTTTAATGCAAATGGATGGTTTTGTAAATCAAAAAGATTGGAAAAAAATAATTTCTGTAGGAGTAAAGGGTGCTGAAAAAGTTTATGAACTTCAAAAGAAAGCAATTCTTGAAAAGTATCCATTAGAAGGTGATTTACAATGAGTAGTATATTAAATATTGTTAATGCAGATAATGTTTTAAAATTAATTAAAGAAGGAAAAAGATTAGATGGAAGAAATTTAGATGAATTTAGAAATCTTGAAATAAAAACAGGTGTGATTCCATCTGCAGCAGGATCTGCATGGGTAAAATTAGGTAATACAGAAATAATTGCAGGAATTAAGTTTGCAGTAGGTAGTCCTTATCCAGATTCTCCTGATGAAGGATCTATGAGTTTAAATTTAGAATTAACAGGTATTTCTTCTCCAGATTTTTTTACTGGACCCCCACAAATAGATGCAATTGAATATGGAAGAGTTGCTGATAGAGCTTTAAGATCTTCAGAATTTATTGACTTTAAAAAATTATCTATTGTTTCTGGTGAAAAAGTATTTGTTATTTTTATTGATTGTATTGCAATTAATGCAGATGGAAATTTAATAGATGCTACTGAATTTGCAGCTCTTGCAGCTTTATTAAATACTAAAATTCCAATTTTAGATGAAAATAATAATATTGGAAAAGAATTATCTTCTGATTCTCTTCCAATAGATTTAAATAAAATTCCTTTATCAATTACTTTTGAGAAAATAGATAATAAAATTTTAATAGATCCTACAGAAGAAGAAGAATTTACATCTAATACTAGATTTAGTTTGGGTCTTATTAAAGATACAATTGTTTCTTGTCAAAAAAGTAAAGGTGGAAGTTTTAGTGAAGATGAAATTAATATAATGATTGATCTTGCAATAAAAAAATATGATTCAATTATTAAGATTATTAAAAGTTTAATATAATTTTTATAGAATTAAAATATTATAAAAATTAAAAAAAAATAAAAATTAAAAAAGTGATTTGATTATGGCTACAGAAAAAGTTAAACAAACTGGAAAATATGGTGTTAGATCTGGAAGAGGTATTAGACAAAAATATATTTTAGCTACAAAAACAAATAAATCTGAATATGTTTGTCCTAATTGTGGGTATAAAGGAAAAATTAAAAGAACAGCTTCTGGAATTTATAAATGTGATAAATGTAAATCCCAAATTGCAGGTGCTGCATATAGATTAAGTTCTAAATAATTTAAATAAATGGTGAATATAAATGTATTATTGTTCAAGATGTAAAACTGAATTTGATGAGATTCCAGAAAATAATAAATGTAGTGTTTGTGGTTCTAGGACTTTTTATAAAAAAAGATTTCCTATTATTAAAAAAATTAAAGCTTATTAAAAGATATTTATGAGTATTAATATCAGTTGTTCAAGAAATGCAAATTTAACTCTTATTAAATTTGCAAAATATCTTTCTAAACTTCTGAATTTAAATTATTTTCCAAGAGGAAAAGGTCCTCTTAAAAATATTTTTAATAAGTTAAATTATCTTGGATGTAAATATTTTATTTTGATTAAAAAAAACAGATTAAAATCTATTAGTATTTTAATTTATAAAAATAAAGATAATTCATTTTATCCAGAAAGAGAATATTTAATAGATTTAATTGATTTAAGATCTTTTAAATCTTTTAAAGCATTTATACCAATTAAGATAAAAGATTCCAAAAATTTATTTTATTTTTTAGATAAAAATAAAAAAACTGTAAAAAGTGATTTTGAACTTTTTTATGAAAATGATTTTTTTGAATTTAGATTTCAAGATGTTTTTCTTGGGATAAAATTTAAACTTTTAAAAGTGATTATGTTTGATTGATAATATATTATCTTCTGAAATTATAATTTCTACAAAAGAATCTATTAATTTAAAAAAATTATTAGATTTAGAAATTAAAAGAAAAGATTTTAAAAGATCTGATTCAGAAATATATATTGATAATTCTAAAAATCTTGTAATTAAGATTTTTGCAAAAGATATTATTGCTTTTAAAGCAACAATGAATAATTATATAAGTTTATTAGAACTTATATCTAAAACTTATGAGGTGGATTTATGAGTAATGAAAAAAATATGGTAAATACTTACAAACAACAATTAATGTTTGTTTCACAACAAAAACAACAATTGCAATTTCAAATAAATATTTTAGATTCTTCTATTAAAGAACTTGAAAAAACTTCTGAAAAAAGAGTCTTTAAAGGTGTTGGAAACATCTTTATTATGACTGATAAAACAGATGTTTTAAAACAAACAAAAGATTCTAAAGAAACAGTTGAATTAAAATTAAAAAATTTAGAAAAACAAGAATCTGAAATTATAAAAAAATTAAATGAATTTTCAAAAGAAAATTCTTCTAAAAAACAAGAAGGTAATAAAGAAAATGTAGAAGGTGTTGCTTAAACCTTTTTTTCTTTATTTTTATAAATATTATTTTAAATAAATAATTTTATTTCCATTTTTTAATTTTTTCTTTTTTGATTTTTTAATTAAATAATGTATTGTAGATTTTGGTATTTTTAATTTTTCGGCTAAATCTCTATATGAATAATCTTTGTGCATTTTTATTATTTGATTTAATTTTTCAATAGGAATATCTATTGGTCTTCCTTGTTCTTTTTTTATAACTAAATTAATATTTTTTGATTTTAAAAATTGTTTGGTTTTTGGGCTTATTCTTTCTTTTGTAGATTTTGATACTGTTATTAAATTAATTTTTTTTGATTTATTATATATTTTTTCAGCAGTTTTATATGAAAATGCTTGTGTAATATGTAATTCTTTACAAGAATTATTTATTTTTGATATCTTTGTATGATCGTTTAAACAATCTTTTATTAAATAATTTGTCATTTTTTCACCTTATAGTGTCCAAGATTATATTTTTTAAAATAATATCTATTTAATTTTTATATACAATATATTTATAAAGCATTGTTTTTATATTTATTATAGATATAAAATTTTGTAAAATTTATTAAATTTAATACGATTATTTATGGATTTTTTAATTACTTTGAGTATAATTATAATAGTTTCAACAATCATGACTTATATTTTTAATAAACTAAATCAACCTCCGCTTTTAGCATTTATAGTTACTGGAATTTTAATTGGTCCTTTAGTTTTTAATTGGGTTTCAAATACTACAGAAATTTTACTTTTATCTGAGCTTGGGATTGCATTTTTACTTTTTAGTGTAGGTATAAGTACTGATTTTAAACAAATTAGTAAATTAAATTTATCTGTATTTTTACTTCCTTTTTTTAATATTATTTTTACTTTTTTAATACTTATATGCTTTCAATCATTTTTGAAAATGACTTTTACTCAATCTTTATATTTTTCTTTTATTCTTTCATTTAGTTCTACAATGCTTGTTGCAAAGATTTTAATTGAAAATTTTGAAATGGGTTCTTTACATGGTAAATTAAGTATTGGAATTTTATTAGTTGAAGATTTAATTGCAATAATTGCTATTCCAATTTTAAAAGATTTAAATTTATTTTCAATAAATTTACTTTTAAATGTTTTTGGAAAAACTGCTATTTTAATATTTATTGCATTTTTATTAAATAAATTTTTTTATCCAAAAGTTGTAAAATCTGCATTTAAATCTTCTCAAAGTTTTTTTTTACTTGCAATAGGTAGTTGTTTTTTGTTTATTTTTATTTCTTATTTTTTAAATTTTGATATTGCAGTTGGTGCTTTTATAGGTGGATTAGCTATATCTGTTTTTCCATATAATTTAGAGATTACAAATAAAATATCAAGTATTAGAGATTTACTTTCTATGATTTTTTTTGTATCTTTAGGAATGCAATTATCTTTTAGTTTTAAGGAGGGGGTTCCTTTATTATTAATTGCATTACTTTTATTTATTTTTATAATTAAGCCTCTAATTCATTTTTTCATATTATTATTTTCTGGGTATGGTTCTAGAATTTCTATAAAGACAACTGTTATTTTAGCACAAGTGTCTGAATTTTCCTTAATTTTAGCTATGCAAGGTTGGATTTTAAATCAAATTACTTCTTCTCAATATTCTGCAATAATAATTATAACTGCATTAACTATGGTTTTAACTCCATATTTTTCAAAATATAATGATAATATTTATAATTTTTTAAGTCCTGTTTTTAAAAATTTTAAATTAAAGCATTTTTCTAGAAAAATTGAATATTTAAAACATCTCCCAAAAAAAATTAAAGATCATATAATTATTGTAGGTTCTGATGTTGTGGGTGAAGCAGTTATTAAAGTTTTAGGAAGAGATGAAAATATTCCCTTAGTTATAGTTGATCAAGATCCTGAAAAAATAATTCCATTAATTAAAAATAAACAAAATGCGATTTGTGGGGATATAAATAATATGGATATTATAAAATCTTTAGATTTAGAAAATGCCAAGGCAGTAATTTTAACTTTACCAAGATTTGATATTACTATGAGATTTTTAAAAATTGCAAAAAATATAAATCCTAATATAATAATATATACTAGAGCAAAAACAAATGAGCATGCTTTAAAACTTTATGAAGAAGGTTCAGATTTAGTAATTATTCCTAAAGTTTTAGAATCAAATTATCTTTTGGAAAGAATAAATGTTCTAATTCAAGAAGGTCCTGATAATTTGTCTTTTTATAAATCTGCATATTTAAGTTATTTAAGAAAAGATGTTGAAGATAAGCTTAAAAATAATTCTTTTAAAAAAATAAAAACTTTAAAAAAATAAAAACTTTAAAAAAATAAAAACTTTAAAAAAATAAAAACTTTAAAAAAATAAAAACTTTAAAAAAATAAAAAAATAATTTCTGTGATCTTATGCCAGTTTCTAGAAAAAATAAAAAAACTATTAATAATCAAATTACTCTTAGAAATAAACTTATATTTGAAAAAGGAGATATACAATTATTAGAAAAATGGTCTAAGATGAGTGAAATTGAAAAAATAAATTATTTAAAAAAAGCTCATAAAGATAAAAAAATTTAAAAAGATTATAAATTTAAAAAATTTTAATAAAGTGAAAAATATATGAAAATTTTAGTTTGGGGTTTTTCTGCTTCTGGTAAAAGTTTTTTAATAGAAAATTTATCTAAGGTTTTTAAAGATTATAAAATTGTTTATACTTCTAATGTTTTAAAACAAATTTCAGAAAACAAAAAACCATCTATAAAATCTACTTCTAAAAATGATGGTTGGTATGAATTTTCTAATCTTGATGATATTCGTTTTAAAAATAAAAATATTGATATTCTTTTAGATAAATTTTTATTATCTTTAATTAATTCTGATAATAATTATATATTTGATTCATGGACTTTACCATATCTTATAAAAAATAGAACTGATATAATTAAAATATATCTTCAAACATCTAAAAAAATTAGAATAAAAAGATTTGCTTTAAGAGATAAAATTTCTTTAAAAAAAGCAGAAGAGCTTCTTAATAAAAAAGATAATTTTAATAAAAAGCATTATAAAAAATTATACAATATAGAAATTGGTTCTAAAAAAGGTTTTGATATAATTATAAATACAGATAATTTAAATATTAAACAAGTTTTTAAAGAAGCAAAAAATAAACTTAAAAAATTTATTTGATTTTTTTTTTAAGTTCATTTAGTTTTGTATAAGAAATATTATATTTCCCTAAAATATTGTGAGGATGTATTTTTTCAGAATGAAAATCTGATCCCCCTGTTTCTACAAGTTTTAATTCTCTTGATATTTCTTTAATTCTTTTAATTAAATTTTTACCTTCAAATAAAATATTTTCATTTGGGATATATCCTGTAGTTTCTATTCCATTTAATCCATATTTTTCTAATTTTATTAAAAAATATTCTAAATTTTCTTTTTGGAAATCTTTTAAATACCATGGATGTGGTAAAACAGAAACTCCTCCTGCATTTTTTATAAGTTTTATTATTTTTTTTGCATTTTCTGGTGGATCTTTAAGTATAACTTTTTCTTTATTTATATATTTTTTAAATGCCTCTTGTATTTCTTTAACATATCCTTTTTCTAAGAGTATTTGTGCTATATGTGTAGTTGTAACTACTCTTCCTGGCTTTATTTTCTCATAAACTTCTTCAATTTCTATATCTATGTTTAAATTATTTAATTGTTCTATTTTTTTAATAGCGTATTTTTCTTTTTGTAATATTTGTTTTTCTAGAAAATTAATAAGTGCTGAATTTTTTTCATCAAATAAATATCCTAATATCTCTGTTTCTATTGAAAAAAATTCAACTCCATTTATAAATTCAATGTTTTTTTTAATTGCTTCTTTTTTTCCTTCTAAAAGTCCATCTATTGTATCATGGTCTGTAATTGATATTGCTGAAATTTTTTTATTATTAGCAAGTGAAATTAATTGTTTTGGGCTTAATAATCCATCTGAAAAATATGTGTGTGTATGTAAATCAACTTTTTTCATTTTAATCATTTTTAATTTTGTTGTAAATTATTTTTATTGCATTGTTTTTGTTGCAAGTTGTATATCTTCTGCAGTAACTGTTTTTCTTTTTGCATGTTTTGCAAGTTCTATTGCTTGGCTGGAAATATCTATTGCAACATCACTTAAAATTTTTCCTAATGCTTCTGCTGCTTCTTCAGAAACTCTTTCTGCTCCTGCTTTTCTAATTAACCTATCTACTGCTGCAATTGGTAATTCGCTCATAAAAACACCTCTTTTTTAAAATTTAAGCTTTATATATACTTTTTTATGTAAAATGTTTATAAATGAATGTTTTTTTCGAAATATTGTCTTTTTTAAACATTTTTTTGGATTTATTTGTTTTTGTTAACTATTATATATTTTTCTATTTAATATTATTATAGTTATAAAATTTTTAAAAAAAATTTAAAAAATAAAATTAGATTATATATGTCTTTGTCAGATTCTGTTCTTTTACAAGTAAATCAAAAAAAAACAACCTATAATGATTTACTAACTAAAATTATTCCAAATTATTCAAATGTAGCATCTGCAAAAGCAGCTCTTTCAAGATCTTTAAAAAATTTGATTACTTTTGGTCAATTAATTAAAAAGGATGATTTTTATTTACTTACTGATAAAGGTAAAAATACTGTTGAATCTAAATTTAAAAATAAAATTTTAATAAGTATAAATGATCTTTTAAATAAATCTAGAAATACAAATAGTTTAGAATTTGTTGATAATATTGTTAAAAATCTTCAAATATTTATTGAAAGAAGTAAATCTGATTTTTCTCTTTTAAAAATTGGAAAAACGGGTTCTACTTTTTATATTTCAGATCTTGATTTTTTAAGAAAAGAACTTGAAAATAGTGTTTCTCATTATAATCATATTTTAGAAGTTTTAAAATCTCAAATTAGTATTTTACAAGATCTTGATTTTGAAGATTTTTTGATAATTAATTTTGATAAAGGTTCTTTTAAAAATATAAAATCTTTTTGTATAAAAAATAATGTTTCTGAAATAAACTTAGAAATCTATAAAAATTATCCAGAAACAGAAAATCTTTTTAATTCTTTTAAAAAGTTTACAAAAAAATCAGACAATGTATATATTCTTCAAACAAAAGATATTCTTTCTCTTGAAAAATTACTTTTAGATAATTTTGATATTGCTTTACAAGTAAGATTTAAAATTTATTTAAATGAATTTTTATTAAAATATAGTTTTGGAAAAATGTATATTTTTGGACCTTATAATTTATTAAATAATTTAAAAAATAAAACAGTTAAAATTGACGAAGAGGTAAATTTATGAAATTAAAATTTTTAGGGCATTCTTGTTTTTTAATAACTATTAATGGAGTTAAAATTTTAACAGATCCTTTTATATCAAATAATCCAAATATTTCTATTAATCCTTTGGAAATAAAACCAGACGTTATATTAGTTACCCATGATCATAAAGACCATTTAGGAGATACTATAGATATTGCAAAATCTTGTGGTGCAAGTGTGATTACTATTTTTGATTTAGCAGAATTTTTATCAAAATATGCTGTTTGTGTTTTAGGAGGAAACATTGGGGGTACAATTATTTATAAAGATATTTCTTTTACATTTGTAAAAGCAGATCATTCTTCAAATAAAGGTGTAGCTATTGGGTTTGTAATTACTTTTGGAGATGAATCTATTTATTTTGCAGGAGATACTGGAGTTTTTTATGATATGAAAATTATTAAAGATCTTTATTCTCCTAAAATTAGTATTCTTCCAATTGATGGATATTATAATATGGGTCCTAGAGAAGCTGCATATGCTTGTACTCTTTTAGAATCAGATTTTGTAATTCCTATGCATTTTGGAACTTTTCCACTTCTTAACAAAACTCCTGAAATGTTTAAAAAAGAATTAATTTCTAAAAATATTAAAACAAAGATGATTTTATTTGATATTTTAGAAGAAAAAGAAATTTAAAAATAAGGATCTGGTGGGATTCGAACCCACGACCTATTGGTCCGAAGCCAATTGCACTATCCGCTATGCTACAGACCCTTTTTTTTAATTTTTATAAATAGTTTATATTTATAAATAAATTGTTTCTATATTATATATATAATATATTTCTATATATTTATATAGTTTATTAGTTTTAGTAATAAACTTTATTTTTTAAAAATTATATGTTTTTTAAAATTTTAGAAAAATTATATTTTATGAGGTGTTAAATTATGGAAAAATGTACTAGTTGTAATGTTGAATTAGATCAAGATTTTACAAAATTTAAATGTCCAAATTGTGGTAAAGCAACAATTGTTAGATGTAATAGATGTAAATCTATATCTAAAGAATATGTTTGCCCTGCATGTGGATTTATAGGACCATAGGATCTTTTTATTTAAATAAATTGATTCTCTATAATTTATAAGGAGAATAGATATGGGAGATATAATGACAGTTTATAGAATCTATCCAGAAGATATGGAATATTTTGATTCAATTAAAGAATTTTTAGAAAAAGGAATTGGAGAACCATACAAAATATATGGTATTAAAGAAGAACCTATTGCTTTTGGTTTAAAATTATTAAAAGTAAATGTAATTTATCCTGAAAAAGTAGAAGGGCTTTTAGATAAGCTTGAAAATATATTAGAAGGAATTAATGGAGTTAATCAAATTGAGGTTGAAGCATCAACACTAATTTAAATTTTATATTTTTTTTATTATATTTTTTTAATTTTCTTTTTTTTATTTAAAAACTATTATTTATAAATGTTTTATATATATTATATAATATTAATTTATTATATATTAAAGGAAAATAATATATGTTTTTAAAAAATAAAAAAGCTCAATTTTCTATTGAGGTTTTATTTATCATTGTATTTGTTATATTATTTATATTTATATATGATAATCTATCAAAAGATAATGTTTATACTTTAGAAGTTAACAAAATTATTTCAGATCAAAAAGAAATTGCTCTCTTAATAAATGAATATCTTGCATATACTGAATCTATAAATAATTATGATTCAAATTTTAATTTAAATAACTATAATTCTATTTTAAAAATACCAAATATAAGAACTCTTAGTTTTAAAGCAAATTGTAATATAAATATTTCTAATGATTCTATATATATTTTTACAGATTATAAAGGTAAAAAATATATAGAATATACTCTCCCAACTAAATTTAATATGTTTTCTACAGATGTAAATACATTTTGTGGAGACGAGCTTAAATGCAGTTATAATTTATCTACATATAAGGTTATTTGTAGTTAATTAAATATCTTAATATAAATATAAAATGGATTAAAATATGTTTATAAAAAAAGAAAAAGCACAAATGATGGTTTTAGATATTGTTATTGCAATAGTTTTACTTACTATTATGTTTTTTCTTTTAAATAGATTTGTTGATTTAAAAATATATAATACTCAATCTACTCTTAAAGAAAAAGAATTATCTTCAATATCTCAAATTGCTTTTAATAATATCTCTCAAAATTCTAAAATAAATTGTTTTATTAGTAATTCAGATAATAGTTTTGTTTTTAGAAATTGTTTTTATACAGATTCAAATATTAATAAAAATTCTTTAGGTCTTTTAGATAATTATAAATGTAATTTTAGTATAGATTCATTTAATATTTTAAATAATTCTTGTAATGATATATTACAATCAAATATAGATAATGTTTATGAAATTGATTTTAATGTGATTATTAGTGATTTTAAATATATTTCTAAAGAAAAATATCTTTCTTGTATAGAAGGAAGTTCAAATTGTGATTTAAATATATCTATTGCACATTTAAAAGTGTGGTATAATGAATAATAAAAATGGTTTTATTTTTAGTTTAACAACTTTATATTATGTAATTATTTTTATAATATTTGCTGCAGTATTAACTACTACTATATATTTTTCATTTTCACAAGATTCTCAAAATAATATAGATGTGGTTTATTCTTCTAAACTTTTAAGTAAAACTCCAAATATTCCTGTTGGGGATATTGATAATGATTATTGGTGTTTAAGATATGTTTTTTATTCAACAGAAGATAATTCATTAAATTATAATAATTTAAATAAATTTTATTGTGAGGAGTATTATGAATCAAAAAGGTTTATTTAATTCAATATTTTTATTAATTATGCTTGCATTTTTTGTACCAAATGTGAATTATGTTGGGCAGGTTAATATTGTAAAAGATTTAGAAATGTTTTCAACAGATGTAGTTATTTCTGTAGATAATGTTATTGCTGATGCTCTTGCAGATACTTCTTATTCTGATTGTAATATTTCTTCTAAATTAGATTATAATTTAAAGGTAGAAAATTATTTAAATTTATATTTTCAAGAAATAAATAATTTAAGTTCAATTAATTGTAATTATTCTGATTTTTCTGCAAATTTAAATAGTTCTAACTATACTGGCTCAATTAAAATAGCTTGTTCTTATTCAGGAGAATTAGTTTCTGATTTATCTTTATCAAGAACATTAAATTTTAGTAAAGAAATATCTAATAATTATATCTCTCCTTTATGTAATCAAATTATTAAAGATAATTTTGATAATGATTCTATACAATTAGAATTAATTAGATAATTTTTTAATTATAAAAAAATAAAAAAAATTAAAGAGAATAATAATATTTATTATCTCTTTTTTGTTCTTTATCTTTTTGAGAACCTTCTTTATTTGCTCTTGGTCTTTTTGTTTGGGGGTCTTGTCTAAATGTCATATTTTGTTCTTTTAAAAATTTATTAAATGAGTTTTCAATAGTTCCAATTTCATTTGCATATCCTTTTATAGATGGGGTTCCTTCAAATAAAAGTACTCTATCAGAGATTTGGTCAATAAATAAAAGATCATGATCTACAATTAAAGCTGATTTTTCTTTTTTATTTATTACGCTTTTAATTACGTTTGATATAATTAATTTTTGTTCAACATCTAAAAAAGCAGAAGGTTCATCAATTAAATAAATGTCTGCATTTTTTGAAATTGTATATGCTATTGCAACTTTTTGTAATTCTCCTCCAGATAATTCTGATATTTTTTGTTGTATTATCTTTTCTAAATCTAATTGTCCTTTTATTTCTGAGTTAAAAATATCATAATCAATATCTTTTTCTAAAAATAATTCTTCTACAGTTTTTTCTTTATCTAATTCTATATATTGTGATTTATATGATATTTTTAAGTTATTATTAATATTACAATTATCAGGTTTCATTTCTCCAGAAACCATTTTTATAAATGTACTTTTTCCTATTGCATTTGGTCCTATTACCCCTATTATTTCTCCTTTTCTAATTTCTGCAGATTTTATATCTAATTCAAAATCTCCAAGTTTTTTTTTCATATCTGGATATTCGGTAAGTATATTTTTTTTAAAATCTTGGGTTATTTTTAAAGATGCAAAATCTATTGAATATTTTCTAATTCTTATATTTTCTTCTTTTAAAAATCCATCTAAAAATTCATTTATTCCTTTTTTAGTACTTTTTTTATTAGAACACATTCCATAAGCATTTTTTTGTCCAAACATAATTTGTGTAAAATCACTTAGATAATCAAGTATTGCAAGATCATGTTCTATTAAAAAAATTGCTTTTTCTGGATTTATTTTTTTCCTTAAAAGTTTTGCTATTTTAAATCTTTGTCTAATATCTAAAAAAGTAGTGTATTCATCAAAGAAATATATATTTGATTTTTTTAAAAGACTTGCAGCAATTGCAATTCTTTGTAATTCTCCACCTGATATTTCTGTTGTTTTTTTATTAATAATTTTTTCAAGTTCAAGTTCTTTTATTATTTCTTTAATATTGTCTTTATCATTTGTAGTCATGTTTAATAGATCTATTATTTTTTTATTAAACATCTTAGGTATATCTTCAACTTTTTGTATCTTGTAAGATACTTTTATTTCTTTATTTTTTATATCTTTAAAATGTTTTTGTATATTTTTTCCTCTATAATATTCTATTACTTTATCTATATTTCCTTTTTCTTTATAATTTCCTAAATTAGGAATTAACTCTCCTGATAATATATTTAATGCAGTTGATTTTCCAGAACCATTTCTTCCAATCATACCTGTAATGTATCCTTTTTCAATTTCTGGAAGTGAATATAATCTATATGAATTTATAGAAAATTGATGTATTGGTTCTGAAAAGTCTACCCCTATATTTATTATTTGTATAGCTCCAAAAGGACATTTATTAGAACAAATCCCACAACCTGTACAAAGTTCTTCATTAATTATTGGTTGTGACCAGTTATCTCTATTTGTAATTTCAATTGCATCTTCCCCCATTCTAACAGGTGGGCATACTCTATGGCATAGATAGTTACATGCTTTTGGTTGGCATTTATCTTTATCTATTATTGCTATTCTATTATATTTTGTACTTTTTGCCATATTAATTCACAATTTTTTCATATTCTTTTTTTGTAACCTTTGCACCAAGAAGTTTAATTTCTTCGTGTTCTAGTTCAAAATATTTTATTAGTTCTTCATTATATTTATTAGTAGTTGCAATTATTGAAAGAATAGGGAAATGATTTTTTTCAACTATGTGTTTTGAGCAATATGCTTTATTTCTAATTTTTTTAACAATATTATTTTTAATAAGTCTTTCTTTTTTATTTCCACTTAATTTTTTAAGAATTGAAGGAAAAACAAAAGGTGAAAACCCACCTATTTCTTTTTCTGTTTTTGCATATGCTATTCCTATTGTTAAATAATCCATAACATATTTTAATAAAATCCAATTAGTTGCACCAATTCTTCCTTGATATAAATCTGCTTTTGCAAGAGAATCCATTGCGTTTTTTAGATTTGTTGGATTTTGATATTTTCTAGGAATATTTTCTTCAAGCCATGCAAATAATAACTTCCAATCAATATTCATATCAAAAGTTACGTTTTTAGTTTCATAAAAATCTTTAGGATAAAATATCTTGCCTAGGACTTTAAAGACATCTTCGTCCTTTTTTCTATCCCCTAGGTTTTCTATATTTTCAAGTGTCATTTTTTTACTTAAAATAAAGTCTGACAAATCTATTAATAGTGCTCTTATATCGTTTTTTGTATTTTCAATTAATTGTTTTAAACTAACTAAATCATAATCAATCTCTTCTTTATCACAAATTTCTTTTGCAAATTTTAATATTGATATTTTGTTTGGGAGATCAAATTTAACTTGTTCACATTTTTCAAAAATAGGTCTTAATTTTTTATTTTCATATGGATCGTTTGCAATAAATATTATTGGTTGTTTAGATTTGTCTATAATCTTAGAGAGTTCAATAAATCCACCATAATCCCCCCCTCCTCTTTTATCATCCATTGCATCTATTTCATCTAATAAAAGTAATCTTTTTTTACCAAATAATGTCATTGAGCTTGTTGCAATATTGTATATTTGAGAAATAGTTTCTTTTCCTCTTATATCTGATGCATCTGTATGATAAATAGACCAGTCCATTTCTTTTGCAATTAATTTCGCAGAAAGTGTTTTTCCAACACCTGTGTCTCCATAAATAAATAATGGTTTTTTATGTTCTTTTGCCCAATATTTTATTTGTAGAACTGCTTTTTTATTACTTACAATTTCATCTAAATTTTTAGGTGTATATTTGTCTATAATTTTTTGCATAAATATAATATAGATGTATTTAAATTTAAATGTTTTGTAATTTTTTTTAAAATAATTTATTTATATATTTTATTTATATTTTTTTTGATTTTACAAATAATTTATAAATCATTTGTATGTATAGTAATTATATAAATAAATAATAAAATTTGTGTTTAATATGATTACTGCTAAAAATGTATCTCTTTTTAAAAAATCTTTAGAAGGAATTTCTTCTTTAATACAAGAAACAAATGTAAGATTTAAAGATGATGGTATATATATAAAAGCAATTGATAAAACACAAATTCTTTTAATAGATTTTTATTTCCCAAAATATTTTTTTGAAAACTATTCTGTTGATCCTAGTTTAGTTGGTTTAAATATTCAAGAAGTATATAATATGTTATCTAGATCTTTTGAAAAAGATAAATTAAAATTAGAACTTAAAGAAAATTCATTACAAATTAATTTACTTGGGGCAATACAAAGAAAATTTAATACTTCTTTTATAGATATTTCAGATTCAGATATTTCTATTCCTGAAATTAATTATGAATCTATAATTACAGTTCCTGCATATTTTTTAAAAGAAATACTAAAAGATGTTTCTCTTATATCAAGTACCTTGACTTTAAAGTTAGTTGATAATAAATTAATTATTGAATCTTTTGGAGAAAAAGGAGATATAGAAGTTAGTGTTTTAAAAGCAAAAGTTAAATCTAAAAAAAATGTTTGTGTTAAATTTTCATTAGCATATTTAAAAAACATTACTAAATCTATTGATAATGATTGTGAAATTATTTTAAAACTTAAAGATGATTCTCCTCTTTTTTTAGAATATAATATTGAAAAAGATATAAAAATTAAGTTTTATTTATCTTGTATGTTATTTTAATTTTTAAAAATAGTTTTATTAAAAAAAACTGTTATATTAAAATAACAGCTTTTTTAATAAATTTATTCCATTTTTTTTAGTTTTTTAAGAAGTTCTTCTTTTTTCTTACAATTTTTGAATGCATGTTGTATAACTTCATAAATTGTTTTTACAGGAATTATTTCTATTTTTTTTTCATCTTCTTTAGAAATTACAACATCTTCTTTATTTGTATATGGTATAATTACTTTTTTTATCTTTGAACTTATTGCAGCACCTATTTTTCCAGTAACTCCTCCTACTGGTAAAACTTCTCCTCTAATTGATAATGATCCTGTCATAGCTATATTTTGATCAATTTGTATATTTTCTAATACAGAAATTACTGCAGAAGCAATAGATATTGATGCAGAATCTCCTTCTACACCATGTGTTTGTAAAAATTGTATATGTATATCATAATTTGAGATATCTTTTCCAGTTAATTTTTTAAAAATTGCAGAAACATTTTGAACTGATTCTTTTGCAATTTCTCCAAGTTTACCTGTTGCAATTACTTGTCCTTTTTGAAATTCTTGAGAAGATGTAACTTCACATTCTATTGGAAGCATAATTCCTGCATTTGTATCTCCCATTACAGCAAGTCCATTAACTCTTCCTTTTTTGAATCCTTTTGTACTATATATTTCATATTCTTTTTTTACATCCATCATTTTAGAAACCATTTGTTGTTCTAAAGTATATGATGAAATTTTTGCATCAATTACTTCTTGTTTATCAACTAAAATTTTACCTTTTTCTATGGCAATATCTCCTGCTGCTCTTACAAGCCCACCAAGTTCTCTTAATTTTAAGGTAAGATGATTTTTCCTAGTTGCTTTTTTTCTAGCTTCAAAAATAATTTCATCAACAGCTTCTTTTTTAAAGTGTGGGATTTTACCATCTTTTTTAATTTCTTGTGCAACAAATTGTACTATTTTATTTCTATTTTCAGAAGTATTTGGTACATCTACATTCATTTGGCATTCATAACCAGTTCCTCTTATTCTAGATCTTATTGCAGGGTGTACTTTTTCTAAATCTTGATAATTTCCTGCAGCAACTAATATAAAATCACAAGGAGCAGGTGTTGTTCTAACCATTGCCCCACTAGACATTTCTGATTGTCCTGTTATACTATATTTTTTTTCTTGTAAAATAGTTAATAGTTCTTGTTGGGATTTAGGAGAAAGGCTTGCAATTTCATCTAAAAATAAAACTCCTCCATTTGCTTTATGGATCATTCCAGGAATTACTCTTGAATGAGGAGGTGTTCCAAGACCTCCAGATTGTAAAGGATCATGTAAAACATCCCCAAGTAATGCTCCTGCTCTTGCTCCTGTTGCATCTACAAAAGGAACATGTTTTTTTTTAGAATTATCTATTAATAATTTTGGAATAATAATATTTCCTTTTTTTAACATCTGCATACTAAGTGCAGAAGTAACCATTATAAATCCTGATAAAATTAACATAGCCCCAAAAACTATATCTGAAATTTTATTTAATTGCCATAAAACAATTGTAATTATTAGAAATCCTAAAGGTAAAATCATCCCAATCATTTTCTGGGAAGTATTTGCTTTATTTGCTTCTAATTTTGCTTGATCTATTATTTTTTTTCCGTCTCCTGCATTTGCAATTTTTATAATTGGTGTGTGATTATCTTCTATATTTGGATAACTAATTATATCTTTTAGTTTATAAGGTGGGAGAATTTCTGCAAGAGAAGCTGCAATCATGGATTTTCCAGTTCCAGGTTCTCCAATAAGCATAATATGTCTTTTTTGCATTGCTGCTTTTTTAATAAGTTTAATTGATTTATCTTGTCCAATTACTTGGTCTATTAATTTAATAGGCACTTGTATTTGGCTTGTATCTTTATAATCAAGATCTTTTATTTGTTTTTCTGAAACATTTTTTTTATCTGTCATATTCATATTTATCACATTCTTTATTTTTAAATTAAAAATATAATTTTATATAAATGTATTATATTTTTTAAAAAAATATTATAATTATATACAATATATATATAAAATGAAACATCTTTAAAATATATTTGTTTTTAATATATTAAATTAGGGAATTTATATATGTCTGATAAAATTAAAATGTATTTTTTAGGAACTTCAAGTAGTACTCCTACTAAAAATAGAAATTTAAGTTCTTTATTAATAAATTATAAAGGAAATAATTATCTTTTTGATTGTCCTGAAAATGTTCAACAACAAATTATGAAAGTTTCAGAAAGTATTTTAAAAATTAAAAATATATTTATAACTCATTTTCATGGAGATCATTTTTTTGGTCTTTTAGGGCTTTTAGCAACTATGCAATTAAATCAAAGAACTGAAGATTTAAATATTTTTTTACCATTTGGTTTTTCTAAAGATATTAAGCAATATATTGCTTCTTCTAAAATCATTTTTTCATTTAAAATAAATCTAAAAGAAGTAAAATCAAGTTTTTCATATACTTTTGATAACATAAATATTTCTTGTGTTAAATTAAATCATTCAGTTTTAACTTTTGGATATGTTTTTAAAGTTTTAGATAAAATTGGAAAATTTGATAAGAAAAAAGCATTAAGTTTAAATATTCCTGAAGGACCATTTTTTAGCAAACTTCAAAATGGAGAAAAAATAAAGATTGGAAATAAATTTATCTTCCCAAAAGATGTAATTGATTATAATTATAAAAAAATTGGGAAAAAAATTTGTTATTTAACAGATACATTTGTTTTAAATAAAGTTCCTCCAAAAGTATTAAATGCAGATATATTGATTCATGAATCATCTTTTATTTCAGAACATAAATTAAGAGCAAAAGAAACTTTGCATTCTGTGGCACAAGATGTTTCTTTGTTTGCTAAGAAAGCAGATGTTAAAAAATTATATTTAACACATATTTCTCCAAGATATAAAGATGTTTTAGTTATTGAAAAAGAAGCAAAAAAGTTTTTTAAAAATTCATTTGTTGCAAAAGATTTAGATTTAATTGAAATTTCTGATTATTAATTTTTTTATATTTATTTTTGTCTATATGTTTTTCCAGGTTCAAGTATTATTGTATTGATATCATAACTTGTTTTTTCTAATTTATATTTTAATTCTTCTGGGTTTTTATTAATATCTTCAAAAGTATTATAATGCATAGGAATTAAAATTTTAGGTTTCATTTTTTTAGAAACTCTAATTGCTGTTCCAAGATCCATAGTTCTTTTTCCACCAATTGGTAGAATTGCAATATCTGGTTTTATTTTGTCATGATCTTTTGTCATAAATGTATCTCCTGCAAAATAAATTGTTTTTCCAGATTTAGATTTAATTAAATAACTTAATGGATAAAATGAACTTGGGTGATGTGCTGGATATGCTTTATAGTCTATGTTATTTATTTTTTTAATTTCATATTCATCTATTGAGATTTTATTATAATTATTTGAATTAATTTTATTAAGTACACTATGGTGTGCAATAATTTTTGGATTAAATTTTTTAATTAAATATTCTATTGATTTTAATTCAAAATTATCTGTATGTTCATGGCTTATTAGAATATTATCTATTTTTTTCATATTTTCTAAAGAAATAGCACATTTAATTTTTCTATCCATATCCCCAAGTGGGGTATTACTGAAATAAGGGTCTGTTAGGATTTTTGTTTTATCAATATTTAGTAAAAATGAAGAGTGTCCTAGATATTTTATATTTATACCCATATTAATATATAGTATGATAGTTTATTTAAATACAACTGTTTTATTTTACATATTGTCTTGGACTATTTTTTTAAATATTTTAATGTTTTTTACTTTTTTGTTATTTACAAAATGTTATTTGTTATATTTATTCTTCTTTTTATATTTTAATTTTATTACAAAAATATATAAATCTTATCTTATATATAATATATATTTAATTTATATTATTTATTAAAATATAAATTAAAAAATATATTTTTAATAATATTTTTTAAAAATATATTTAACGAAAGGTTGTAGATATATATGAATATTTATTTAAGCAAAATTTATTTTAGTTTATTTTTTTTAATATTAATTATTGGTTTATATTCTGTTTCTGCAGCTAGTTTAGGAAATTATTCAATAGATGTTTCTATTTATTCTCCAAAAGAAGCTCATATAGTTGAAACTTGGAATATAGATTATTTATCTTATTATCCAAAAGATTTAGAATTATTTAAAGAAAATGTTTTGAATGCAAATTTAAATTTAGAACAATTATTAAAAATAGATCCAAATTTAAAACCACACATATATATTACTGATTTTTCAAATTTATCTATAGGTTTTGATGAATTTAATAATACTATTAGAGTTGAATATGATTCTTATGATTCTTTTTTAATCAAACTTTATGAAAATGATGAAGAATATCTTTGGAAATTTAATAATAATTTATTAAATTATTTTATTATAAATGATCTTTATTATATACCAAAAGATTCTTCAATAAATTTACATTTTTATAATCCTTTAGTTATACAACCTACAATTCCAGATACTCCAATTAATGAATATTCTATTTCTTTTTCAGGGATTTCATCAAATGAAATTAGTATATTAGCTTATGAAAGAAAACCTCCTAAACCAAGTTTTGTAGTTTCTAATTTTTTTAGTAAAAATTTAGGTTTTTATTTAATTTTTATTTTTTTAATTATAATTTTAATATTAGTTTTTAAAGATCCTATTCAAAGATCTATTAAATCATTTGTTATAAAACATTCTGAAATCAAAAGTGATAAAAAAAAATTTGATTTTATGGATGATGATTTTTAATTTTTATTTATTTTTTTTAATGAATAGGAAAAGAATAAATATGTATTTATATATAATATATTTAGTGATTAAAGATGATTAGATTTAGTGTATCTGATGAAATAGTATATTTAAAAATAAAAAATTTAAGTAAATGTAGTTTTGAAGAATTAATTGAAAATATAGATTTAGATGTAGATTCTATAAGGAGATCTATAGAATTTTTAAAGTCTGAAAATTTAATTTCAGAAAATATATTTTTTTCAAATATTTATAATTTAGAAAAAATTGGTTTAGAATCTTTAAAAAAAGGATTTATTGAAGAAATTTTGTGTGATTTTTTAATTAATAAAAATATAAATATATCTTCATTAAAAGAAATAAATATTAATAATTTAAATATACAAGAAATCATTCTTGCTTTTGGTGTTTGTAAAAAAGATAATTTAATAAATATTAAAGATTCAATAATTGTTCCTGTTTTAGATTATAAAGAAAAAATTAAAGAAAAAAAAGAAAAATTATTGTTAATTTCAGAAAATAAAGAAGTTTCTGATAAATATATTGATTATTTTTTAAAAAGAAATTTTATTTCTAAAAAGCAGATTACTAAAAAAAATTATGCTTTTTTAAAAAATACAGATTATATTTTAGATTCAGATACAATTTTAAATCTTGATTCAGATTCTTTAAAAAATAAATCTTATAAAAATAAAATCTTTAAAGAATTTGAAGTAGAAAAACTTCCAAAACCAAAAGATGCTGGAAGGATTCATCCATTAAGACAAATTTTATATTATATAAGAGATTTATATTTAGAAATGGGTTTTAAAGAAATGAAAAGTCCATATGTTGATTTATCTTTTTGGTCAATGGATTCTATGTTTATATCACAAGATCATCCTATGAGAGATTTACAAGATACTTTTTTTTTACCATTAAATGGTAAACTTCCAAAAGATTCTTCTTTTTTAAAAAAAATTAAAGATGTTCATGAAAATGGATCTAAAACAAATTCTTTAGGTCATAGATATTTGTGGGATATAGATATTTCTAAACAATTAATTTTAAGAACACATACAACTGCTTCAACTTTTAGAAAATTTTTAGAACTTTCAGAAGATGAAAAACAAAATTCAAAATATTTTAGTATTGGAAAAGTTTTTAGAAATGAAACAATAGATGGTACACATCTTCCTGAATTTCATCAAGCTGAAGGATTTGTTATAGGTGATAATATTTCTTTATCTGATTTAATTGGATTTATTAAAGTTTTTTTAAAAAAATTAGGTATTGAAAAAATAAAAATAAAACCAACTTATAATCCATATACAGAACCAAGTATTGAAGTTTTTGCATTTTTTGAAGAAAAAAATTCATGGGTTGAAATAATGAATTCTGGTATTTTTAGAAAAGAATGTCTTTTCCCTTATGGTATTAAAAATAATGTTATTGCATGGGGGATTGGTATTGAAAGAATTGCAATGCTTTTATATAATAAAACAAATATTAAAGAAATTTATGGTGATGAAAACGATATAGATTGGCTTAGAAAATATTCTATTCCTCCTAGAAGATTAATTTAATAATTTATTAAAATAAGGAAATATTATGGCTACAATAGATATTAGTTTTGAAAAATTAAAAAATGATTTAAATATAAAAGATTTAACAATTTCTTTACTTGAAGAAATTCTTTTTGATTTTGGTTTAGAAATAGATTCTTATAATTCTTTAGAAGATATTTTAAAAATAGAAATTACTGCTGAAAGAACAGATCTTTTATCATATTATGGTCTTTTAAGAGCATTAAAATCATATATTAATGTTGAAAAATATACTTTTCCAAATATTAAAAAAAGTAATTTGGTTGTAAATGTTTTACAATCTGCAAGAGATTATGGAAATTACACACTTTGTCTAGTTGTTAAGAAATTATCTTTAGATGATTCAAAAATTAAAGAAATTATAAATATACAAGAAAAAATTCATTTAACATATGGTAGAAAAAGAAAAACTGTTGCTATAGGGGTGTATCCTTTAGATAAAATTCAATTTCCTATCACTTTTTGTGCGCTTAATCCTAAAGAAATAAAATTTACCCCACTTGGTTTTGATAAAGAACTTGATGGTTTTGAAATTATTAAAAAACATCCAGCAGGAATTACATATAATTCTCTTTTAGAAGGGAAAGATAAATATCTTTGTTTTTTAGATTCTAATAATAAATTTTTATCTATGCCTCCAATTATTAATTCAAAAGATACTGGTAAAGTAGATTTTAATACAAAAGATCTTTTTATAGAATGTACAGGTAAAAGTTTGCATAAATTAAATCATGTAATAAATATCTTTACAGCTTTATTTTCAGATATGGGTGGAGAAATATATTCTTTAGAAATAAAATATCCTGACAATACTATTTTATCTCCAAATAATGATTTTAATAAAATGGTTATTTCTGTAGATGATGTTAAAAATTTAATAGGAATTGATATTTCTGTAGAAAAAATGAAATTTTTTTTAGAAAAAATGATGTATGATTGTAAAATTATAGATAATAAAAAAATAGAAGTTATTATAATTGGTTTTAGAACAGATGTTTTGCATATAAATGATCTTTGTGATGATATTGCAAGAGCATATACATTTTCAAAAATAATTCCTACAAATGCAAAAGTAGTAAGTATCTCTGAAAGATTAGATGAAAGTATTTTACAAGAAGATATAATTAGAATTATGACTACTATGGGTTTTATTGAAGTTATGCCTTTAATTTTAGGTTCTAAAAAAGAGTCTTTTGAAAATTTTAATCTAAATAAAACTGATTATATTAGTTTAGGTTTTAGTGCAGAAAATTCTTTAAATATAATAAATAGTTGGTATATCCCTAAATTATTTAAAATTTTAATAAATAATCAACATAAGTTTTTTCCACAAAAAATATTTGTTTGTGATTATGTTGTAATTTCAGATAATAAAAGTGATATACTTTCTAAAACTGTTTTAAAATTATCAGCAGTTATTGCAAATAATATTATTTCTTTTACGGAAATTTCTAGTGTTTTATATAGTTTGTGTAATATTTTAGGAAAGAAATTAGAACTTAGAAAAAAAGATTTAGAATTTTTTATTTCTGGAAGAAGTGCAGAAGTTATTATTGATGATAAAATTGTTGGTTTTATTGGTGAATTTTTACCAGATGTTTTAATTAATAATAATTATACTAATCCTGTTTGTGGATTTGAAATATTTATATAATTTTTTTAAAAAAAAATTATACCTTTTTTTTGATTTTTTTAAAATAAAACTATTTTTTAAATTGTTTTATTTTAAATATTTATAGGATGTGAAATAAAATGATTAAATTAGATATTCCTAAAAAATTTTATATAACAACACCTATTTATTATTTAAATGGGAAATTACATCTTGGTCATGCATATACAACTATAGTTGCAGATTGTTTTGCAAGATATTATAGACTTTTAGGATCAGATGTTTTTTTTCTAACAGGAACAGATGAGCATGGTTTAAAAATACAGCATGCTGCTTTAGAAAAAAATATGTCTATTGAATCTTTTTTAGAAGACATATATATTAATGTTAAATCCCTTTGGAAAGAATTAAATATTTCTTATGATTATTTTATTAGAACTACAGATAAAAATCATATAGATACTGTAACTAAAATTATTAATATTATGAAAAATAAAGGAGATATTTATAAAGGTTTTTATGAAGGTTATTATTGTAAATCTTGTGAAGCATTTTATACAGATAAAGATATTATTAATAATAAATGTCCAGAAGGACATGATGTTTTTTTAGAAAAAGAAGAAGCCTATTTTTTTAAATTAAATAAATATCAAGATTTTTTATTAGATTTTTATAATAAAAATCCTTCTTTTTTAAAACCAGACAAAAGAAAAAATGAAATTATAAATTTTGTTAAAAATGGATTAGATGATTTATGTATTTCTAGAAAAAATGTGACTTGGGGGATTAAATTACCTTTTGATAATAATTTTACAATTTATGTTTGGTTGGATGCATTATTTAATTATGTTAGTGCTTTAGGATATCCAGATTCAGATAACTTTAAAAAATATTGGCCTGTAGATTTTCAACTTATGGGAAAAGAAATATATAGATTTCATACAGTTTATTGGCCAATTTTTCTAAAATCTGTTGATTTAGAAATCCCTAAAATAGAATTTGCGCATGGATGGTGGACTAGTGAAGGTAAAAAGATGTCTAAGTCTTTTGGGAATGTAGTTTATGTTCAAGATTATATTGATAAATATGGTGTAGATGCTTTTAGATATTATGTTTTAAGAGAAATTTCTTTTGGAGAAGATGGTTCTTTTTATAAATCTAATTTTATAGATAGAATTAATACTGATCTTGTTGCAAATATAGGTAATTTAGTTTCAAGAGTAACATCTCTTGCTATTAAAAGAAATAAAGAAGAAGGATTTGAATTTTATAAAGATGAAATATTTGTAAAAATTGTAGAACAAAAAATAGAGTTAATACATTCTTTATATCAATCAAAAGAACTTACAAAAGTTGTTTCAGAAATATTTACACTTTCTTCTATTGCTAATAAATATGTTCAAGATAAAGAGCCTTGGGTTTTATTAAAAGAAAATGTAGACGAATTTGATAAAGTAATTTATGTTCTTTTAGAAACAATTAGAATAATAGCAGTTGAATTATCTCCTATTTTAACAAATTCTTGGAAAAAAATTTTATATCAATTAGGGATTGATTTTGAAAACAAAGCTAATTTAAAATTAGAATTTACTAATATTTGTTCTAAAAAGAAAATTATAAAAGGAAATCATCTTTTTGAGAAAATAGATAATTAATTTTTTAAAAAGTTTATTTTAAATATTAAAATTAATTTAAAAAGGCAAAAATTAATTATCTGCCTTTTTTCTTACAATTTTAACTAAAATCCCTGATTTTGTATATTCAACATTATCTCCTGCATTTAAATCTTTAAAATCTCTTTTATCAACTTCATATGTTTGATAATTGTTTGCATCCATTATTTGATATTTTTCTCCTAAATCGGCAATAATTTGTGCATTTCCTTTTTCTAATACAGGAATTTTTACATCTGCATCTCCTGGTTTTAATAAATTCATTTTTTTACCATTAAATACACCTGTTGCAGTAATTCTTATTTTTGCAGCTCCATGTTTTCCTGGTTTTGATTTATCTACTGTGTCTATTTTACATACAACATCATCAATAATTACAAATCCACCGATTTTTAATTGTCCTGCTTGTCCAAATTTAAATTCTACTTCTGACATTTTTTCACCTTTGTTTTAAGTTTAAATTTCTACTAAAAAATAGCTATTTATAAATAATTATTATAAATACTTATTAAAAACCTATCTATATGTTGTTTTTATATATTTTTAAATATTAATTGTTTTTTTTTAAAAATTTTATTTTATAGAAACATAAATAAACCTTATGTTTTATAATAAATATATAAAAAATATATTATTTAATAAATTTAATATTTTTTTATAATATTAAGAATATTTATTTGATTATAAATGGGATTAAAAATGGTTAAAAAGAAAAAAAGTTTAGTAAATGATTTTAGAGAACCAACAAGACTTTCTCCAAAATGTTTAATGAATAAATTTTATGAATCTGTTAGTTTAAAAACTGCAATAGTTGTAATTATTATATCTGTGTTGATAGAAAGTATTATTTTTATGGTTTATGGTATTTCTTCTATTAAATATTTTTTATTACAGTTATTAGATAATTTAGTTTTTAATTGGTTAATTACAGGTGTTATTTTATTTGTTTTATTATATTTAATAAAAGGAAAAAATAATGTTGAAAAAAATTCCTTAAAAAAAATACTTTCAGGGCTTGCATCTTTTAAAATTATTCATATTATTTCTACTCTTTTAAGTTTTTTAGTAGTTGTAATTTTTTCTCCAAATTTAATTACTTTTTTAAAATCAGTTATTGTTAATCCTTTAAATGCATATAGTTCTACTGCTTTAAGTTTATCTGGATTTGGAACAATAATTTCTTTTATTTTGTTATTTATTATTGGAGTATTTTTAATTTATTATTTAATTGCATTAATTTATCATCTTGTAAGAAATATGTTTAAATATAAAAATATTGAAATAAATATAATTCTTACAATTGTAGTTTTTGTAGTTTTATATCTTATAAATCTAGTTTTCTAGATTTATTTTTTAGATTTATTTTTAGATTTACTATATTAATGTTTTTATATATTATATATTTATATGAATAATTCAGAATTAATATTAAAAAGTGGATATCTGCTTGATGCTTATTATAAAGACTTAGAATTATTTATATGTGTAAAAGAAGGTTTAAAAAAAGAAGAATATAAAATAGTTTTTTTTAATCCTTATTTTTATATATCTACAGAATATGAGTTATCTAATGAAGATATTTTATTTATTTCTAAAAATTTAAAAGGGATTATTGAAATTATAAAAGTTAAAAAAGAAAACTTTTTGTATATTTATAAATTACTTTTTGAAAATGTATCTTTTTTAATAGAAGCAAAAGCTCATCTTCAAAAACATGCTTTAGAAATAAATTTTAATTTTAGTTTACATGAATATGATATTTCTTTTTTAGAAAGATTTTTTATAGATTTAAATTTATCAAACTTTAAAAAAATCATATTTTCAACAGATTCTTCTAAAAAAATATTTTCTTTAAAAAGTGATGATTCTTATCTAAGTTTAGAAGATTTAACAACTCTTAGTTTAGATATTGAAGTTTTATCAGATAATTTAAATTTTCCAACATTTGATAAAAATAAAATTATTTCAATTTCATTTTTAGATAATTTAAATAATTCTTTTTCTTTTTTTTTAAAAAAGAAAAATGTAGATACTAAAAATTTACAAAATATCTTCTATTTTGAAAATGAAATTGATTTAATAAAAAATGCAAGTGATTTTATTTATAATAAAGATCCAGACATAATTTTTACATATAATGGTTCTTATTTTGATTTTGATTATTTATATAAAAGATATAAATTTTTAACAAAAAAAGAACTTATGATTGGAACTAGAAGAATATCTTTTTTAAAGAAATCTAGATTATATTCTTTTATAGATGGTATTTTACATATAGATGTATATATTTTAATTAGGCTTTTAAATTATCTACAAATATTTAATTTTTCAAAAATGGATTTAACTTCTGTTTATGAGTCTATTACTTCTAAAAAAAAAGATGTTTTATTAGTAAAAGAAATGATTAATTGTTATAATTTAAATAATTATAAAAGAATAATAGATTATAATATAGACGATTGTCTTGCAACTTCTTTTTTAGGAATAAATTATATAGGTATAATTATTGAAATTTCTAAATTAATTACAATTCCTTTAATAGATGTTCTTAATATTTCTTCAGGTAATATGGTTGAAAAATGGTTTATAAAATATTATTTTTCTAAAAATAAAATTATTCCAAATAAACCATCTGCATATGAAATTTCTCAAAGATATAAATATACTTTTACAGGTGCTTTTGTAAAAGATCCAATTGGAGGTATTTCTGAAAATATAGCAGTTGTGGATTTTAGAAGTTATCATATTTCTATTATAATTGCATATAATATATCTCCTGATACAATAAATGTAAAAGAATGTAATAATTTTATAGAAATTATTGGTCAAAAAATTTGTAGAGATCAAAAAGGTTTTGTACCTTTACTTTTAGAAGATTTATTAAATATTAGAATTCCTCTTAAAAATCAATTAAAAAATATATCAAAAGATTCAATTGAATATAAAAATATTTATGCAAAACAATATGCTTTAAAAATTCTTCTAGCCTCTACATATGGATATATGGGTTTTGCTGGTGCTAGATGGTATTGTAAAGATTGTTTAAATATAATGTATCATCTTGTTAGAACAAAAATTCAAGAAACTATAAAATCTTTTGAAAATATGGGTTATGTTGTAATTTATTCTGACACAGATTCTTGTTTTATAAAATATAATAATTTGCCAAAATTTAAAGAAGATTTACAAAATATCAATTTAAATCTTCCAACTTCAATGTCTTTAGAACTTGAAGATTTATTTGATAGAGGAATTTTTGTATTATCTAGAGATGGTATGAAAGTTGCGAAAAAAAAATATGCATTATATAAAAAAGAAAAAGATGAATTTAAAATAAAAGGATTTGAATTTGTAAGAAGAGATTGGTGTCTTTTTGTTAAAAAAACTCAAAAAAAAGTATTAGAATTAATTTTAAAAGATAAAGATTATAAAAAAGCAATTTCTTTTGTAAAAAAATCTATTGAAGATTTAAAAAATCATAATATTCCTTTAGAAGAATTAATTATTTCTTCTTTTGTTCATAAAAAAGCTTCTAATTATAAAACTATTACCCCTGCAATGTCTGCATTAGAAAATGCAAAAAAAGAAGGGTTTGTTGTAGATAATAAAAATGTTGTAGAATATATTATAATTTTTAATCCTAATTTGAAAACAATTTCTCAAAGAGCTTTTTTGTATGAAATTTTAGATAAAAATACAATTTATGATTATGATTATTATTTAGATCATCAATTACTTCCAGCAGTGTTATCTATTTTAGAAGTTTTTAAAATAACAAAAGATATTTTACTTACTGGAAAAAAACAAACTGGTTTAAATCAATTTTTTTAATAATTTTATTTTAAATTATTTACCCAAGCATATAAACTTTCTGGGGAATAAACTCCTCTTTCTGTAATTATTTTATCTATTAATTCATTTGGGATTATATCAAATGCAGGATTTTTTATTTTTAGATTTTTTGGCCTTTCTTTTTCATTCCAAATTTCATTAGAATCTCTTTCTTCTATTTCTTCTTTTATATTTTTTAAATCATTTAATTCGCAACAATTTGTTGTAGTTATTATTATATGAGGAGTTTTGAAATAATTTGCCATAATAGAAATTGGATATGTTCCAACTTTATTCATGATTGTCCCATCTGAAAAAATAACATCTGAACCTGTTAAAAAATAATCACATTTTTTAAGAAAATGCCCTACTGCAGAGTCTACAATTTGGGTTGTGTTTATTCCATAATCACATAAATTTTTAGCAGTAATTCTACCTTGATATCTTGGTCTTGTTTCTGTTGTTATTACTTGAAAATCAATTTTTTTGTCATAAGCTATTTTTAAAGTTTTTTCAACTAAACTTGAATGACAATGTGTTAATATTTGTGTGCCGTCTTGTATTAGATTTGATGCAATTTCACAAACTTTAATATTATATTCTTCTATTTTTGTTTCATATTTTTCTATATCATTTATTAATTTTTTATTATTATTCTCATATTTGTACATATTTGCTTTATATAATATATAATTTAATGCATTTCTTAATTTTGGTTCATTTGGTCTTTGATTAATTAATAGATTTATATTTTCTTTTAATTCAATTATTTGTGTTTCTTTTATATTTTCTTTTTTTTTAATATATTTTAAAATAATTTTTATTGCTTCTTTTTCAATATTACTTGCACCTTGTATTTTTATTGATTTTATATCTAAAGCAATTTTTTTAACATCTTTATCTATCATTTTAACACCTTTTTAATAAATTTATGGTTAATAGATTCCTATTTAAAGGTTTCTTAACTTATTTATTTATATAAACTTCTTTTTATATATATTTATTATATATTATATTTATAACTTTTATATTTGAGGTGGAATTTTTGGACTCTAAAAATAATTACAAAAATGAAGATAAAGAACTTGAAGAATTTTTACAGGCATCTCTTCCAAAAATATTTGTTTTTGGAGTGGGGGGTTCTGGGAATAATACTTTAGAAAGAATGAATGCTGTTGGTGTTGAAGGTGCACAAACAATAGCATTAAATACAGATGCTCAAGCTTTAATTAAAGCAAAAGCAGATAAAAAAATATTAATTGGGAAAAAAAGTACAAGAGGACTTGGAGCTGGTTCTAATCCTGATGTTGGAGAAGCTGCTGCTGAAGAATCAAAAGAAGATATTCAAAATATTTGTAAAAATGTAGATATGGTTTTTGTAACTTGTGGACTTGGAGGAGGAACAGGTACTGGAGCTGCACCTGTTATTGCAAGAGAAGCAAGAGCTGTGGGTGCTTTAACAATTGGGGTTGGGACTTTACCTTTTGCTGTTGAAGGTAAAAAAAGAATTGAAAATGCATTGTCTGGTCTTGAAAAATTAAAAAAAGAAGTAGATACATTAATAATAATTCCAAATGATAAAATTTTAGAAATTGCACCAGATTTACCTTTAAATGTAGCTTTTCAAGAAGTTGATAAAATTTTAACAGAAGCAGTTAAAGGAATTATAGAACTTATAACAAAAGCTGGAATAATTAATTTAGACTTTGCAGATCTAAGAACCATACTTTCAAAAGGTGGAATGGCAATGATTGGTGTTGGGGAAAGTTCTTTAGATAAAGGTAATGATGTTAGAGCTATGGAAGCTGTAGAAAATGCACTTACTTCTCCATTATTAGATATAGATATATCTACATCTAAAAAAGCACTTGTAAATGTTTTAGGTGGAAATGATTTAACATTAAAAGAAGCAGAAATGATTGTTGAAACAGTTGCATCTAAAATTTCTGATGATGCACATATTATTTGGGGTGCAATGATTGATGATAATTTATCTAAAAAAACTGTAAAAGTTATGGTTGTAATTGCTGGAGCAAATATACCTTATTTAGAAGATTCTGAATCTTTAAAAAACGGGAATATTGATTTTGGAATAGATAGTGTTTAATTTTTTTATTTTAGACAAATAATATATTTTAATTAAATTAAAAAAAATAAATATTAAAAAATAAATATTTTAAAATATGTGATAAAAATGAGTAAAGTTAGTAAATTTTTACAATCTTCAAAAAGAATTTTAAATATTTCTCAAAAGCCTGGAAAAAAAGAATTTTGGTTAATGTCAAAAATAATTGGTATTGGAATAATTTTAATAGGAGTAATTGGTTTTTTAATTAAGATAATTTTTAATTTTATTAACTAAATATTAAATTTTTTATAAAAATATATTTGTATGTTTAAAAAATGAGTGATATTATATGATTTTTACAATAAGAACTACTGTTGGTCAAGAAAAAGTAATTATGGATTTACTTTTTAATAAAATTAAACAAAATGAATTAGAAGTATATTCTATAGTAGAAATGGCTGATTTAAAAGGATATTTGTTAGTTGAAGCTGATTCTAAAAAAACAGTAGAAATATTAGTTCATAATGTTCCACATATAAAAGGTGGGAAAATTGTTGAAGGAAATATAAATATTAATGAAATTGCAGGGGTGTTAGAATCTAGACCTTTAATGAGTATGATTAAACCTGGTCAAACTGTTGAAATTATTTTAGGTCCATTTAAAGGTTCTAGAGCAAAAGTTGTTAGAATTAATCTTGCAAAAGAAGAAGTTGTAATTGAGCTTTTTGATGCAAGTGTTAAAATTCCAATTACAATTAAAGCGGAAAATATAAAAATTTTAGAGTAATTTTATTATTTTTAAAAAAATATAATTTAAAAAAAATATAATTTAAAAAAAATATGATTTAAAAAAAATATGAAAAGTGATTAATATGGGTACAATAAAAGTTTTAGTAGATGCTGGAAAAGCAAATGCAGGTCCTCCAATAGGTCCTGCTTTAGGTCCTTTAGGGATAAATGCAATGGATGTTGTAAATGCAATTAATGAAGCTACAAAAGATTTAGAAGGAATACAAGTTCCTGTAAAAATAATTATAGATAATAAAAAAAAATTTACAATAGAAGTTGGTTCCCCACAAACAAGTGCTTTAATAAAAAAAGAATTAAATATTAAAAAAGGTGCACAAAAAAGTGGAACTGAAACTGTTGGGAATTTAAGTTTTGATCAAATTATAAAAATTGCAAAAGCAAAATATAATCAATTAGTTTCAAAAGATTTAAAAGCTTCTTCAAAAGAAATTTTAGGAACTTGTAAAACTATGGGTGTAACTGTTGATGGTATTTCTATTAAAGATGTTATTAAACATTTAAATGAAGGAGTTTATGATTCTAAATTTTAGAATCTTTTAATTTTTTTTATTTTTTAAAATCTTATTTTTTTATATAAATTATTTTATTTATTTTATTTTTAGAAATACAAAAGCTTTTTAATTATTATAATTATAATAATTATATAAAATCTATTTTAGAATATATAAAATAAGGTGATTTTTTGATAAGTAAATATTTATTTTTGTTTTTTAGTTTTATTTTAATTATTGGAAGTGCTTTTGCATATTCAGATTATGGGATAAATGATGTTTATATAAAAAATTCAATTACATCTGATGAAAATTTTGATGTAAATGTAACTATTTCTAATAATTCTAAAATTACTGAAAATATAGAGGTTTCATTTAAATTTTATTCTCCTCAAGCAATTTTATTAAAAACAGAAAAAATTAATATTAATATTCCTTCAAATTCTTCTAAAGTATTATCACATAATTTTAATGGAATATATATAGGTTTATCTTCATCAACTCAACCACATTCATTATATATTGAAATTTCAGATCCAATAGGTACTGGTAATTCTAATAATAATACTTTTATAAAATATTTTACTGTTGCAAAATCTTCTGAAAAAATACCTATCCCAGATATGCCTTATTATATAGGTATTTTTGTTGCTTTATTTGCAGGATTATTTATTTATAAAAGTAATTTTTTTAACAAAAATTAAATTTAAAAAATATTTATTTAAAAAATAGGAAGTGTTTATTAGTGAATGAACAAGAAATTAATCTTTTAAAAAAATCTGGAGAGATAAGTTTTAAATCTCATAAATTTGCACAAAAAATATTTAAACCTGGTAAAGATATTTGCAAACTTGGAAAACAAATCGATGATTATATAATTGAACAAGGAGCTTTTCCAGCTTGGCCAGTAAACTTATCTTTAAATAATCAAGCTGCTCATAGTTCTTATGATCTTGAAAAAGAAATTATTTTAAAAGAAGATGATGTTTTAAAAGTGGATTTAGGTGTTAGTTTAGATGGATATATTACTGATTCATCACAAACTATTATTTTTAATAAAAAACATGAAAAATTAAAAGAATCTACTACAAAAGCACTTTCTAATTCAAAAACATTTTTAGAAGAAAATTATAAGTCTGCAAAAATAAAAGATATTGGTAAAATTGTTCAAGAAACAATAAAATCTTATGGTTTTAAACCAATTTCAAATCTTACAGGTCATTTTCTTTCTAGAAATGTAGTTCATGCAACTCCTTCTATTCCTAATACTGTTAATGATATTTCTTATAAATTTTCAGATTTTAAAGAAAATTTTGCAATAGAACCATTTGCAACAACAGGTTCTGGGTTTGTAAATGAAGGTTCTCAAATTTTAATTTTTGAATATTTAGAAGATAAACCTATTAGAAATAAAGATGCAAAAAAAATTCTAGAAGAAATTAAGAGTTTTCAAAATAGACCTTTTTCAGAATATTGGGTAGGAAAAGATATGTCTTCTTTTTCAAGAAAATTTGCATTAAGGGAATTATTAAAATCAGAAATAATTGGTGCTTATCCAGTTTTAGTTGATATTAAAGGAAGTTATGTTTCTCAAGCAGAAACAACTTTTATAATTACAAAAGATGGTTTAATAGATTTAGTAGGGATTGATAATATTTGAGTGAGTTATTTTCTAAAAATAATCTTTTTAAAATTGGTTTAATTTCAATTTCAATCATTCTTTGGGTATATTTTTATTTAGCATCAGGCTTTTCTTTAAATCAATTAATTACATTAAATCTTGGACCAATTTTTACATCCTTTTTTTCAATAAATTTTTTAATGTTTATATTATTATTTCCATTAACTTCTTCATTAATAATTGCATTTTCAATAAATTCAAATATTTCTGAAAATGTTATTTTATCAATAATTTCTATGCTTTTTGGTTTTTTAATTTCTTTTTTAGTTTTCCCATTAAGTTTTGTTTTTATTTTATTTTTTGTTCTTTATATAATAGCTCATATATTTATTATGTATCTTTCATATAATAAATTTGGGGAGTCTGATAAATTTACAAGTATAAGTAATTTTTCTTTATCAAAAGTATCTTTATTTTTTACAATTATAATTTTTATAATTTGTATTATAATAATTATGCCTTCTCAAAATGAATATGCAATAAAGTCAGAAGCTGGTTTAGTTAATTTAATTGTTGGGAATGATTTTTCTAAGTTTTTAGATGCTTCTTATAATATAGGAAATGCAAGTACTTTATCTTCTATAAATTATATTACTTCTTCAGATGAATATAATTCTTTAAGATATGTAAATGATGTTTATGTTAAAGAATATCTTTCATATATGTCTGATATTGAAAAAAATATTCTTTCAGCAAATGATTCTAAAGATTTTAAAAAAATTTATGCAAATTTAGATGATGTTTCTATTAAGACTAGTTTATTAGAGGCAATTGATAGTATGCCTTTTATGGATTTAGTGAAAAATAATTTTGCAATAGTTTTTGCAATTTTATTTGCATCTTTTATAAATTTATTATTTATTATTTTATTTTCTTCTGTTGGGTTATTATATTGTTTTATATTTTATAAATTATTTTATAAAAATTTATAATTTTGATATTTAATATATTTTTTAAAAGAATATTTTTAGATTTTAAAATTTTTTAAAAAAAAGATATATTTAAAATAAGTTTTGGGTGAATTATTTTTATGTTATCTTCAAAAATTTCATTTAATTTTTCAAAAATATTTTTAATATTTTTTATTTTGATATTTATTAGTTTTTCAGTTTATTCTGCATCTCTTTTTAATGCTCAAAGTACTGCAAAAAAATTTATAAAATCTGGGGAAATTATAGATAGTTATGTTCAACAAACAATAATGTGTGATGATAATTCTTATTTTGTAATTCCTGTTTTAAATTCTTTAGGAGATATTTCTTTTTTTGTTCCTATTTCTGCACAAACTGGAGATGTTTTTTTTCCTAAAAATAAATCTGATGAGTTAAAATTAATTAAATCTGCTTATGTTTTAAAATCTTTGTCTTATTCTGATTCTAGTAATTATTTATCTAAACAATTAATTGATAATATTTCTAATATAATTAATATTTTAAATTCTAAAAAATCAAGATTAGAAGGAGTAATTGCTTCTGAAACATATCCATATGATGTTAAAGAAGCTGTAACTATTTCTAAAAATAAAATAAATCTATTGATTTCTTATCTTAAAAGTTTAAAAGATGATCTTGATAGTTTATATAAAATACAAACTGATTTTTTATATTCTCCATCATGTAATAAAACAGACTTAATTTTATCAAATATATCTCCAACTTTTAAAGATTATGATAAAATTACAAATTTTACTTTAGATTTTATTGCTTCTTGTGAAGATTCTACTAAAGAAATTATTTCTTCTTCTGAAATAATAGATTCTGATAAAAGTACATTAATTAATTTTGTTTCTGTACCAGCAAATCTTAATTCTCAAGTTAATACTATTTATGATAGTTTGTCTTCAACATATTCTTTTTATAATAAAATTTTAATAACTTCTGTAAATGTTACTGGGGAAAATAATCTTTCTTTGTTTATTGATAATTTTAAGTCTAGAATTGATTTTGTAGAAATTAATAAATTACTTTATACTTTTGATTCTGATTTTTCTGAATATAATAATTTAGATTCTGTTATTTTATTTATTCTTAATTCAAATTATAAATCTTATTGGAATAATCAAAAAGATGTTTTAGACCTTCAAAAAAGATATTCTGAAATTATTTCTAATATAGATAGTGACAATTATTCTAGTGAAGTTGTATCAGATATAAAGATTGTTAAAGACCTTGCAGAAAACATTCTATCTGAGGGTCTAATTACAGATGAATATGTTGTAGATTATACAAATTATTATCTTACTATTGGTGTTTTTGTAGTATTATTAATAACAGTTATAATTATTTTTAAACTAAAAAATAAAGGTTCTAAGAAATATAATTCTAAATATAAGAGAAAAAAAGAGATTAATTCTTTTAAAGATGAAGATTTAGACAATCCTTTTGATAATTTTTAATTTTTTATAAAAATTATTTTTTTAAAAAAATTATTTAAGTTATATGTCAACATTTTCTGTTTTTTTATAGTTATTAATTATTTTTTTAAATTCTATATAATCTTTTGGAGGATTTGGGATTAAGCTTTCAATAAATTCTTTTCTTTTTACAACTAATTGATATATTGTTTCTCTTTTTAGATTGTGTTCTTCTGCAATTTCTTTTATAAGATCACTATTATATATTAATGGTATATCTTTTGTAAAAAGATCACTTTTTCCAGTCATAGTGTTATCTTTATATTCTTGGCTTGATTTATATAATATATTATATTCTACTTTTTTTGTAATTGTATTATAATTTCTAACCTCGTCAATTTCTTTAACTTCTCTTTTTATAAGATTTCCTGTTCCTGTAAATCCTGTAATAATTACTGCATCTAAGCTTGTAATTAATGATGGGTCTAACGAAATTGGGGGTGTTGTAAGTCTTATAATTAAAGATTCTAAACTTTTTGAGTGAACTGTTGATAAAGAACTATGTCCAGATGCCATTCCTTGAAACATAAGAGCCATTTCTACTCCTCTTACTTCACCAATTATTAAATAATCTGGTCTTTGTCTGAATGATTCTTTTAATAAATCTTCCATATTTATTTCACCATATCTTTTTCCAGTAGAATCAGGTGGTCCAAATCCAGGTCTTGTAACTTGTGGTATCCAATTATCCATTAAAAGATTAATTTCTCTTGTGTCTTCTATTGATACAACTCTTTGAGCAGATGGAATAAATGATGAGATAACATTTAAAAGAGTTGTTTTTCCACCAGCAGTAGGTCCTATTAATATAATATTTTTTTTAAATTCTATTAATGTCCAAAGATATGCTACAATTGTTGAAGTAATAGTTTTGCTTTTTACAAGATCTATTGTTGTTAATGGCTTTTGTGGGAATTTTCTAATTGTAAAAGTTGGTCCTCTAGTAGATACATTTGATGTTAATGTTGCATTTACTCTAGATCCATCTGGAAGTATAGAATCTAATAAAGGTGATGCATATGAAACATAACTTTTACTTAAATGTGCCATTTTAATAATAAAGTCTTGAAGTTCTTTTTCAGTATGAAACATTATGTTTGTAACAATATGTCCATATTTTCTATGAACTATATATATTGGAGAATTCATTCCATTACATTCAATATCTTCAATTAAATTATCATGCATTAAAGGTTCTATTCTATCAAGCCCACTTACTTGTCTAATAATATAATATACAATTTTATCTTTTGTTACTTTTTCTAAAGAAATATTATTTTTTTTAAATATTTTATCTATTAAAGTATACATTTGACTTTCATTATTTAAATCTGTAATTGAAATTTTATTTATTAGTTCATTTTTAGTTTGTTCTAGAATTTCAACTTCTTTTTTATTTAATTCTGGTTCTGCAACAAAATAAACTTTATCTCCATTTTCTTCATTTACAAAGGCATATGAAAATCCTTTTATTAAAACCTGATAATTTTCAGGAAGAAGTTCTTTTGGGACTTCAAAAATAGGTTCTGGTTTTTCAATTGTATTAACTCCAATAATTTCTATTTTTTTCTTAAATAAATTTGAAAATATATTTTTTTTTCTTTTTGGTTTTTCAATTTTTTTAATATTTTCTATTTTATTTTTTTCTTTAATTATAGGATTTTCTTTTTTCTTAAATACTTTTTCAAAGAAATTTTTTTGTTTAAGTATATATTTTTTTGTTTTTTTATATCCCATATATGTAATTATTTTTGAAAATATGTTATTATATTCTATAAATAAATCTTTTGCTTTTTGATCTATTTTTTTAGAATTTGAACTTATATTTTTTGTTTTTTCAAGATATTCTTTTATAGAAATTTTATTTTCTATAAGTTTAGAAAAAGTTTCTTGATCTAAAGAATTTCTAGATATCTCTAGATCTTTCAATTTTTTTATAGTTTCATTTAAGATTTTTAGATCTTTTTTTAAAGGAAAATTCATATTTCATCTTTGCATGCCCTTTTATTTCGAGATTTATTTTTTTTCTTCTACAATCTTTGGTGTATCTTGAATTTCTGCTTTTTTATTATAGTTTTCTTTTAAAATATTTAATCTATCACTTATCATATTTATATGATCTGCAATTTCATTCCATATTTTTTTTCTTTCATTTGTATTTTCTTCTAGATTTTTTTGATTTATTTCTTGCATTTTTCCATATGTAAATTTATTTATATCTTCATTTTTTAGTTTATCTTTTGCTTTTTTAATATCTTCATCTATTCCTATTTTTTGTTCTTCTAATGTTCTTAATATTTCTAATTTTGCTGTAATTTCATTACTTTTTTGTTCTATTATATTTATTATTTCTATTGTTTCTGTCATTACATTCACCTTTAATATATTATATAATATTATAAAATAAATATATATCATTTTCTTTATAAACTTATCTTTTATTTAACACTAATTTTTTTCAATAATTTTTTCTTCAGTATTATATATTTCAATATAGTAACTTATATTTTGATATGAATTATAATCTAAATCACATTTATTTAATATATTGTAGTCTTTTTCTTGTTTTGCTAAAGAAATTGTATTTTTATTACCTATTTGTATGTCTTCTTCTCCTAGATAATTACTAAGATAAATTTTGTCTGAATTAATTATAGTACATAATTTTATTTTATAGTTATGAGATTTTATAAAATTATAAAAATTATAATTAAAATTATTTAAATCTTCTTCATTAAAATCATTTTCTAAAAAATAAGTAATTTCAGATTTATAATTTTCAATTAAATGATTTATTTTATATTCTTTAATATATATTGGTTTTTCTAATAAAAGCATAGCTGTAATTAACATTATTATTATAACTGCAACAAATATATATGCAAATCCATTTTCTTTCATTTGATCCACACACCTATATTTAGAACTTTATTAATATCATAAAAATAGTAATCTATATATTTTATTGTAAATCCATTTTGATCTATGATATTATAAGAATTACAATCATTATTTAAAAAGTCACAAACACTAACAGAATAATTATTTTCTATATTTTTAAATATAGTATTATATATTTCTTCAGAATTTTTAGATTCTATTAATTGTCTAAATTCATCTTTTTCTGCATTTATTTGTACATATTTAGATATATTTTTTTCTAGTGTATTTGTTTTTGTTTTTGAGAAGTCAATTGTTTGTGATATTGTTAAAAAAAATAATAATAGAATAGTTATTGCAATAACTGCTTCTAAGGTTTTTATCATTTTAACATCCCATCTATTATGTTTTCAATAATTGAAGTATATTTTTCTTTATCTTCATTTTCAACAAAATACTCTGGAGGTATTGAATAGTATGCTACTCTGTTTGAATTACTAACAACTATTAAAGGAAAAATGCTTTGATCCCCAATTTCTTGTGTTGAATTTGCATAAATATTTGATCCATAATCTAGTTTTAATGGAATTATTTTTGATCCTTTTACTGTAACTATAGAAAAATCATCTTTAATTTTTAAATAATCATTTAATGCATATGTTAATGGATGATTTTTTGTAGGTATTAAATTTCCATTATATTGTTCTGGAGAGAAATATTCTGTTTTTTGACCTTGTATTATTTCATATGTTTTTTTACTACATTTTTTAATATCACAATAATTAGAAATATATTCTACTCCTAAGATGTCATCAAATCTAATCATATAATTTTCTGAATTTAATCTAGCCCATGGATTTATAATATTTTTATCAAAGCTTGCTTCTAAATCTCCTTTTGTTAAAAATTTATCATTTATATCTTTTTCAGTTCCACTATCTCCTATCCAAATAAGCCTACCTCCTTTTGAGATATAATCAATAAACATTTCTAGTTGATTTGTAGATATTTTTTTTGCTTTATCAACTATTATAAGACTAACCCCTTTAAGTTTATCTTGACTTATATAATTAATATTTTCTAAAGTTGAATTTATTCTACTATTTGTTCCTTCTTTAAGATATTTTTGTAAAAGATATGGATTTCCCATTCCTTCTTTTTGAAAAGGATCATGTATAATCATAATAGATGGTTGTTGTTTTCCAGAAATTAAACTTTGGGTCCCCCAATAAATAGAACACATTCCTGGAATTTTACTGCATCTTATATTTCCTGTCCACACAAGAAGTATAAGTAATATAATTATTAATATAATTACAGAAAATATTTTATAAAATAGTTTTTTTTTCTTTTTATCCATATATTTATTCCTTTTTTATATTTTTATATATCTATATAAGAAGAAAAGGTATTTAATAATTTTCATTCATATATATTTTAGACTTGTTTTTAAAAGTTATAAATAATTTATATTTAGGAGTTTTTTTATGAAATTAAAACAAACAAAAAGTAATTCACAAGGTCCAAGTTCAGCAATTGGGATAATGAAATTTAATGATTCTGCAGCAGGTCCAAAGATTTCTCCTGAAGCAGTAATTATTATTTCTATTGTTTTTGTAGTTTTTATTTTAATTTTAAAATCTTTTTTATAAGTTTTTTAAAATTTTTATAAAAACTTTAATTTAGTTTTCTTTTATATTAATTTTAATAATTTCATTTTTACCATTTTTATTTAAAAAATTAAAATAGTTTTCATATATTTTAGATGTGTTTTTTCTAAAGTTACCTTTTTCTGTAACTAATTTATTATTTTTATAAATTTTAAAATTATATTCTTCACCAATTGGTGTAATTTCTAGATAATCTGTTTTAGAAGTTACTCCAATTGTTGTGTTTGGTATTTTAATTTGATAATTTTCTAAATTTTCTTCTGAGTTGTTTGTAATTGTAATTTCATAATAAATATCTTTATCTGTAACTTCTATTGTAGGCTCTGTATCTATATATTTTCTAACAAATATATAATCATAAAAGTATGACCCACTATTTAGTTCTTGTGTATTAAAACCAATTAAACCTTTTTTATATGTTGTATCTTGTCCTGATAGAGCTTGTGTATTATTTATATATCCTGTATAATTATTATCTATTATATCTAATCTAAGATTATAATTTATATTTTCTGTAAAATTATAAGTATATTCTTCAATTGTGTCGTATGTAAATGGATTTCTATAAGTTATTCTTAAAAAATCCCCACCAGTTGTGTATTTTAATAAATAACCGTGCATTTTTGTATATTCTTTTTCTTTTATAGTTAAATTTGATTTTGCATTACTTGAATCAGTTAAAGATTTAAACTCAATTATTCCATCTTCAAAGATGTAATTTTTATTTAAAACATATGCATCTTCATCAGAAATTTCTAATAAATTATTTATTGTGTTTTTATCTGTAATTGTTGTGTTCCATGTATATAAATCTAAATAAGTTTTATTAAAATCATCAAACATTTCAAAAACTTTATTTCCATTTGCTTTTTTTCCAATATTTTTTGTAAGTCTTAGTTTTTTTGTTTGATTTGCAGGAACACTAACCTTTGTCCATATATAATAAGAATCATCTGCATTATTTTCAATCCAGTAATCTAATTTAGAATCATTTACTAGAATTTCAGAATCTATTTTTTCTTGAGAAATAATTTCTTTTTTTGTTTTTATAATTTTAGGATTTGTATAGCTTTCTTCAATTTCAGTTGTTAAGCCATATCTAACTTTAATAAATCCATTTTCTTCACAACTATTTATATTTAATGTGTCTGATATAACTTCATAATTACAATCTATATTATTTCCATAATAATCCTGTGAGTTAAAGACTAAATAATAATTATTTGTTGATTCTTTAAATGGTAATTTATAAAAATTATTATAACTAGTTTCAATTGTTTCTAAATCATAATTGTAATCATTTGAGGTTTTAAAATTATTTAAATTAAAATTAATATCCATTGTGTTATCTATCCAAAACTCTTTAGTTTCTGGAAATAAAATTAATTTTTCTTCATAACTTTCATTTTCTAAAATAGGTATTTTTCCATTTAGATTTGGGATATACATGTTTTCATCAAAACTAAAGTCTAAATTAACTAGTTCAGTATCATCTTGGTAAGGTATTACTCTTGCTTGTTTTGTTTGTAGATTAAAATCTAAAATTAGATTTTGTGTATATATTTTTTCATTTATTATATTTGATCCAGATAAACTATCATCCATTTCTGTTTTTATATATGGTATTTTATAAATTGAAATATTATCTATTGTAGAATTGTTATCAATTCCAATAAATCTTATTTTACCTTCTTCTAGTTCAGAACTAAAAATATAATTTTCTTCAAATTCTTCAATTTTTATATTTACATATTCTTTTTCTGAAATAATTTCTATATCTTTAGAAGTATTTTGTAAGTTTATTTCTTTTGTGTTTAAAAGAGTTAAAGTAGATAAACTATTTTCATAAATATTAATTTCTTCATTTGTAATTTCAAAAAGAATATAGTTTGAAGAATCTTGATAGTTTGTAATTAGATTTATATCATTTCCAGTAAATTCAAAATTTAATATAAAATTAAAATAATTATCATTTGTTTCAATTACGCTATTTTGTTCTAATTTTAATTTATTTTCCTCAATTACTATATTTCCAGAAGACAGACTTAAGCTATCTGTATAATTATTATCTGAAAAGCTTTCTTCTAGAATTAGAATTTCTTTATTTAGATAAGATTCATTTATAGTCTCAAGAGAATATGCATTTGCATTTTCATAAAAAACACCATATGTGTTATTATTTTCAATATATGAAAGAGTATCTGCTCTTGAGTTTACATCTTTTATAAAAAAAGGTTTATATTCTTCTCCAGAATATATTTTATAAGAATCAATTGTTTGGGTTATTTCAGACATTGCATTTTCTGCAACTAAGTTGTTTTGTGAGAAATCTAGGTTTGGTAAAAGATTAGGTATAGCTAGAAATAAAGTTATTAAAACTAATATAAATATTGCAAAGGAACTAATCCAGTCTATATAATCCATAATTTATCTAAAAATATATTTTTGTAATTATATTATAAGAAGATATATATGTTTATAAATTTTTTTAAAAACTATTTTCTGTAGATAAATATTCTGTTTCAAATAAAGATAGTAAATTATTAAATTCTTCAACTTCCATTTGTAATTTAAATTTAAAATTATTATCTATATTTATATCTATGTTATTTTTTATATAATAATTTTTTATATCATGTTTGAAATTATAAATTGCAACTATGTTCCAAAAAGATGTAAATAATTTATTAAATAAATCTTTATATTTAGGATTTATTTGTTTATTTTTATCTAGTTTGTTGTACATACAGATAAATTCATAAAATCTATTTAGAGTTTTATTTGGATCTTTCATGTATGGTAATTTTTTAAAAAATATTTTGAAGTTATCTTTTATGAATTTAAAATCATTTCTAAAGAATCTTTCAATAATTCTTTCTTTAAAAGAATAAATTGTGTGCATGTTTGTAGATCCTGAAGTGTATTGTTTAAGTTTAATTTCTTTTGAAGTTCTTTTTAAATTTTTAAATATACTTTTTATTATATCTTTTGAATTTATTCCATTTATTTCTTTTATATTTTCTAAATCGTTTATATTATAACTAATAACTGGTATTTGTCCAAATTTATACCATACAATAGGTAAATCTATTTTTTCTGAAATATTATTTATTTCTACAAGTATTTTATATATTTGTGTATTGTCTGGTTCTTTATTATTATATTTTATCCAATTATTTCTAATTTCTCTAAATAAATATTTAATTATATCTTTATGTTCTTGTTTTACATATATTCCAAAAAATGTATCTTTATCTATAATTTGTTTTTTATTGTCTATATAGTTTATAGAATAATATTTTCCATTTTCTAACTTTATTTGTTTTTCTTCTAGAAGTTCAAATATAATTTTTTTAATAGTTATTTCTGTATATTTGTTATTTTGAATAATTTGTTTAGAAGTTAGACTAGGGTTATTTATTATATAATTTAAAATATCTTTTTTAATTGCCATAAAAAATCAAATTTTTTTATTATAATTTAGTATAATAATTATGTATTATATTGTTTATAAATGTTTGTATTTATTTTTTTTAAATAGAAAGTTATATATATAAGTTATTATTATTTGAAATATATCCTTAACTTTATATACTATAAGATATACTTTTAAAGTTTACTATACATAATTATATTTATTAAATATATTTTAATTATAAGTTCGGAGTTAATTATGACTGTAGATAGAAAAGATATTGTTTTAGTAGATACTAATATATGGATTTTTAATTATCAGTCTGATTCAGGAATGACTCCTTTAAATAATGAATTTATAAAAATGGAAAAAATAAAAAATATTTTTTCAACTATATCTGGTTTCGATAAATTATTATTTAAAGTTAATGATAAAATTTTTAATGAAATTAAATTTATAATAAATAAGTATAATTTGTATTTTGATGAAAAAGAATTTAAGTGTTATTTTTCAGATGATTTCTTAGAATTTTCAAAATTAAATGCTCTTCAAAAAAATATAATTTTAGAATAGTATGAATTAGAAAGAGAAGGATTTGATTTTGATGATATGATAATTTATTTTTTAGAACAAAATGAAAAAGATTCTAATAAATTTGTAAATATTATATTTACTGATAATTTAGCTGATTTTTTTACTTGTGAAGATATTTATAAAAAATATTATTCTAATTATAATCTTCCATTTAGAGATATTGATATAATGGGAATTAATGATTTTGAAGATTATATTAATAAAAAATATTTAAGTGGGAGTGATTAGTGTGGATATTAAAAGTTTATTAATTAGTATAGTTTTTTTATTTATAGCAATTTATATATTAGCAAATCCATTTTATTTATATGGATGGGTTGCTGCTTTATTTGGGGTAATTGGATTTTTAGGAGTCGTTTTTAATTTAAAATAATTTAATTTCTAAAAACTATTTTTTTATGTGCAATATATTTTGCAAAGAATATAATTACAACTGTAATTATTTTTGATAAGATATACCATAAACCTAGATTTTCTGTAAATATTTTAATTAAAATAATATTTAGTACTAAACCAATTAAAGAAATTATAGTAAACTCAATAAATTTAGTTATGTTTTTCTTATCAGTTTTATTTTCAAAAGTATATTTCTTATTTCCAAAAAAGGCAATAACCATACCTACACAATAAGATAAACTTGCTGAAACTAAATAGAATACATTTAGAAACTCAGTAAATATATACAAACAAACAATATCAACTAGAGTTGCAATTACAGAAAAAAATAAATATTTTCCAATTTTTCTAAAATGTTTAAAAAATTTGAAATGCTTTTCTAAAATATCAAATATTTTATCTAATATGTTTTGTTTCATTTTTCTTTCCGTTTGTTTTATATTTGTTTACTAATAAATATTATATTTACTAATTAATAAATGTTTTTAAAAAATGATGTAATATGTATAAAGGTAAAAAAGTTGCAGTAGTTTTTCCAGCATACAATGCAGAAAAAACACTTGAACAAACAGTAAAAGATATTCCTAAAAAGTTTGTAGATGAAATGATATTAGTTGATGACTGTTCTAAAGATGGAACCGCTAAACTTGCAAGAAAACTTAAACTTACAACTATAATTCATAAAAAAAACACAGGTTATGGTGGGAATCAAAAGACTTGTTATAAAGAAGCCCTAAAAAGAGGTGCTGATATTGTAGTTATGGTTCATCCAGATTATCAGTATGATCCTAGAATTTTAGAAGATATGATTTCTCCAATTGCAAACGGAACTGCAAGTGCAGTTTTTGCATCTAGATTTTTATATGCAAGAGATCCTATAAAAGGTGGAATGCCTAAGTATAAATATATAGGAAATAGAATTTTAACTTTTATAGAAAATCTAGTTTTAAGAAGTAACTTAAGTGAATTTCATACAGGATATAGATCTTGGTCAAAAGAATTACTTGAATCTATTCCATATGAAAAAAACTCAAATAATTTTGTTTTTGATACACAAATTATAATTCAAGTAATTTCAAAAAGATTTAGAATAAGAGAAATTCCAGTTGAGACAAGATATTTTGATGATGCATCTTCAATTGATCTAAAATCATCATTTCAATATGGATTTTCTATATTTGGTGAATTAATTAAATACCTTTTAACAAAATGGGGTATTAAGAAATATAAGATTTATAAAAAATAAATCTTATTCTTTTAGTTTGTATATGAAATGATCTGTTCCTTGGAAATTTGATGTATAAACTAAATCATATTCTTTTTCTATTAAACTATTAAAGCTTTCTACTTGTTTTTCACAAACTGTATCATTTTCTTTCCAACATTCAAAGCTTCTTTCTTCAAACAATAAATATTTAACAGGTCTGTATTTATTTAGTCTATTTTCTGCATATTCTGGACCTGCAAGATAGAATACATTATTATTACTATTATATACTCCAAAAACAGGATTATCAATTCCTATAATTCCATTATAGTCAGAATCATTGTTTATAACATATGAATAATAGTTTTCAATTTTTTCAAACTCAGTTCCGTAGTTTATATTTATCTGGACTTGCATGCATCCAATAAAAACAATAACTGTTAAAACTATTAAAACAATTTCTAAAATTCTTCTTATTTTTATATTTTTTAAAAAATAAGTTATTACAAATCCTGAAATTATTGCAAAATAAGGAAGAGCTACAATAAAATATCTAGGTTCATAGTGTACTATGCTTGAAAGATATAATAAATAAACTAAAGAAGTAATAAATGGTATAATTATTTTATTTGTTCTAAATTCTTTTTTTATAAATAAAAATACTATAAAAATTATAAAAAATACAATAAATAGATTTTGAGTAAATAAGAACTTTATATAGTATACTAATCCAGAGTTTACTAAATCAAAAGAATTTGCAGCAACCATGTTAGATGCATCTAAAAAAGGCACTATCATTTTTTTAATAAAAGAATGATTTAAATCTAAAGTAAATGCATTGATTAACATAAAAGGAAAAACTAAAGTTGCAAAACCTAAACCATATTTTAAAATATTAAAAATATTTTTTCTTTTATGATATTTAATTAATTCAATTACTAAAAATATACCAATTACAATAAACATTAAAGGAGAAGTATATCTAAATAAGAAACCTAGGGCAAATAACAAACCAGATTGATAATATTTCTTTTTAGTATATAGATAATATCCTATGATTGCAAGAGAAGTTCCAGGAATACTTGTAAGCAATCTATTTGTGTAAAAGGAAATTGTAGCACATGATGCAAAAAGTAAAGTTGTAATTACTCCTGAGCCTTTTTTTATATCTTCTGCTATTTTATATAAAGCAAAAAGTCCTAGTAAAAATATAATAATTAAAGTAAGTTTAGAAAATATAAATTCATTTAAACTAATTTTCCAGAAAAAACCTATTATTAGACTCATAACAGGTGGTCTTTGGTATTCATATGTTAACTTTTCTGTGTTTGAGAATATATATTTTCCATTACTAGTGTATACTCCTTCATCCCAGTATGGCATATATTGTATTAATGCATATATAATAGAGAGAATACCTATAATAATTAGAATTATTGTAAGTTTATTTTTCTCAATAAATGAAAGTATATTTTTGTAATTCATAAAATAATATAGTTTAAATATATTTATATATCTAATTTATTATTATGGAAATAGAAGATAAGAAAACTATTGCCAAAAACATAGGTTGGCTTACTTTTTCAAAAATATTTGTATATTTATTATCTATTGTAACAATTACATTAATTCCTAGATATTTAGGTGTAACTGGATATGGTCAGTTAAATTTTGCACTTTCTTTTGTTGGAATATTTTCTATAATTGCAAATATAGGTTTAGGAGTTCTTATTTTTAGAGATGTTTCTAAAAATAAAAAGTTATTAAATTTATATTTTAATAATTTTTTCTATTTAAAACTAATTTGTATATTTTTATTTGGAATAATAGTTTATTTAGTTTCTTTATTTTTAAATAAACCTTTCATTGTAAAAGCATTAATTATAGTTTTTATTTTTTTTAATATGATTCAATCATTTTCTGGTTATTTTGGAAATTTTTTAAATGCTTTTGAGAAGATGAAATACGAATCAATAAGAGAAATTATTTTGAAATTAGGCATAGTTATAGGATTATTATTTGTTATTTATTTAAATAAAGGTGTATTAGGAGTTTCTTTATCTTATGTTTTAGGTTCTATATTAGGATTAATATTTATATTATATAATTTTGTGAAGTTTTTTAAAAATAGAATTAAATTTAAACCAAAATTAGATGTTAATTTTATTAAAGAAAAATCTAAGATATTTTGGCCATTTGCACTTTCTGGACTTTTTGGTTTAATTTATTTTAATTTTGATAGATTTATGATTTCTCTTTTTATAAATGATTATCAAGTAGGACTTTATTCTATAGGTTATTCATTTTATGGATTTATGATTGGAGTAATTGCAATTTTTTCCACAACTTTTTTTCCACAACTTTCAATTGCTACAAAATCAAAAAAGCAATTTAAAGATATTTTTAATAAATTTACAAAAGTAGTTTTAACTTTAGCAGTACCTTTATGTTTTGGATCTATATTTTTATCAAAAGAAATAATTTTATTAGTTTTTGGAAAAGATTTTGTTTTAGGAAATATTGCATTTAAATTAATTATGTTGTTTTTCTTATTTAATGCAATTAATCAAATATTTAATAATTCATTAAATGTTTATGATTATCAAAGATACCAATTTAAGATGGTTTTAATTGCATCAATTGTAAATGTTTTATTAAATTTTATTGCAATTCCTTTATTTGGGATTATAGGTGCAGGAATTACAACAATTATTTCAGAAGTTATTATTTTTATAGGTGTTTATTATAAATTTAGAAAAGATATTTTAAAACAAACAAATTTCTTTAGAAATTTAATAGTTCCTTTTGTTTCTGGAATTATTATGCTTTTAGGTATATTTTTAATAAAAGATATTCTTAATATAATTTTTTTACAAAATTCACTTAATGTTTTAGGATATGCTGTTATTGGAGGATTAATATACTTTATATGTATTTTCCTTTTCAAGTATATTAGAATAAAAGAAATTTTATTTTTAATAAATCCAATTATAAATAAATTTAGAAAAAAATGATTATATGTTGTTTTATAGATCAAATATAAATTATTTAAAAAAATATATTAAAAAAGATAAAAAAGTAATTTTTAATTTTTTAAATATGTATAGTTTATATTTATATAATACAAATAAATTATTTTATAATTCTATAAATAATAAAAATAATTTTAATTTTATAGATGGATTTCCAATATCTGCTTATTTATCTATTATTAATTTTAAAAAAGTTAAAAGAATACAAGGTCCTTATTTTTTTGAACAAATTTTATCTGATAATTATTTTAAAAAGAAAAAGCATTTTTTACTAGGTAATTTAGGTGAAAAAGAAGTTTCTTTAATTTCTAAGAAATTTAATATACTTATAAAAAATATATCTTATTATAATCCTCCATTTATTAAAGATACAATTAAATTTAATAAAAATGAAATATCAAAAATGTCTAAAAAGATAAATGCTTCAAAATGTGACTACCTTTGGATTGGTATTGGTAATCCTAAACAAGAAATCTTAGCAAATGATTTATTTAATATTGTTAAAGTTAAATTCATATTTAATGTAGGTGCTGGTTTTGATTTTATTTCAAATAAAAAGAAACATGCACCTAAATTTATACAAAAGATTGGTTTTGAGTGGTTTTATAGATTAGTTACTGATTTTAAACATTCTTTTAAAAAAGTAATAAATAGTATTAAAGGATTTATTTTTATATTTTCTTTAAAATTAAAAGATTTTAAGTGATATATTTGGTAAAAAAGAAAAAAATATTATATTTAGTAAGACTTGCACCTCCTGTTCATGGAGCTGCAAAGATGAATGATATTTACTTAAATAGTAAATTAATAAATAAAAAATATAATATTAATTATATTAAATTAAATAATTATTCAAATATAAAAGATATAGGTAAATTTAATTTTAAATCTATTTTTAATGTTTTTAGAGTTTTTTTTAAATTATTATATAAATTAGTTATATTTAGACCAAATAAAGTATATTTGGAAATGGCTCCTTTTGGAAGTGCTTTTTTAAGAGACTCTATTTATGTTTGGTTAGCTAAATTATTTAGAAAAGATATTTTTATACATTTTCATGCCAAAGGATTAAATTTTTATTTATCTGAACATAAATCTTTAGAGAAATATTATAAAAAAGTATTTAAAAAAACAAAAGTAATTTTATTATCTCCTTTATTATATTCTAGTTTTAGTAAGGTTATTAGTAAAAAACAAGTTTTTTATCTTCCAAATGGAATTAAAGATGAAATAAGTGAATTTAAATTTAATAAATTTTTAAAATATAAATTTGATTCTAAACAAATTAAATTTGTATATTTATCAAATATGATTAAATCTAAGGGTCCTTTAGATGTTTTATATTTTTTAAAAGAACTTGAAAAAAATAAAATAAAATATACTTGTGATTTTATTGGGGCTTGGAGTTCAGATGAATTTAAAGAAAAATGGAATTTTACAAAAAATAAATTAAAATTAAAAAATTGTAATTATTTAGGTCCTATTTATGGATCTAAAAAGTATGATTATTTATTAAAATCCAATTATTTAATATTTCCTACTAAATATGAAAAAGAATGTTTTCCTTTAGTTATTTTAGAAGCATATATGTGTGGGTGTTCGGTTTTAAGTTATAATAATGGTGCAATAAAAGATATAGTTGTAAATAAACTTGGATATATATCTAATAAATGTTATTATAAAGATTTTGTTAATTATATTAAATTAAATCAGTTGAATAAGAATAAATCTAAATATATTAGAAAATATTTCTTAAATAATTATTTAATAGATTATTCTGAAGAAAAATTAATTGATATTTTTGAAAGTAAGTGATTTTTAGTGAAATTGAATTTTGGTTGTGGAAAAGATATTAAAAAAGGATGGGTCAATGTAGATTTTCAGAAAGCTAAAAATATAGATAATTCTTTTGATTTTTCAAAATATCCTTATCCATTTAAAGATGATACTTTTAGTTATGTTTTAATTGATAATGTTTTAGAACATTTAAATAATCCTCAAAAAGTAATGCAAGAAATTTGGAGAATTTCGAAAAATAAAGGTGTTGTAGAAATAATTGTGCCTTATTATAATTCATATTATGCGTATGCCGATCCTACACATGTTAATTTTTTTAATGAAAAATCTATGTTACAAACTTTGGGTTTTGTAAATTATAATCATATAATTCAAAAAGAAAAATTTGAAATTATTGAATTAATTTCTGTACCTCAAAGATTTATTAAATGGTTGCCAAAAGTAATTTTGAATGCTTTAAAAAGAGTTTTTGGAAATATTATTGTTGAATTAAGAGTTAAAGCAAAAGTTATTAAGTGATTTTTATGAGTTATGATATTCCTATATTATTTTTAATTTTCAATAGACCTGATACAACTAAGAAAGTTTTTGCAAAAATTAGAAGTATGAAACCTAAAAAACTTTATATTGCTGCAGATGGTCCTAGAGAAAATAATTTGGATGATCTTAAAAAAAATGATGAAGTTAAAAAAATTGTTTCAAAAATAGATTGGGATTGTAAAGTTAAAACTTTATATAGAAAAAAAAACTTAGGTTGTAAACTTGCAGTTTCTTCTGCAATTACTTGGTTTTTTAAAAATGAAGAAATGGGTATTATTTTAGAAGATGATTGTTTACCTAATAATAGTTTTTTTAAATATTGTAAAGAACTTTTAGTTAGATATAAAGATGATGATAGAATAATGATTCTTTCAGGAAATACCTTTATTAATGATAAAATTAGAAAAAAATATATTGATTCAGATTATTTTTTTTCAAAATATGCGCATATTTGGGGTTGGGCTTCTTGGAGAAGAGCTTGGAACAAATATGATATTAATATGTCTAATTATAATGAATTTAAGAAAAATAAATTTTTTAAATTAATTAATAATAGATTATTAGATAGATTATATTGGAGATATATATTTAATCTTGTAAAAAATAATAAAATTAATACTTGGGCTTATATATGGCAATATAATATTTGGGTAAATAATGGCTTATCTATTCAACCTAAATATGATTTAGTTAAAAATATTGGTTTTGGGGTTGATTCTACTCACACTATTAATAGTGTAAAACAAGATAATAGAATATTAAATATTTATATACATCCCGATGTATTTTTAAGAAATATTTTTGTAGATAATTTTATTTCTAAAAAATATTATAAATTAAATTTATTTGGTTTATTTTTAAAATTATTAAAGAAAATAAAGATTTGATTTTATGATTTTTAAAAGTTTGTTTTTTAGGTTAGTAAGTTTATTAGATTATATTACTCCTAAATATAAAAATAATTTTATTTTTGTATCAAATAATGGTGATTTTTCTAATGTTGATGCATTTTATAAATTTATGAAATCTAAAAAAAACTTTAATTTGATTTGGATTAGTCATGATAATAAAGAATCAAATTATTTATTTAATAAATATAATGTGAAATCTTATAATTTGTATTCTTTAAAAGGTTTTTTTAAAATATTATTTTCAAAATTTATTTTTGTAAGTCATGGTGGTTTTACAGGGTTTAGATCAAAACGAAGAGTTGTTTTTCATTTATGGCATGGTTGTGCTTTAAAAAATATGGGCCGTTTTTTAAATCAAAATACTGCATTTAAATATGGGGTTAATAAAAATTGTTATTTTATATTTTGTTCTCAAATAGATAAATTAGAATTTTCTTCTGCTTATAATATAGATCCTAATAAAATTTTATTATTTGGCTTAGCTAGAAATGATGTGTTATTTAATTCTAATTTCCAAAAAAAAAATTTAACTAAATTGTTGTTATATAAATGTAAAAATTCAAATTATAAAAAGATTTATTTTTATTTGCCTACTTTTAGAGATAATTTTTCAATATATTCTAATTCTAATGTTAATATGAATTATTTAAGTAATTTATTTTTATTTAAAGATTTTAATTTGAAAAAATTTAATTTATATCTTAAAAAAAATAATTTTTTATTATTAGTTAAATTGCATCCTTACGATTTAAGACTAAAAAAATTAGATAAATTTGATTCATTGTCAAATATTTTATTTATATTAAATTCTGATTTGAATTTTTTAAATTTTAATTTATATAGTTTTATGGGTGCTTCTGATGTTTTAATTACTGATTATTCTTCTGTAGCTATTGATTATTTATTATTAAATAAACCTATTTTTATTTTAAATTCTGATTTAAATAAATTTAAGTATAATAGAGGGTTATTTTTAGATCCTATTGATTTTTGGCTGCCTGGAAAGATTATAAATAATTATAAATCGTTGTTATTTAATTTTGATAAATATGATTCTATGGATTCTAGTAAAATAAGATTAATGTTAGACTTAAGGCATAAATATAAAGATGGGTTTGCTTCTAAAAGATTATATTATTTTATAAAGGAGAATTATTTATGAAAATAGGTATTACTTATGGTACTTTTGATATTTTGCATTATGGACATGTACGTTTATTAAAAAGAGCAAAATCTAAAGTTGATTTTTTAATTGTTGCTTTATCTACGGATGAATTTAATAAGTTAAAAAATAAAACTAGTTTTTATAATTATAAAATCAGAAAAGAATTATTAAGTTCTATTAAATATGTTGATAAAGTTATTCCAGAAAATACTTGGAATCAAAAAATTAAAGATGTTAAAAAATATAATGTTGATGTTTTTTTTATGGGTGATGATTGGAAAGATAAATTTAATTTTTTAAAACCTTATTGTGAGATAGTTTATTTATCTAGAACTAAAGGTATATCTTCTACTTATATTAAATCTAAAATTAATCAATAATAGCTTTTTTAAATGTTTTTAAGATAATTTTTTTATGATTATTATATTTCATATTGGTTTACATAAAACAGGATCTACTTTCTTTCAAAAAGAAATTTTTCCAAAGTTAAATTTGAATTATGTTGATTTTACTGATTTTAAGTATTTTAATAGATTAATTTTTGATGATGTTTTATATTTTAAAAAATTTAAATTAAAATCTGGTTTATATTCTTCAGAACATCTTTCTGGATGGATTGAAGAAAGAGTTATAAATAGAAAAGATATATTGGATAAATTATATTTAATTCAAAAAAAATCTAAAATAATTTTATTTATTAGAAAACAAGATAGTTTAGCAAAATCTATGTATTTACAAACTATCAAAACAGGAAGTACATTATCTTTAAAATCTTTTTATAATTTGAATAATAGGCGTGATTCTAGAAAGTTTTTATTCCTAATTTATTTAATTTTTATTATTTAAATTATATTGATTATATAGTTAAATTATTTGGAAAGAAAAATGTTTTAATTGTTCCTTTTGAAAAATTTTGTGAGCAACCAGATAATGTTATTAAAGAGGTTTGTGTATTTTGTGAATGTAGTGTCCCAAAATATGAATTAAAAATTATTAATTCTAAATTTGGTTTATTTAGGACTATATATAATAGATTTTTAAATAATTTTAAATATTCTTTAAATAATCCTAATGGATTTTATAAAGGTGTTCCTGTTTATTTATTTGATAAAAAATCTTGGAAATTTGCAACTTTTAGAGGCATTTTAAGAAAATTAAATATTTCTGACAAATGGGATAATTTTATTAATAAATTTGATCTGCCTTATAGAGATAAAACAGGTACTTGTAAAAAGATACTTGAGATGTGTAAAGAAGATAATAAAAAATTAGATAAAAAATATAAACTTGGATTAAAAAAATATGGCTATTATTAAAAATATTTTATTTTTGTAATATAAAATAATAGTGATATTTATTTAATAAAGAACTTTCTTCTTTTATTATTTTATATTCTGTTTTTATTATTTTTCTTATTTTTTTAATAGGATATCCTTTTTTTCCAATTTCCCAGTAATGTTCTCCATTAAATTTATGTTTTTTAAAAAATAATGGTATTTTTATAGTCATTTCTATAAATCTTTTGTGAAATATTCTATTAATTAAAGGAAATTTAAATACATTATTAAAATAAATTGAACTATATGGTATAGATATAATTACATATTTTTTAGATACTCTTTTTAATTCTTTTATTGCTTTTTTAAAATCTGAAAAAGGAATGTGTTCTAAAACTTCAAAAGCACAAACTACATCATAGGTTTTATCTTTTATAGGTAGATTTCTTATATCTCCTACAATGTCTGGTTTTAGATTTTTATCAAAATCACAAGTTGTAATATTTATTTTATCTTTTAAATAATTATATGTGGTTTTATTTCCAACACCTATTTCTAAAACAGATTTAGGTTTTAATTTTAAAATATTATCTATTTGATAATAATATGATATCCATCTAAGTATATCATCATAATTATTATAATAATGGTCTTTATTTACTTGTATTTTAAATTTATCTTGTTTTTTCATAATTTAATTCACATTAACTGTTATTATCTTTGAAAGTTCAACTATTTCATCTGGTCTATAAGGGTGTCTAAACCTTACATTTATTTGACAACTTCTAGTTGTTCCCTTAAGGAATGAAAAATCTGTTATCTCAGGAGCAGTTGGGTTATTTCCTTCTGGGTCTTGCATATACACAAGGTTAATTAAAACATCATGACTTGTGTTTGTTAATATCTTTGAAGGAATTACATTTTCTGAAATATAAACTAAGTTTTGACAGTCTGTCTGAAGAGATATATTTTCATAATAAATATTTGAAATATCTAAGTCTACTTTGTTATTGTTTGTAATTGTTAGAGTAGAAGTTGTATTTTCTAAAAGGTTAGTATCAGGATCAACTGTTAATGTAACATTTTCTTTAGATAAGTCTAGATCTAAGTTAATTTCTGGTTCAGTTATCTCTAGAGATAAAGGAAGTAAAACATCTTCTCTAAAGCTACTTGAAGACAAAACTAAATTTCCTTCTAAATTATCAGAAACAGCACTAACTGGAATTTCCACATTTATTGCTTTTTCTATTTTCTTTTTTGAAGCAATTTCTATAATTTCGCTTTTTGGAAAATAATTTCTTACATTTGTATTATTTTCTGAATTTATATCAAAATCTATTTTTAAATCACTAATTGTTACATTGTTTTTCCTATTATCAACTGTAAGTTTATATGTTTTTGAAGAACCACTCTCAAGAGAATCTTCTAAATTAAAAGTATATGTTATTTCAGGTTCTTCAATAACTTCATATTCAATTTCTTTTGAAGAATCTCTATATTTAATTCTTACCTTTCCTGTATATTCATCTGGGTCTATGTCTGTTGGAACCTGCATTTGTAAAATTACACTTTGTTTAGTTTTTGGATTTATCTTAATACTATCTTTATTTATTTCAAAACCTTGAGTATCTACATATATATAATTCCAATCTTTAAAATCTCCTTCTAAAGTAAAACAATCTGCATTAAATTCTTCAGTAGATTTATTATCAAGACTTATTATTAGATTTAATCTTTGTCCTGCATAAATTTCTTCTTCAAAAGAAAGATTTGTTATAGTTAGAGATATGTTTTTTTCTAAAGGATCTAATTTAATTTCTCCATCTTCCTTTATTTCTACATCTTCCATTTTTAGAGGAATATATCCTGTTTTTTCAACTTTAAGATAATATGTGCCTTTTTTGATCTCTTTACTTACACCTGGAGAAAAAATTTCTAGATTTCTATTAAAAGAAGAATCTTTTGCAAGAAGTATTTTTGCATCAATTGAATCTCCTTCAATATCTTTTATATCAAAAGATACTTCTGCTGTGTTAAATAAAAAGTATTTTGCTAAAAATACACCTATTAATAAAATAACTAATAAAACTATCAATCCACTTCCTTTTTTCTTAGGCTTTGTGTCATACCCATAACTATACTCATTAGATTTAAATGGAGAATTACTTTTTAAATCTCCTCCGAATGGATCGTAGTTACTCATATTTATTCTTTATTTAGTTTTTTAGATAGAGCATATCTAGTTGCTAGAAGCTCATCTTTTAGTTCTCTTATTAACTCTAGAGAAATTTGTTCTTTTTCTAGATTAAAATTATCTAAACTTTTAATATCGTGATTTAGGTTTTTTATATGTCTATAAATTTCATTTATTTCAGACTCTATTTTAGAAACATGTATTTTTAGAAGAATTTGTCTTTCTTCTGTAACTTTTACTTTTTTTAAAAGAGCTTCTTCTAGACCTGAGATTTTAGAATCTTTTGCCTTTTCTTTAGCCTCAAGCCATGAATAATCATTTATTTTTTTATGTTGTTCTTTTATTACATGATTTTTAGCTTCTATTATTTTTAGAAGTTCTTCTTTTGTTTTTTTCTCTTTACTTATGTCTATGTATTTATTTTTAATTTGTAGTTTTGCACTTTCTAGAAAATCAATATAAATATTTATTTCATTTTTTAGTTTTTCTTCAATATCATAATATGTTTGAGGATGTGAAATTGCTTCTTTTATATTTAGTAATTGATTTTTTACTTCTGCTTTGTTTTCTTCTAGAAAGATTTGTTTTTTTATATTATTTGCAAGTATTAGAAAATCTTCATGGAAAAGTTGCATTTTAGATGTATTTATCTCAATTGAGTATTGTATTAATGTTTTTCTATTAATTGAGATTGTATCTTGTGCTAACTTTTCAAGAGATGTTTCTAGTTTTTTTAAAGTTAGAATAAGTTCTTCTTTTTTTAATTGATATAATGGAACTATAATTGATCTATATACTTCTCTTGAGTTATTTATTAAATAATCTATATTTTCTAAAATATCCATATAATTATCACTTTTTTTCTATATTATATATTAATAAAATACTATTTAATACTTTTTGTTTTTAATATATCTAAATATATTAAAAATAAGAGGTGTATTTTATGAATAAAACAATTTTAAATTTAGCAAATGCATATGTTGGAGAATGCCAAGCAAGAAATAGATATACATTTTATGCAAAGATTGCAAAAAAAGAAGGATTTGAAAAAATAACTGAAGTTTTTGAAGCAACTGCAACTCAAGAAACTGAACATGCAAAATGGCTTTTTAGACTTTTAAATAGTTTACTTGAAAAAAATAATCAGAAGTTTGAAGATTTAAAACTAGAAGTTGAAGTTCCTACAACTCTAGGAAATACAAAAGAAAATCTTAAATCTGCAATTAAAGGAGAAAATTTTGAAAATACTACAATGTATCCTGATTATTCTAAGATTGCAAGAGAAGAAGGACTTGATGATATTGCAGATAGATTAAAATCAATTGCAGTTGCAGAAAAACATCATGAAGATAGATTTTCTAAACTTTTAAAAGAAATTGAAAATAATACAATGTTTGAAAAAGAAAATAAAGTATATTGGATTTGTAGAAAATGTGGTTATTTAGAAGAAGGAACTAAGCCTCCTGAGAAATGTCCATCTTGTGATCATCCTTATAATTATTTTGAAAAACAATGTGAAGATTATTAGGATTTTTTAAAATCTGTTTTTATTTGTATTACTATGTAATACATTTAAAAACATTTCTGTTTATATAATATATATGGTTATTTCAAAAAAACCTTTAGCTATATTAGATTCCTCTTTTTATATTCATCTAGTTAAAACTAATTTAATAAATATCTTTTTAGAACATTATGATTTAGTGATGACTAAAAAGGTTTATGAAGAAATAACATATTTTAAAGACAAAAGTTTATATCTTCCATTTGATATTAGATTTTTATTAAAATTAGTTGAAGATAAAAAAATACTTATTAAACAACCAAAAACTTTAGTTAATAAAAATTTACCATTTCAAGTATCTAAAAATTCAGGAGAATATTTTAGTATCTTGCTTGCAAAAGAAATTAAGGCAATTGTGTTTATTGATAATGGTAGGCCTTATAGTTTTTGTGTGAAAAATAATATATTATGTTCAAACATTGTTGAGTTTATGTTTTATTTGTATAAACATAAAAAAATTAAGAAAAATGGATTAAAAGATAAATTAAGAATTATTTGTGATTCTATACCTAAAAATTATTTAAAAGAAATATGTGGTTTTTATGAAATCAAAAGAATATAAAGATTGTAGTAAAATGAATGTTAAGACTTTAAGATTAAAAGACTCTGTTATGGAGAGTGTATATTTAATCTCTAAAGAAAAAAACATAAGTGAGTCTGAGTATATTAGGCATTTAATAGAAAATGATATTTCTGAGTATAAACTAAAAAAAGCAATTGAAGCTTATAAAAAAAGAGAAATTAATTTATCAGAAGGAGCAGAAATTTCTGGTTTGTCTTATAGAGAGTTTCTAGATGAACTTGAAAAAAGAAAAGTTTCTTTGAATATGGATGGTTTTTCTTTTGAGTATGGTGTTAAATCTATTGAGAAGTCTTTAAAAAAATAAAAATATTTGAGGTGTTTTAAAAATGACTAAATTAAAAGAAGTTTACAAATGTGAGATTTGTGGAAACATAGTTGAAGTGTTAGATACTGGTATGGGTCAACTTGTTTGTTGTAATAAGCCTATGTCTAGACTTGAAGAAAATACAACTGATGCAGCAAACGAAAAGCATGTTCCTGTAATCAAAGAAACAGAAAATGGTTATGAAGTAATTGTTGGTGAAGTCTTACATCCTATGGAAGAAGGGCATTATATTAAATGGATTGAGTTAATTGTAGATGATGTAAGTTATATTAAGCATCTAAAACCAGAAGATAAACCTATAGTTAATTTTTGTGTTAAGAAAGGTCAAAAAGTTATTGCAAGAGAATATTGTAACTTACATGGATTTTGGAAAAAAGAACTTTAATAGTTCTTTTATTTTTTTATTATGAACCAAAAAGATTTGTTTAAGAAAGTAAATGATTTAAAAAAATCAGATATTAGAAAAGTTATTGAGAAAAGAAAAAGTGAGTTTTTATCATTTCAGAAAAAGCCTTCTAAATATCTTTTCTTGGAAATGAGCTTTTGTAACCTTACTGCAAACTATAGTGCAAAAAGAGCAATTGAGATTACTAAGAAAATTAAATCTGGTTTTATTTCTTTTTCTGAAAAAAAGCTTTCATCTAAACTTAAAGAACTAGGTTATAGATATCCAAATCTAAGGTCTTCTTTTATTGTTTATAATCGTCAGTTTATAAAAGATTTAAGAAAAAATATATTTTCTTTTAAAGACGATCTTGAGAGAAGAGAGTATATTGTAAAAAACATAAAGGGTTTATCTTATAAGGAAGCTTCTCATTTTCTAAGAAATATAGGTTTTTTTAATTATGCAATAATTGATTTTCATATAATTGATGTGTTAATAGATTATAAGTTTTTAAAAGAAAAACCAAAAACTCTAAATAAACAAAGATATCTAGAGATTGAAGAAATTTTATCTAAGATGTCTAAGAAACTTAAACTTACTCAAGGAGAATTAGATTTATATCTTTGGTATCTTGAGACTGGTGAAGTTTTAAAATAAATAAACTTACCCTGGACTTTTAATATTTCTGTAGGGTCCAGGGTAACTTTATCTATGTATGTAAATTACATCTAGTTGTTTACATATACATTTATTTTCTATAATTTCTGAAATAGAAGGTTTTGTAAGTTCATTATCCCCAGAAATAAATTCTTTAACATAAAGTCCTGCTTCTGCTTTTAGTTCTAGTTCAAATTCATTTTCATTAATAATATTATAATTAATAATTTCACAAGTTCTTTTTCTTTCAATATTTGCTCTGCTTTTTTTCATTCTTTTTGGATTTTTCTGAATAATTTCTATTATTTTGTTTTTTTCTAATGTGTTTAATTTATCTTGTATAATCTTTTCTTCACAAGAAACAATTGCTCTATATGATTTGAAATGTTTAGCTTCTTTTATTTCTTTAATTTTAGATTTTTCACAAAAACTAAGATTACTTATTTGTAAAACATCTTTTTCTTCAAGATTAATTTTGTCTAAAAGTTTATTTAGTTCTTCTAAACTAATTTCTCTTAGTTTAGGATTAATTAGTTCTAAAACAAACTCTCTACCATTTCCAAGCATTAAAACATCTTTGTCTTCTCTTCCTGAACCATGGAATTTATTGTCTTCATTTTTAAAAATTTCTTTAAAATAAGAATTAATTTTCTCCTGAATAGAAGTTTTGTTTATAACTCCTTTATAATCACAAAGCTTACAACCCTTTCCTTTACATTTAAAACAATAATCTATTGTTTGAGGTAGGTTTCTTTGTAATTTATTATAAATTCCATAAACATAAACTGGAGTTATATTATAATCTATTCTATTATAATTAAAATCAACTACAATATTTACATCTCCATATTCATTTCTTTTTTTAATATTTAGTTTTTCTTCAATTAGAGATGTTAGTTGTTTTTGAAAATTAAGTTTAATATCTTCTTTTTCATCTATAGTTTTTTCAGAAGGAATAGATATACCTAAGTTAAATGTATTAAATTTATAATCTTTGATTTCTTCTTTTATTAAATCTAGATATTTATCTGGATTATAATTAGTTTCTTTAAAATTAAAAAATGTTCTCATAAATTTTCAGAATTTAAAAAGTGCAAGAGGCAGGATTCGAACCTGCGAAGCACTAAGCACACGGTCCTAAGCCGTGCCCCTTTGACCACTCGGGAACCCCTGCAATATAATAAAATATATAAATAAAACTTTAAAAAATTAGCTTATTTTATAAATAATTAATATACCAAATACTTTATAAATAATATATATTTATATAATCTTTACTTCTAAAATATATATTAAATTTAAGTGATACTTTATGGTTTTAGAAGAAAGCAAAAGAATTGAAAGACTAAATGAATTAATTTCAAATAAATCTATATATTTCCCTTCAGCTGAGATTTATTCAAAAAATTTTTCTGGATTTTTTGATTATGGTCCAATAGGAAATAAAATTAGATTAAATATTATTGATTTTTGGAGAAAAGAACTTGTAAGAAAAAACAACTTTTTAGAAATTTCAGGTTCATTAATTCTACCAGAAGATGTTTTTAGAGCTTCAGGGCATTTAGGAAACTTTGATGATCCAATCTCTACTTGTAAAAAATGTGGTGAAGTATATAGACTTGATAAAGTTTTATCAAATCAATTAGATAAAGAAGTTCCTGAAAACTTAACAAATGAAGAATATGAAAAGTTATTAGAAGAAAATGAGGTTTTATGTACTAAATGTAAAACTAGAATTGATAATGTTTCAAGATTTAATTTAATGGCAAATATTATAGTAGGTGCAAAAAAAGGACAAAAAGGTTATTTAAGAGGAGAATCTTGTCAATCTATATTTTTAGATTTTTTAAGATTATATAAAACTTCAAGAATAGGCCTACCAATTGCAATCTCACAACATGGTTTAGTGTATAGAAATGAAATTTCTCCAAGAAATGGACTTTTAAGAGCAAGAGAGTTTGAACAATTAGAAACTGAACTATTTTTTGATAAGGATAAAATTGATGATGTTAATCTAGAGCCTTATTATAATAAAATAATAAGATATAGACTTCTAAAAGATGATTCTGAAAAAGACTATACAGTAAAAGAAGTTAAAGAACAAAATATCTCATTTGGAGATATTATTACATATTATACTTATTTAATGAATGATTTTTTAGAAAAAATAGGAATTAAACACGAAAATATAAGATTTAGAGAAGTTTCTAAAGAAGATAGAGCCTTTTATTCAAAACAAACATTTGATTTAGAGGTTAAGACAAATAAGGAATGGGTAGAACTATTTTGTATAAACTACAGAACAGACCATGACTTAAAAGCACATGCTGATGGTTCAAAATCTACTCTGTCAGTAAAAGAAGATGGTAAGGAAATATTGCCTCATGTTCTAGAAGTTTCTTCAATTGGTTTAGGTAGATTATTATATTTAATATTAGAGAATAACTTTGAAGTAATTGATGTTAACAATGATGGAAAAGATCTAAGAAATGTTTTGAAATTAAAACCTAAAATATCACCATATTTTATGTCTGTTTTCCCATTAGTTAAAAAGGATGGTTTGTTAGAGCTTTCTAAGGATTTACATTCTAAATTAGTTGAAAATTCATATGATCTTTTTGAAATTAATTTTGATGAAAAAGGATCAATTGGAAAAAGATATGCTAGAATGGATGAAATTGGTTGTAATTTCTGTATAACTGTAGATCATGATACTCTAGAAGAAAAAACTGTAACTATAAGAGATAGAGATAGCTTTGATCAAAAAAGAATATCTGTAGATAAACTTCTAGAGGTTTCAAAAGATCTTTATTTTGGTAAAATTAGTTTTAAAGATTTATAGTTTTTTTAAATCTTATATTTTAAGTCAAAAAAAATGTTTTTTTGATTTTTAATATTTTTTTTTATTTATTATTTAATTATATTTTTAATCAAATATTTGTATATATTTTTAATCAAATATTTGTATATATTTTTAATCAAATATTTGTATATATTTTTAATCAAAATATGTTTTTGCTTTTTTACTAAAAATAAATTAAAATAATTTAAGGTATATAAATATATTTAATTAATTAGAATAATATTTTTAATTTGTAGATAAATAAATATCTTAGTCTATTTGTATATTTTTTAAAATTTATGTAACCTTTATAAACTATTTCTTAATAAATATTAAATATATTTTATATATTTTTGGTGAGTTATTTTGAAAAAAAAAATTAAATTAAAAGGGCAAGTTTCTATTGAAGTTTTAATAATTTTAGGGATTTTAATAATTGGAGGTATTATTCTTGGGAGTTTTTATTTAAATAATATTAATAAAAAAACACAAGAAGCAACAGATATTAGTAGTACTTCAAATTCTTTTTCTGATTTTCTAAATGATACTGGTGATATGGGTACTCCTAATTATGATGATTTTGAATGTGATTCTAATGATGATTGTTCTATACATGAAGATAATGAATGTATATTAGATTATTGTAATGAAAATGGAAATTGTGTTGGGACTTTATTAACTTCTGGTAATTGTACAACTTCTTTAAATAATCCTGGAACTTGTGTAAATGGGGTTTGTGTAGCTAATAGTTCTGAATGTAATCCTTATTTGGAATTTAATCAATGTGGAGATACTTCTAATGACTGTACTATTTATGAATGTTCTATTGAAGGAACTTGTGTTGAAAAAAATTTAACAAATGGAGTTTCTTGTTCTTTTGGGGTTTGTATAGATGGAGAATGTGTTTCTGATTTTGATTGTGTTCAACCATCTGATTGTTTAAATGATTTTGGTGTTCCTAATCCTTGTTATAAATGGAATTGTGAAGAGGGTAGATGTGTAGAAAAAAAATTAGTAGATGGAACATATTGTATAATTAAATCAGATCCTTCAGAAGATGGATATTGTTTGGGTGGGGATTGTAGGCCTTTTGATAATACTTGTCAAAATAATTCTGATTGTATTAGTTTAGGTTCTGAATTAGGTGATTGTCAAGAAGCATATTGTAAAATTATAAGTGGTCAAACAACAGGTGTTTGTGATATAAGAAATATTACTGGTATATGTTGTGGGAATGCAATTTGTGAAGATGGAGAAAATTATTCTAATTGTTTAGAAGATTGTAGTTGTGGGGATTTAGTTTGTGATGATTTAGAAAGAGCAAATGGGACTTGTCCAGATGATTGTGGTCTTTTAGCTTGTTTAAATATTACTAATGATATTTGTCAAAGTTCTATATCTTATTGTTCTATTTGTCATAATGACCCATATGCACTTAATTGTTCACCATGTTGTGGAGATGGGGTTTGTAATTTTGGAGAAGAAGGTATTTGTAATATTGATTGTGATAATGGGGGTATTTTTAGTTTTGAATTAAGTGTGAATCCATTAAATAGTTCTGCTTTACTTAATAATAATTTTTTAATTACTGTTAATGGAGAAGGTGTTGATACTTATAATTTAAATTTAAATGTTATTAATTCAATTACTTCGAATCCAACAAATAATTGTTGTTTAGTAGGAAATAGTTGTAATTCATCTTATAGTTTAGGGGATGTAAGTTCTGGAGATCACACATATCAATTTAATTGTAATTCAGAAGGAATTTATAAATTTGAATTTACTGGAACACCATCTGTTGGGGATCCTGATTTTGAAATATCTACTTGGGATATATCTAATAATATTACTCCAAATTATGCGTTTTGTAAAAAAGTTATAAACTCTAATGGAGAAATTTATGTATGTATAAATAAATTAGAAGGAGAAGATATTTCTTCTTATGGTTCTCTAAAAGTTTATATAAATCATCCAGATATTTTTGAAAGATATAGTTTATCTCCTAGTTGTGTAACAAATACAAATGGTAGTTTATGTGTATTTATTGGAAAAACAACACCTTAGATTTTTTTAAGGTTTTTTTATTTTTATTTATTTCACTTAGTTTAGTTAAGTAGTAAAGTTTATATACTTCTATTTATTTATATATATATGAAAAAATATTATATTTTTTATATTATTTTAATTATAAGTTTTTTTTTATTTTCTAACTATCTTTATGCTTATAATGTACAACAAATAAATATTTCTGAAGAAAATAATAATATTGTAAATATTAATCCAAATATCACTATTAATTTAGATAATTCTAATATTTTTGAAATCTCACAAGAAAATATATATATAGATAATAATTTTTGTCAACCTTTAGTTTTTGGAGATATTTCATATACTCCAGATTATTGTTCTATGCAAGAAGTTATTTCTGATTTAAAAAAAGTAATTCCTAGAAATAAAGATACAATTGTAACTACAGTTGAAAATGTTTGGGGGACTTCACCTTTAGAAGGAAATGTAAGGTTTCCTATTTTTATGGTTGAATTTTCTGATAAACCACATGATTTAGAAATAACTCCTTCAGATTTTGAGGCACTTTTAAATTCTGAAAACTATTTAGATGGTTCTGGAATAAGTGTAAACCAATATTATTTACATGAATCTTATGGGGATTTAAATCTTACATTTGATGTTTATGATTGGGTGTTATTACCTCATACTTATGAATATTATTCCCAAACAAGTGCAACTGTATTTGAATTAATTCCAGATACTATTGAAATTATGGACTCCTTAGTTGATTTTAGTCAATATGATTCTGATAATGATGGTAGAATAGATGGTATAGGTATAATTAGATCAGGAACAAAAGAAGGATTTGGTTTGTTTGCTGACCAAGTAAGACTTTTTAATGGAACTACAAATTATTCTGTTCAAGGGCTTTATTATGGGAATACAGCTATTATTTCAAATAAGATAAATTCAACTCATTGTCAATATATGATTGAAGATCAAAATCATCCTGAAGACTGTAGAGCAGAAGTTATTCCTTTTACTCATGAGTTTGCACATATTTTAGGTCTTCCAGATTTATATGCACATGATCCTTTTAATCAAGGAAATGGTGGTGTGGGGCTTGGTAGTGTTTCTATGATGTCTAATAATTATGGTTATGGGAATAATCCTATAAATTTTGATTCATGGTCTAAAATGTTTTTAGGTTGGTTAGAAGCTGAAGAAATTGATTCTCAAGATGCTGGTATTTATGATGTTTATAATCAAGATCAATATCAAATAGCTTATGTTTTAAAAGATGAAACTAAGATGAATGATCGAGAATATTTTTTAGTAGAAAATAGATTTGCTTCAAATAATACACAAGATAAATATTTATTTGGATCTAGAAGTCCAGATTATCCTAATTATTATGGGGGTATTGTTATTTATCATGTAGATGAAAATCAAATAGAATATTGGTATCCTTATAATGCAATTACTTATGACCCTGATGGTATACCTTATGATGATACATTAAATCATCCTGGATTAAGATTTGAAACAAATACAATGTATGATATTAATAGTACAGGATATGGACTTCCATCATTATATACAACTGAATATGATGTAATTTTTGGAATAAGTCCTTATGGTAAATATGATAATTTACAAAGATTACCTTTAGATTATACTTTTGATACAACATCTCACACTTATAATAATTTACAAGATACTGAAGTTGTAGTTGAAGCTTTAAGTGAAAGCGGTGAATATATTACTGCATATCTACAAAGTAGAGTTCCTTATCTAGCAACAATTTCTTCTCCTATTGCAAATACTCAATATAATCAAGAAGATATAATTAATTTTATTTCAGATCATCAAGATCCTACTGGGGAAGTAATTTGTGAATGGATACAAGATTATGATGAAAATAAAAAAGAACAAATTATTTTAAGTTCTGAATGTAATTTTTCTGCAACCCCACAAGAATTAAATATTATGCCTGGAAATCATTTAATTACACTTATAGGAGAAGATGAAGAAGGTAGAGTTTCAAGTGATGAGTTATATATAAAAATGAAATATCTTGATGTAGATATTTTAACTCCAGAAAATAAAATTTATCATGCATACAAAAAACCTATAATTTTTACTTCTTCTTTTATAAATAATATTGGGGAGACTACTTGTGTTTGGGAAGAAACTTATTCAGATATTTTTTTAAGTTCTGATTGTAATTTTATAATTCAAAATCCTTATTTTGATTTTAATTTTGGGGTTTTTAATAAATTTAAAAATGAAAATTTAAAAAATATTTTTTTAAATCCAATTAATTTTTCTAAAGAAAATAAAGTTTTAGATTTATTATATGGAAAAAGAATTTTAAAAGATCTTTTTGAAATAAATATTTGTGATAAAAGAAAAATTAAACTTACAGTTGAAGATGAATATGGTCAATCTAAATATGATTTTATTTATGTTTATTTTTGTAAGGAAGAAGTTTCTTATGATTTTAATTATATAGAGGAATAATATATACTATACCTTTATAAACTATTTCTTAATAAATATTAAATATATATGTTTTATAAGGTGATTTTGTGAATTTTAAAATTTTTAATATATTTTTTGTTTTTAGTTTTATTTTAAGTTTTGGAACAGTTTTTGCAATAACAGATTTTGATGCACCAATTGTTTTAAAAGTTACAGGAGATATTTCATTTAATGATTCTACTATTTGTTCTGTAAATTGTGGTTTAAATACAAATACAATAAACACTCAAGGGAATTCTACTTTAAGTTCCGAAGAAGAATTAAATCAATTAAATTTTTCAGAAGATAAATGTTGTAGAATTACTTATAAAGCACATGGGGGGACTGCAATTTTTATTGGTGCAAATATTTATCAAGGTTGTGGGGTTGATTCAAGTGTAACTTCTGAAGAGTATACTGTTTTTAATGGAGTTAATTATTATTTTGATAATTCTGAAGTTATAAGTTTATTTGAAAATGGTTTTTTTATAGGTCCAATTGATGTTTCAGATATTGGGGATTGTAGATCTTATGATTTAGATATTTTTGTGAAAAAACAAACTGCTTCATCTGAAGTAAATTTATTTGAAGTGGGTATAGAAATGCCAAATCCTTATTTAAGTTCTTCTGCTTTAGGAACAAGTTATACTTGTAATGGTGGAGTTTGTACAATAAATTAATTTTTTAAAAAATAAATATCTTTAGTCTATTAGGATATTTTCTGCTTTTATTTTTTTATTTTCTAAAAACTCAATAATTTTTTGATTAGCCTTCATTGGTCCAGAAACTAAAATGTCATATTCTTCTAAATTTTTATATTTAGATAGAAATAAATCCATTTCTTTAAATAAATTTTTTTCTTCAGTAACTACTGGATAAAATTTAAAATTATTTTTATATTCTTCTAATTCTAAAAAGTCTTGTTTAAAAAAGAAATCTTCTTCATGTTTGTTTGCATAAAATAAATTAAATTCTAAGTCTTTATTGTCTATATGATTATAAATATAAGATCTATAAGTAGAAATTCCACTTCCTAGAGCAATCATTATAATTTTATTTTTATTTGTTCTTTGATGTATGCAAAGTCCTTCTGGATCTGAAAAATAAATTGTGTCCCCAACTTCTAGTTTAGAAAGCATGTTTGAGAATTTTCCTTTATCTACTTGACTAATATAAATTTCTGTTTCATATTCATTTGTTTTTTGTGCTAAAGTAAATGCTCTTTTATCTAATATCTTTTTTCTTTCATTTATTTCATAAATATCAATGTATTGTCCTGGTCTATAAAATAGTCTTTTATCTATTTTTAGAAGAAAATGTTTTCCTTTTTTGATTTTTAAGATAACTTTTCCAAAATTTATTTTTTCATCCATAAATATTATATACATAAAAGGAGATTTAAACATATGTATTTTAATTCATATGAATAAAACTAGTAATTTTTTATAAAAATAAGAGTTTATTTATATATTTTCATTCTAAATTATATATATTATAATATATTAAAAAAAGTGATTTTTAATGAAGACTACAAAAATTATAATTTATGTTTTATGTGTTATTTTAGTTCTTGCAATTATTTTTGCAATATTTAAAATAACTACAAGTAAAGATATAGAGGGAACAAATATGGATGAAAATAAAAGTTTAGATGTTAATGAAAGTGAAAATACTTTTGTTACAATTAGAACAAATAAAGGAGATATTGAAGTTGAACTTTTTGATAAAAATGCACCTGTTACAGTTTTTAATTTTTTAGAATATGTAAAGGTAGGTTTTTATGATGAAACAATATTTCATAGAGTAATTAAAGATTTTATGATTCAAGGTGGTGGTTTTTTTAGTGATGGTACAAAAAAAGATAATTTTGATCCTATACTACTAGAAACAACTCAAGCTACTGGACTTAGTAATAAAAAAGGAACAATTGCAATGGCAAGAACACCTGATCCAAACTCAGCTACTTCACAATTTTTTATAAACACAGTAGATAATGATTTTTTAGATTTTAAAGATTCTAAAAATCCAGGTTATGCTGTTTTTGGAAAAGTTGTTTCTGGAATGGATGTAGTTATGCAAATTGAAAATGCAGAGACTACTTCAAAAGATGGTCATCAAGACTGGCCTGTTGAAGATATTATAATTGAAGATGTTTTTATTCATTAAAATCATTTTTTTTATTTTTTTTATTTATATGATTTTATAAATATTTATATGTTTATTTTATAAATATTTATATATTTATTATTAATTACTAGTTTTATTCTAAAAAAATTTTTTTAAAAAATATATAAATTTGGTGAAATACAATGAATGAAAAATATGTGTATTACTTTACTGAAGGTAATAAGAGTATGAAAGAAATTTTAGGTGGAAAAGGTGCAAATATAGCTGAAATGAAAAATCTAGATGTTCCAGTTCCTCCAGCATTTACAATTACAACACAAACTTGTGATTTTTATATTAAAAATAATAGTTGGCCAGAAACTTTAGAAAATGATATTAAAGAAAATTTAAAAAAAATTGAACAAGAAACCCAAACTTTTTTTGGAGGAGAAGAAAATCCTTTACTTTTATCTGTAAGAAGTGGTGCAGCGGTTTCTATGCCTGGAATGATGGATACTGTTTTAAACTTAGGACTAAATGATAAAACAGTTTTAGCTCTTTCTAAAAAGTCAGGAAATGAAAGATTTGCATATGATTCATATAGAAGATTTATCCAAATGTTTGGAGATGTGGATATGGGTGTTAAGCATTCTTTATTTGAAGAAGCTTTAGACAATATAAAAAAAGAAAATAATGTAAAATTTGATACTGATTTATCTGCTGAGAATCTAAAAGAATTAGTAAATAGATATAAAAAAATTATTTTAAAAGAAACAGGAAAAGAATTTCCACAAGATCCATTTAAGCAATTAGAACTTTCTATAAATGTAGTTTTTAAATCTTGGAATAATAAAAGAGCAATTGAATATAGGAAGTTAAATAAAATAGAAGGACTTTTAGGAACTGCTGTAAATATTCAAGCTATGGTTTTTGGAAACATGGGGCAAACTTCAGGAACTGGTGTTTGTTTTTCTAGAAATCCATCTACTGGTGAAAATAAATTTTATGGAGAATATCTAATAAATGCACAAGGAGAAGATGTAGTTGCAGGAATTAGAACTCCTGAAGATATTTCTACTCTTGAACAAAAAATGCCTGAGCAATATAATGAGTTAGTTAAAATTTATAAAAATCTAGAAAATCATTATAGAGATATGCAAGATATGGAATTTACTATCCAAGAAGGCAAATTATATATGCTTCAAACTAGAAATGGTAAAAGAACAGGAAAGGCTGCTGTTCAAATTGCAATGGATATGTTAGAGGAAGGTTTAATTAATGAAAAGGAAGCAATTTTAAGAATTGATTCTAAATCTTTAGATCAATTACTTCATAAATCATTAGATCCTAATGCAGTTAAAAATGCAACTGTTCTTGCAAGAGGACTTCCTGCTTCTCCAGGTGCGGTTTTTGGAAAAATTGTTTTTGATGCAGATAAGGCTTTTGATGAAAAAGAAAAAGGAAATAAAGTAATTTTAGTAAGAACAGAGACTTCTCCTGAGGATATTAAAGGTATGAATGCTGCTGAAGGTATTTTAACACAAAGAGGAGGAATGACTTCACATGCAGCTGTTGTTGCAAGAGGTATGGGTAAGCCATGTGTTTCTGGGTCTTCTGAGATTGTAGTTTATGATAAGCAAGAAAAGTTAGTTATTGGAGATAAATCTTTTAAAGAAGGAGACTTTATTACAATTGATGGTTCTTTAGGAGTTGTTTATGAAGGTAAATTAGATGTTGTTAATCCTTCTCTGGAAGGTTCTTTTGCAAAACTTATGTCTCTTTCTGATAAATATAGAAAGTTAGGTGTTAGAACAAATGCAGATACACCAAAAGATGCAAAGGTTGCAGTTTCTTTTGGAGCAGAAGGAATTGGGCTTTGTAGAACTGAACATATGTTTTTTGAAGGAGATAGAATAAAGGCTGTAAGAGAAATGATTTTGTCTGAAAGTCTTGAAGGAAGACAAAAGGCATTAGATAAACTTTTACCTATGCAAAGAGAAGATTTTGTTGGAATTTATGAGGCTATGGGAAATAGACCTGTAACAATTAGATTACTTGATCCTCCTTTACATGAATTTTTACCAAAAGAAGAAAATGATATAGTTGAACTTTCAAAAGATATGGATGTTTCTTTAGAAAAATTAAAAGAAAAAATTGAAGATCTACATGAATTTAACCCTATGCTTGGACATAGAGGTTGTAGACTTGCAATAACTTATCCAGAGATTGCAAAGATGCAAACAAGAGCTATAATTGAAGCTGCAATTATTGCTTCAGAAAAACTTGGACAAGAAATAGTTCCAGAAATTATGGTTCCTTTGATTGGTAATTCAAAAGAATTTGAAATACAAAAAGAAATTATTGAACAAACTATTAAAGAAGTAATTTCAGAGAAAGAAAAAGAAGTTAAATATAAGATTGGAACAATGATTGAAATTCCAAGAGCTGCACTTACAGCTGATAAGATTGCAGAGCATGCTGAATTTTTTTCATTTGGTACAAATGATTTAACACAAATGGGTCTTGGGCTTTCAAGAGATGATTCTGGTAAATTCTTAAAACAATATGTTTCTTTAGGAATTTATAAAACAGATCCTTTCCAATCAATTGATCAAGATGGAGTTGGTCAACTTATGCAAATTGCAATTGCAAAAGGACTAAATAAGAATCCTAATTTAAAACTTGGAATTTGTGGTGAGCATGGAGGAGAGCCTGAATCTGTTAAATTCTGTCATAAATTGGGCTTAACCTATGTGAGTTGTTCTCCTTTTAGAGTTCCAATTGCAAAACTTGCTGCAGCTCAAGCTGCTATTTTAGAAGAAAATTAATTTCTTCTTTTTTTCTTTTTTTTCTTTTAAATCAATAACCTATATAAACTTATTATTTAAATAATATATAGTGAGAAATATATGTTTAGTTTAGCAGTTTGGATTATAGTTTTTTTAGCATCATTATTTTTATTAATTAAATCATCTGACTATTTTATTGATTCAGCTGAAAAAATTGGAGTTTATTTTGGGCTTCCTGCTTTTGTTATAGGTATAATTATTGTAAGTATAGGTACATCTCTACCAGAACTTATATCATCTATTTTTTCTGTTTTAAAAGGTGCTTCAGAAATTGGTGTAGGAACTGTAATTGGTTCAAATATTACAAATATATTTTTTGTTTTGGGACTTACTGCTGTAGTTTATAGAAAAACAATTAAGATAAATTATAATATTTTAAGTTCAGATTTACCTTTTTTAGTTGCAACTTCTTTTATTGTAGGTATAATGCTTTTTAATCAGACTTTTACTGTTCTAGAAACTATAATTTGTCTTGTTTTATTAGTTTTTTATATTTATAATATTATTAGTTCTTCAAGAACATCAAAAGATAAAGAACTTAGAAAAGAATTTAGTGATATTGAAAATTCTAAAAAGAAATTAAATATTTTAAAAACTTTATTTATTTTAATTTTAAGTTGTGCTGGAATTTATTTTGGTGCCAAATATGTAGTTGATTCAATTTTAAATATATCTTCAATTTTAAAAATTGCAACTGATATAATTGCAATAAGTGCAGTTGCTTTAGGAACTTCACTTCCTGAACTAGTTGTTACTTTACAAGCTATAAGAAAAAACAAACCAGAAATTGCAATTGGTAATGTTTTAGGTTCAAATATATTTAATCTAGTAGGAGTTATTGGAATAACTTCTCTTTTTGGAAAAATAGTTGTTCCAAGTTCACTTTTAACTTTTGGAATTCCTATGTTAATTGTTTCTACTTTAATTTATTTCTTTGTAATTCAAGATAATAAATTAACATATATAGAAGGTTTTGCTCTTTTGATATTTTATATTTATTTTTTAGGTCATATTTTTGGAATTGTGTAGAATAATATTTTAGGTGTTTTTATGGAATGTAGAAAAGAAGAAAATAAAAAATTTTGTAATTGTACATATAATTGTCCTACAAAAGGTATTTGTTGTGAATGTATTAAATTTCATAGAGAAAGAGATGAACTTCCTGCATGTTATTTTCCAAAAGATGCAGAAAAGACATATGATAGATCTATTGATTATTTTATAAGTTTAAGAAAAAAATAAATTTATTTATTTTCTCCATATATTAAAATATGTTTTTTTTCAAAAGGGTCTAGTTTTGTTTTTTTTATAATTTTAAAATTTTTTTCAAATTCATTTAATTGTTCATTAATTATAGATTTATGTTTTTGAGAAATTGCAGAAAGTTTAAGACTTAATAAAACTTTTCCATTTTTTTTAAGAAATAAGTCTGCATTTTTTTTAAGTATTTCTATTTGGTTTTTTTGAGCGATATCTTGAATTATTAAATCAAATTTCTCGTTTTCTATAGTTTCTTTATAATTTTCTGGTAAGTTACAATCTCCTAGAATAGGAATTAAGTTTTTTCTTTTTTCTGAAAGCAAGATTAATTTTTGCATACTATATGCTGAAATATCTATTCCAACAACTTCACCAATAGATATTAAATCAGATATATATGAAATTGTATATCCTTCTGCTGCTCCAAGGTATAATATTTTATAATCTTCTTTAATATCTGGGATTATTCCTTTTTTAATTCCAGCACATACTTTTGAATGAAAAGGAGACCATTCTCTTTTTTCTTTTGTATTTAGATCTAATGTATATATTTTATCTTTTATAATTAAATTTTTCATAATTATCTCTCTAGTTGTTTTATTTTAATATTTAGTTTTTCAATTATGTCTTTATAAATTTCTACTTTATCAATATCTGCTTTTAAACAAATTGATATTTTAGCTGCAAGACTTCTTGCAACTTTTCCTTTATTTTTTTCTTTTTGTTTAATTATTAATGGATGATTATAAAGTATTCCATATTTTGGGGTTTTTCTATTTGTTTTTAATGCTTTAAAAAAAGATTTTTCTGAACCTAAAAGTTGTATAGTTGATGCTGGGAATCTAGATAATCTTTTAAAAGATCCAGAAATTTCTAACATTTTACATGCAATTGATATTGTTGCAATTTCTTTTGTATTTTTATAATTTTCTTCAAATAATATATCTATTTCTTTTTCAATTTTTTCTTTTATTTCTATTAGTTTTAATATATTTTTGGATAATTTTTGTATTATTTTTTTAGTTTCTAGTTTATATTCAATATTTGTATTATATGAATTAATTTTTGTTATAATATTAATTTTTTCTTTAGAAATCCCATTTTCTTGAAGTTTTTTATAGTTTATTTTTTCATCAATTATATATTCTTTAATAAATAAGCAATATTCTTTAATAGTTAATTCTTTTTCTAATGTAGGAAATAGTAAATCAGATAATATTCTTAAATTATTATATTGTTCATTTATATTTTCTGGAATTTTTGTTAAAATTAAAGATAAATTAATGATTTGTTGATCTGTGTTTTCTAATATATTTTTCACATCTTTTTTTGTTTGATTTAATATCTTTATTTTATCCATATTTTTCATTTTTTTTAATTTTTTTGATATTTTAATTTTTTTTGTTTTTTTATATAATTAAGAAGTTTTTAAATCATTTCTATATATTATATATTATATATTAAGTATTTAAAAAAGGTATTTTTATGAATAAGTATATATTTTCTTTAAGTGTTTCATTTTTTTTAAGTTTAATTTATGCTTTTTTTTCTTTTAATTACAATTTTAATTTTTTTAATATTAATATAAACTATATTAGTTTGTTAATTGAATTTATAATTATATTTTTTATAATTTATATAATTTTAGTATTAATTGTTAAATCTTCTACAAAAGTAAAAGATTTTGGTTTGAATATCCCAAAAGCTGATTTAACTATTAAAAATTTTAATAAAGATAATCTTGATAATTTTTCTTTAAAACAAAAAAATAAAATATATAAAGAAAATAAAAACTTTCAAGAAATTGATAAAGATTTTCAAAAAAAAGTTTTAAAAAAATTGGAATTTTTTGATATAAAAAATGAAAAAATAGATCCTCCTTTATTTTCAGATTTTCCAGAAGACAATATTGAAATGCCTAAGGAAGAAGATTTTATAAATAAAAAAACTTCTATTATTAAAGAAAATATAGAAGAACCAGTTGTAATTGAAAATAATATAACTGAAAAAAAAGAATTTAAAGAAAATAAATTGTCTTTTAAAAAATTAGATAAATTTAATGATTTTTTATAGTTTTTTTTCTAAATTTTAATTAAAAATATAAATTAATGATTAATATGGTAGTAATTTCAGGAGTTGATGAAGCAGGAAGAGGATGTGTTCTTGGTCCGATGGTTTTATCAATTTGTTCTATTGAAGAATCTAAAGAAGATTTTTTTAGGCAAAAAGGGGTAACTGATTCAAAATTAATTCCAAAAAAAAAGAGAGAAAATCTTTTTGAAATTATTAAAAAAGAAGCTGTTGAATATAAAATTAGTGTTATTCCTGCTGCAGAATTAAATATTTTAATGAATAATTATTCTTTAAATGAAATTGAAGCAATAAAAACTGCAGAAATGATTTCATCTCTTAAAAAACAAACTTCTAAAGTAATTTTAGATTCGCCTGATATTTCTGAAAATATGTATAAATTAAGAATAATTAGTAATTTAAAAAAAATTAAATTTGATTTTGATGAAAATAAAATTATCTCTGAGCATAAAGCTGATCTAAATTATATTTGTGCAGGATGTGCTTCTATTATTGCAAAGGTTACAAGAGATTTTCTTTTAAATAAATTAATTGGTTCAAATTTATCTGGTTATTCTTCTGATCCAAAAACAATAGAATATATTAAAAATTATATTTTAGAAAACAAAAAACTTCCTGATTTTGCAAGAACAAAATGGAAGACAATAGATAATATATTTAAAGATCTTTATCAAAAGAAAATAGGGTGGTTTAATGAAAAAGACAAATAGTTTTTCTTTAGAAGATTTAGATTTAGCAATTAAAAAAGCTTTATCTGATTTAGTTAATAATTCTAAAAATTTAAATAAACCAATAAGTCTAAATATACAATTTTCTGATCAAGATGAAGATGATTTCCATGAAGAGATAGAAAATATAATTTATGATAAAAATAAAATGTTTTTAACTTTATATATGCCATATACTATTAATCAATTAAAGTTTTATATTGATGAAAATAGTAATATTTTAGTTATAAGAAGTTTTGATGATTATTATTTTAAAGAATTTTATTTTAATTATAATCTTAAAAAAGATTCTTTAAATGCAAGTTATAAAAATAATATTTTAGAGCTTGAATTTGAAAAAGAATAGTTTTATAATTATACAAATGATTTTAGATTCATTTTTAAATATTTTCATATATAATATATATACTTATTTTATTATTTGGTCACGACCTCTTACAAATAATTAATATTTTTATAAATCTATATTATTTTAGATATTTATTCATTTTTATGTGATTTTATGAGTTATAAAGAAATAATTATAAAAGGTGCTAGAGAGCATAATCTAAAAAATATAAATATAAATATCCCAAAAGATAAATTAGTAGTAATAACAGGTCTTTCAGGTTCTGGGAAATCTACTCTTGCTTTTGATACTATTTATGCAGAAGGACAAAGAAGATATGTTGAATCTTTATCTAGTTATGCTAGGCAATTTTTGGGGATTATGGATAAACCAGATGTTGATTCTATAGAAGGTCTTTCTCCTGCAATCTCAATTGAACAAAAAACAACTTCTAATAATCCTCGTTCAACTGTTGGAACTGTTACAGAAATTTATGATTATTTAAGACTTTTGTTTGCAAGAATAGGTACTGCTTATTGTCCAGATCATAATATTGAGATAAAATCATATTCTCCTGATAAGATTTCAGAAAATATTTTAAATGATTTTAAAGATAAAGAAATTATAATTCTTTCACCTATAATTTCTAAAAAAAAAGGCACTTATGAAAAATTATTTCAAGATATAAATAAAGATGGATTTTCTAAAATTAGAGTAAATAATATTATTTATAGAACTGATGAACCTATTAAACTTGATAGATATAAAATGCATGATATAGATATTGTAATTGATAAAATTAATTTGAAAAATAATATTAATATTTATGAACTTATTTTTCTTGCTTTGGAAAAATCAAAAGGATTTGTGAAAATTGTTGATAATAACGGTTTTGAAAAAATATATTCTTCAAAGCATTCTTGTCCAATTTGTGGATTTTCTATTCCTGATCTTCAACCAAGGATGTTTTCTTTTAATTCTCCTTTTGGTGCTTGTAAAGATTGTTCTGGTCTTGGATTTAAAATGGATTTTGATCCTGATTTAATTATTCCTGATAAAAATTTATCAATTGCAGATGGAGCAATAAAAGTTTATAAAAATTTAGTTGATGGTTGGAGGGGAGCGCATATTGCTTCTATTTCTAAGCATTATGGTTTTGATGCTTTTACTCCTATTAAAGATCTTACAGAAGAGCAATATAATATTTTAATGTATGGTAGTAATGAAAAAATAAATTATAATATAAAAATGAATAATGGAAATACAGAATATAAGCATACAGGTATTTGGGAAGGTCTTTTACCTCAAATAACAAGACTTTATACCCAAACTGAATCAGATTATAGAAAAAGAGATATGGAAAAATTTATGAAAATATCTCCATGTAATACTTGTAAAGGAAATAGATTAAATAATATTGCTTTATCTGTTAAAATTGCAAATAAAAATATTATAGATATTACAAATTATTCTATAATAGAGTGTCTTAATTTTTTTAAGCATTTAACTTTAGATGATTCTAAAAAAGAAATTGCTGTTCATATTCTTAAAGAAATTATTTCTAGATTAGATTTTTTAGAAAAAGTTGGATTATCATATCTTACTCTTTCAAGGACAGCAGGAACTCTTTCTGGAGGGGAAGCCCAAAGAATTAGACTTGCCACAAATTTAGGTACAAATTTAACTGGAGTTTTATATGTTTTAGACGAACCTTCAATTGGTCTTCATCAAAAAGATAATCAAAAATTAATTGATACTTTAATAAATTTAAAAAATTTAGGAAATACATTGATTGTAGTGGAACATGATGAAGATACTATTAGAAAAGCAGATTTTATAATTGATATTGGTCCTGGAGCTGGAATAAATGGAGGGGAAATAATTGCAAAAGGTAGTGTTAAAGATATTGAAAATTGTAAAAATTCTTTAACAGGTAAATATTTAAAAGGTATTGAATTTATATCTATTCCTAAAAATATTCGAATTCCAGAAAATTTTATTGAAATAAGAAAAGCAAGTGAAAATAATTTAAAAAATATAAATGTAAAAATACCTGTTGGTGTTTTAACTTCTATTACAGGTGTTTCTGGGTCTGGTAAATCTACTTTAATTAATCAAATTTTATATAGATATTTAATGAATAAGTTTTATAAATCAAGATTAAATGTTGGAAAATGTGAAGAAATTATTATAAATAATTATATTGATAAAGTTATTTCAATAGATCAATCTCCTATTGGAAAAACTCCAAGATCAAATCCTGCAACTTATACAAAAGTTTTTGATGAAATTAGAGATGTTTTTTCTAGAACAGAAGAGTCTAAAATAAGGGGTTATAAATCTGGTAGATTTTCATTTAATGTAAAAGGTGGGAGATGTGAAGCTTGTCAAGGTGATGGTCTTGTAAAAATTGAAATGAATTTTTTACCTGATGTTTATGTAACTTGTCAAGAGTGTAAAGGTAAAAGATATAATAAAGATACTTTGGAAATTAAATATAAAAATAAAAATATTTCAGATGTATTAAATATGAGTGTTTTAGAAGCTTATGATTTTTTTGAGAATATTCCTAAAATTAAAAAAAAGTTAAAAACTTTAATAGATGTTGGTTTATCTTATATTAAATTAGGCCAAAGTTCAACAACTCTTTCAGGAGGAGAAGCCCAAAGAATTAAAATTACAAGAGAGCTTTCTAAAATTTCAACTGGGAAAACATTATATATTTTAGATGAACCTACAACTGGGCTTCATTTTCATGATGTGAAAAAATTAATTGAAGTTTTAAATAAATTAGTTGATAAAAAAAATACTGTTGTTGTTATTGAACATAATTTAGATGTTATAAAATCTTCTGATTGGGTAATTGATTTAGGTCCTGATGGAGGTGCTTTTGGTGGGGGAATTATTGCTCAAGGTTCACCAAGAGAAATATCTAAAATTAAAAAAAGTTATACAGGTTCTTTTTTGAAAAAATATTTTGTTTAAAAAAATTATTGATTTTTTATGAATAATGATATTGATTTAAAAAATATTTCCCAAAAACCAGGTTGTTATATTTTTAAAAATAAAGATAATAAAATTATATATATTGGAAAAGCTAAAAATTTAAAAAAAAGAATATCATCTTATTTTTCAAAGTCTAAAAAAAATATTAAGACTTCTCTTTTGGTTGAAAATATTTATTTTTTAGATTATATTGTTACTAAAACTGAGATTGAGTCTTTAATTTTAGAAAATAATTTAATTAATAAATATAAACCAAAATTTAATATTGAATTAAAAGATAATAAAAAATATGCTTATATACTTTTAACTGATGAAAAAATACCAAGACTTTTAGTTTCAAGAGATAAATCTAAAAAAGGTACTTATTTTGGACCTTTTGTGTCTGCAAATTCTAGAGATTATATTATTAAAACTTTAAATAATATTTTTAAACTTAGAACTTGTAATAAACTTTCTAAAAATCCTTGTTTTAGATTTTATATGGGTCTTTGTAATGGAGTTTGTTTTGGAAAAGAAAATATTTCTGAATATAATAAAAGAATTAAAGAAGTTAAACAAATTTTTTTAGGTAATACATCTTCTTTGTTAAAAGATTTAAATAATCAAATGTTTTATTTTTCTAAAATTAATAATTTTGAAAGTGCTCTTGTTTTAAAAAATAAGATCGAATCTATAAAATATTTAGAAAATAAACAAATTATTGAAAGAAATAAAAAATTAAATGAAGATATTTTTAATTATTATATAGATAAAGATAAAGTTTATATTTATTTATTTAATGTTTTTGAAGGAAATTTAATTAATAAAAAAGAATTTATTTTAAATTTAGATAGATTTGTTAATTTTAGTAATTTTATTTTTAATTTTTATTTAGAAAATCCATTACCTAAAGAAATAATTCTTCCAGAAAATATTTTTAATGAAATTATTTTTAAACTAGAAAAGATTTATTCTAAAAAAATTAAAATTATAGTTCCAAAAAAAGGAGATAAAAAAAAATTACTTGATTTAGTTTATGAAAATATTCTTGAAAATATTATAAATACAGATTTTATTCTTAAAGATTTAAAAAAAACATTAAACCTAAAAAATATTCCTTATCACATAGAATGTATCGATATTTCACATTTATCTGGGACAAATATAGTTTCTGGGATTTCATGTTATAAAAATGCAAAACCTTATAAAAAAGGGTATAGAAAATATAAATTAAAAACTGTTAAAGATAATAATGATTTTGCATCAATTTATGAAGTTACTTATAGGAAGTTTAAAAAACTTTTAGAAGAACAAAAAAATTTTCCAGATTTATTTATAATAGATGGGGGTAAAGGTCAACTTTCTTCTGCTAAAAAAGCTTTAGATAATTTAAATATAAAAAATATAGATTTAATTTCAATTGCAAAAAAAGAAGAGATTATATTTAAACCTAATAATTTAATAGGAATTAAGCTTTCTAGAAAAGATAAATCTTTACAATTAATTCAAGAAATAAGAGATGAAGCTCATAGGTTTTCAATAACCTATCAAAAGCTTCTTAGAAAAAATATATTTAAATAAATATTTATTTTGTTTTTGCAATTTTTCTTTTTTCATTTTTTTCTTCTAGTCTTTTTGCAGCTTTATTTTTTGTTCTATTTAGATATTTTCCTATTTTTTTTTCTTGCTTTCTACCTTTAACTGTTGTCATATTTTCACCATTTTTTTAAAGTATTTTTTATATTTTTAAAAGGTTTAAATTAATTTTTTATAATTTATTTTTTTTAATTTTTATAAAAATTAATATTAATTTATAATATATTATATTCTAAGAATGTTTTTAAATACTCTTTTTTTGTGATTAACTTATTTTTAGATAATTATATATTGATTATTAATATTATATTATATATGGATACTTCTAAAAATAAGTTTGAACTTGTTTCTAAATTTTCTCCAAAAGGAGATCAACCTAAGGCAATTAAACAACTATCGGAACATCTTATAAAAAATAAAGATACATCTAAAAATTTCCAAACACTTTTAGGTATAACTGGATCTGGTAAAACATATAGTATTGCTCATGTAATTGAAAAGTATCAAAAACCAACTTTGGTTATTGCACATAATAAGACTTTAGCTGCTCAGTTATATAATGAGTTTAAAGAACTTTTTCCAAATAATAAAGTAGAATATTTTGTTTCATATTATGATTATTATCAACCAGAAAGTTATGTTCCTCAAAGAGATTTATATATTGAGAAAAATACAAAAATTAATGATGAAATAGAAAAGTTAAGACTTTCAGCAACTGCATCTCTAACTTCTAGAAATGATGTTATAATTGTTGCTTCTGTTTCTTGTATATATGGTTTAGGTAATCCTAAAGTCTATAAGGATTTAGGAATTAATCTTTTAGTAGGTCAAAATATTAATAAAAAAGATTTTCTTAAAAATTTAGTAGATATACAATATAAAAGAAATGATAATAATTTAGAATCTGGTAATTTTAGAGTTAGAGGGTCTACAATTGATGTAATTCCTGCTTATTATAATAATATTTTAAGAATTGAGTTTTTTGGAGATGAAATTGATAGAATTTCAGAAATTGATAAATTAGATAACTCTGTAATTTATACTTTAAAAAACATAAGAATACATCCTGCAAAACATTTTGTTGTTCCTGAAGAAGTAGTTGATGTTGCTGTTAAAGAAATTAAAGAAGATTTAGATAAAAGATTACCTGAATTAGATGATGTATCTTCATATAGACTTTCTCAAAGAATAAAGTTTGATTTAGAGATGATACAGGAAGCTGGTTATTGTAATGGAATTGAAAATTATTCAAGATATTTTGATAGAAGAAAACCAGGAGAGAGACCTTTTTGTTTATTAGATTATTTTCCAAAAGATTTTCTACTTGTAATTGATGAAAGTCATCAAACACTTCCTCAGTTAAGAGCTATGTATGCAGGAGATTATTCTAGGAAGAAAAATTTAGTAGATTATGGGTTTAGACTTCCGTCTGCATTAGACAATAGACCTTTAAAATTTAAAGAGTTTGAGAAACATTTTATGAAAAATGTAATATTTGTCTCAGCTACACCTTCAGATTATGAAAAAGATAACTCTTCTCAAATAGTTGAACAAATAATTAGACCTACTGGGTTAGTAGATCCACCAGTTGAAGTCAGAAAAACAGAAGGACAAGTTGAAGATTTAATTAAAGAAATTAAAAACACAATAAAACTTGGACAAAGAGTTTTAGTTACAACTTTAACTAAAAAATTAGCTGAAGAAATATCTGAATTTCTTTCAGAAAAAGGAATAAAAACAAGATATTTGCATTCTGAGATAGATACTCTTGATAGAACTGAGATTATTAGACAATTAAGAAAAGGTGATTTTGATTGTCTAGTTGGGATAAATCTTTTAAGAGAAGGACTAGACATTCCTGAAGTTGCATTAATTGGTATTTTAGATGCAGATAAGGAAGGATTTTTAAGAGATTATAAAAGTCTAATACAGATAATAGGTAGAGCTGCAAGAAATTCTGAATCTAAAGTTATTTTATATGCAGATAGAAATACAGATTCTATGAAAAAAGCTATAAGCGAGACTAATAGAAGAAGAAGTTTGCAAATTAAATATAATAAAAAGAATGGAATTATACCTCAAACAATTATTAAAAAAATTCCTGAGAAGAAAAAAGATATTGTAAAAGATATAAAGCATATTCCAAAAAATGAAATTTCTAAAGTTATTAAAAGATTAGAAAAAGAAATGAGAAGTTTTGCAGACAATCTAGATTTTGAAAATGCAATAAAAATAAGAAATCAAATAAATGCTCTAAAGGAAAGAATTAAATAATTTAGAAATATTTGTAAATTCTTTTAATAAATTTACTTGTTCTTTTTTTAAAGAAAAGATAATATGTTTCGTCTTCAGGAAAGTAAGCTTCTTTCATTCTTCTTTTAATTTTTTTATATTTTCTTTTTTTCTTTCTATTATAAATTGAGTTTTCAATAACTAAAAGTCTTGCAAGATAACTAAGTGACATAATCATAGAAAATCTAAGAATAGTTCCATATTCTAAAGTAATATCGTATTTTTCTTTAGATTTACAATTTTTATAAAAACTATCTTCAACTGAACCAATATGATTCATTGCTCTTGCTTTTGTAAATCTAGATTTTGTATTTTTCCATATTTTTTTAATTAGTTTAATTTCTTTAGAGTCTTCTGGATAATTTGTGTATGTTGCAATTTCGTATTTTCTTGCACTTCCAGAATGTATATCTACAAATATAACTTTTTTGAATTCTTTAGTGTGTTTTTTTAAAATATTTTCTAAAATTAAAGTTTCTTTTTCCTTTTTATTCCCACAATAGCAAACTGATTTTGAATCAATGTTTTGTCCAAAACCACTTGCATTAATTACATCTGATGGAGCATATTTTATCATTTGTAAAAATAGTTTTATATAATAATAAAAATATACTGTAAAAAAGTTAGTGTTTTTTGGATTATATACTGGTAGTAAGTTTCTAAAAATTTCTGTATATTTTGGATTAATATTTTTAACATTTTTAAAGTTTTCAATATTATTTCTATTTAAATCTACATTATTTTTATTATATCTTCTATTGTTTGCATATCCATAAGGATTAAGAGAATGAATAAGAAGAACTGAGGATTTATTTTTATTTTTTTGAAAAAATTTATCTAAAAATAAGTTCTGAAAACCAGAACCTAAATAACCCTCAACTCCATGAACCCCAGATAAAAAAATAATTAATTTATCTTTATTTGTTTTTTTAAAAGATACATCTATAGTTAAATTTTTTTCAATCTTATAGTTTTCTTGTTCAAATTTGTTTTTTTTTGATAATTCTATAAATTTATTTCTTGCTTCAAAATAATTTTTATAAAAATATTTTCTATTCATTTTTTTTCTTTTTTAGGTATTCATGTAATTTTTTTTCAACTGCTTCCTTTTGTTCTTGTTTTTTATTACTTGGTTTTTTTTGTAATCTTTTAGATACTGTTCTTTTTAAACATGGCATATTAGATCATCTCCTTTTATATATTTTATATCCATTTTTAAAGTTTATAAGTTTTTTCAATTTCAAAATTATTTCTAAAACCTGCATCTTTACATATATTTATAGGTTTAGGGTTTCCTGATGCAACTACTCTTTTTTTATCATACATATCATAGCTTCCTTTTCTAAGAACAGAAACAACAGGTGTGTCTAGTCTACCAAATTCATTTCTCATTTGTTTATAATCATTTATGATTTCTTGTAGATTAGAGTCTAGTTTTTTAATAAATTCTTTAATTTTTTTTTCATTTAATTCTTTTTCAAAATCAATTAAAACTTCATATCTTGGTTTTCTACTTAAATTTTTAATATATGGTAAAAATGTATAATGCTTAATATTAATTTTTAAATCTTTAATAGTTTTAACCATGGCTTTTACAATCTCATCTTCGTAAGCAAGCTCTCCTGCTATGTTTAAAAAATTTTCTCTATTATAAAATCTAATATAAGGTATTTTTTTCTTAAAACCTGTAACTGTAATTACATCTCCCATATCGTATCTATAAAGTCCTTCAGAAGTTGTAATTATTACTTTATATTTTCCATTAAGTTTAAGTTTATCTATTGTTATTGGTTTTGCATTTTTTTTATTAATATCAATAAATTCAAAAAAGCTTTCATTTAAAGGAGGAATTCCAGAAACTCCGTCTTTTCCAATACCAATTGAAAGTCTACCTTCAGAAGCATTAATTCCTGGGTCTCTAACTTCAATTTCTTTTCCTAATTTTTCAAGAAGTGTTTGGATATACATCATATTTGTTTCTGATTTAAAACAATTAATTAAGCTTAGATGTTTCCAGATGTTAATTGGTTTAAAATCTTCAATTGATTTAAGATAGTTTGCTCTTTCTTTGTTTGTTTTTTCAATCTCTTTAATTAGTTTAGTTTTATTTCTTTTAATATAATCAAAAAATAAAATTGCTTCAATTGGTGTAGTAAATCCAATCTGGGTTATGTTTTTTGTTTTAAGAGCAGAAATTGCCATTTTTTTAATTTTCTTATTAAAGTTCATTTCATTATAAATTCTAACTTTATTTGTAATCTTACTTTTAATAAACCAAGGAGCTTTATATATTAAATAACCAGAAATACTTCCATATTTTATATTACCTTCAGTCTCTCCTTCAAAATAAGGGCCTGCAAAATAAAGTGTTTTTCCACCAAATACATTTGCACTTTTTTTAATTAGGTCAAGTGCCCATAAAGAAAATTCTCTTTTGAAGTTTTTAACTCTATCTTTTGTAACAGGGACTAGTTTTATTTTAGAGGTTGTTCCTGAAGTTGATGCAAAATAAACCACTTTGTCTTTTGTAAAAATATTTTGTTCTCCTTTTTTAAGTCTTTCAATATCTTTTTCAATATCTTTAAATGTGATTATTGGAACTTTTTTTTGAAAGTCATTAATTGTTTTTATTTCTGAGAAATTATATTTTATACCATATTCTGTTTTTTTATTTTTTTTAATAATTTTTTTAAGAATACGTGTTTGTGCAAGAAGTGGATTTTCTAAAGCTTCTTGATATTCAAGTAAATATTTTATATTTCCAAAAAAAGGTTTATACTTATACAAATCAGTTTGTTTAAAGTTATAGTTTAACTTTTTTAGAATTTCTGTGTATTTTTGCATATTTTTTTACCTATTTTTAATAAAATAGTAATTAAAAAGATTTAAATATAAATTTATTTTATAAAAAATTATTAAATTTTCATATCTTTTAATAATTGACAGCTTTTACAAATCTTACCACTAGTTTCACTTCCACAAATTTCACATTTGTTTAATGGTTTATTTATTTTATTAGTTATTTTTTTAATATCACATAAATCTTTGATTTTTAAAAAGCTTTTAATTAATGAAAATTTAGATCCTGGATGCATAACTTCAGTTTCATTAATAAATTCTCTAAAATGATTTCTTTTAGCTGCTTTATAAAAAGGGCAATCTTCTTTGTAAAATGGAATGTCATTATATAATGCATATGCAGCAATTTCTTTTTCTGGAGTTAAATAGAAAGGTTTAATTCTAGGTTTTGTTTCTTTTAAATCAATTATCCCAGTAACAGGGCCAGTTCTAAAAAATCTAATTGCATCATTATCTAAAAGGTTCATTAAAACAGTTTGGCATTCATCATCTAAGTTATGTCCTGTTGCAATTTTTGTAATATTTTCTTTATTTGCTAGAATGTTTAAAACTTTTCTTCTCATAACCCCACAATATGTACAAATTGAACCTTCTTTTTTATTATAGTTTACAGAGACTTCTTGAGTAGATACTCCAAGTTCATCTTTATGTGAACTTTTAATTAATTTAGTATCTAGTTTTTTGCAAAAATCAGTAACTAACTTTTCAGTTTTATCTGAATAGTTATGTGTTCCTTCATTTACAAAAATTGCGCAAAACTTATATCTTTTAGGCTTAAATATTTTATTAAATAAATATAATAAAACCATTGAGTCTTTTCCACCAGAAGTTGCAATACCTATGTAGTCTTTGTTATTAAATATATTATGTTGTCTTATGTTTTTTTTAAATCTTTTTTCAAAAAATTCATTAAAGTGATCTTTACAAAAGTTGTGTTTTCCATATGCAAGATAAATTAATGCCTCTTTTTTACATTTTTCACATTTAACCATAATTATTCAATTTACATTTTTATAACTTCTAAAACTTCAAGTTCAACTTCTTTTTTATAAGTTTTAGAGATTGGTATGAATTTATTTTTTTCTTTTAATATAATATATTCTGGATTAATCTTTCTAGATATTAATATATCTCTTAGAGTTTTTCCAAATTCTTTTTCTTTTAATTTTATTTTATATGTGTTCATATTAATTTTATTTAATAAATATATTATATAATATATATTTAGAAGAATATAAAAGATTTTTTAATTTTATTTTTTTATTATTTTATATAAGATAAACAATTATTGTTTTATCATTTTATATAATTTTTTATTTTATTAAAAATAAATAGTTTTATTTTTAATCATTTTTTATAAAAAAAAGGTCAAATTAAGCTTATTTTAACAACTATTATATAAACTTTACTGTTCATTAATTTATTTACTAATTATTAATTTATTTAATTTTTAGATTTAAATTTATTTTAAAAAATATAAACGAGTGTGATTAAAAATGACAACAGCAACACAATATATAAAAAAATCTTTTCAAAAATCTATTGGTAAGACAAAAGATGAAAATTATAATTATAAAAAAATATATACAAACAGATTAATTGATTTTAGACATAAAGAAGGATCAATTATTATGCTTGATAAACCAACAAATCCTATTAGAGCTAGAGAATTAGGTTATAAAGCAAAACAAGGTTTTAATATAGTTTTTGTAAAGGTAAGAAAAGGTTCTGGGCTTGTTAGAAGACCAAATGCTGGTAGACGACCTAAAAGAATGGGTGTAAATAAAATTACAAGAAGAATTTCTATTCAAAGAATGGCTGAACAAAAAGCTAGTGCAAAATATTCAAATTTAGAAGCTTTAAATTCTTATTTAATTGGAGAAGATGGTCAAAAAAAATATTATGAAGTAATTATGGTAGATCCAAATCATCCAGCAGTTGTAAATGATTTAAAGATTAATTGGATTGTTTCAGAAAAACACAAAGGTAGAGCTGAAAGAGGTAAAACTTCTGCTTCAAAGAAAAATAGAGGTCTTTCAAATAAAGGTTTTGGTTCTGAAAAGGCAAGACCTTCTAATAGAGCAAATAAAAGAAAAACTAAGTAGTTTTAAACTTTTCTTTTATTAATTTTATTATGTATCCAAATATATTTTTAGCAACATCTTTTCAAGATGTTTTATGGTTATTGTTATTGATAGTTTTTTCAATGTCTATATATGTTTGGAGTAAAGGTAAGATTGCAAATAAGACTGCAGCAATAATTATAACTCTTATTATTGTTTATCTTATTTTTATTAGATTCCAAGAACTTGTTTGGATTGTTGCAATTGGGGTTGTAGTTTTTTGGATATATGGTGCAGATATTAAAAAAGCAATAAAAATAAAAATATAATTTAATAAATTTATAAAGGAGATTTTATTTTGGAGATATTAACTTTTATTTTGTTTTCTTTATTAATTATAATTTCTTCACAATATAATTATATTATACTTTCTGCATTTGCTTTAGGTGTATTTTTTATTTTCTCTGCTTCATGGTCTAATTTATTTTTATTATTAATCTATTTTTTATGTTTTTATTTTTTTAATTTAGATTTTTCTTTTGGATTTATTTCTTCTTTTATTCTTTTAATAATATTAATATTAGTTAATATATTTAAAAAGAAAAAAATAAAAGATGACTCATCAGATGATGGTTTTGATTTTTCAAAACTTTTTGGTGGGGCATAATTGTTATAGTTTTTATGTATTTTTGATAATATATGTTAAATAAATATAAGCCTATTAGTAAAATTATTTTAAAATTAAAAAAAGAAAATATTTATAATAGTTATAAATATAAAAAAGCTTTAAAAAAAAGAGCATCTAATTCTATTCTTGCAAAAAGTTACCCAAGAGAATATAAAAGAGGTATTTTTTATATTAAAAAAATTATTAATTTAAAAGAAATGTCTTTACCTTTATATGTTATTGGAAAGCAATCAGATTTTATTTTTAAAAATATGCCAGAACTTGAAAAACAGAATACTTTAAGAGATATTTTTATTGCTACTAATAATTCTTTTTTAGATATTTATAAAATTGATAGTTTAGTAAAAAGTATTTTTTCGAAGAATTTAATTGAAAGAAGAGAAATTATTTTTGAAATAATTTTTTTATTTTCAAAAGAATCTTATGATTATCTTTTTTCATAATTTATTAAGTATATTTCTATTTTCTTCAAGAATATCTTTCATTATTTTTGTAAGTCCTTTTATTTGTGCTTTTATTTCTGTAATTTCTGAATAAATTTCTGAAATTTCTGTTTGACTTTTTTTATTTGTTTCAATTTTTTTTATTTTTTTATTTTCTTCGTTTTCATTAATATTATTTATTTCTTTTGAAGATTCAATCATTTCATTTTCAATTTTATCTTCTGATTCTTCTATTTTTCTATTTTTTTCATTTTTAATATTTTCATTTTTTTTAAATTCTATTTTTTGTTCTTCTATGTTATTATCTTCTTCAATGTTATTATCTTCTATTTCTTCTTCTATGTTATTATTTTCTGGTATAGTATTTTCATATTTTTCTTCTTTAGATGTTTGATCTGTTTTTTCTTTTTTAATATTTTGTCTATTTTTAATTATTTTATTATAATTTATTTCAATATCACCTTGGTCAACACCTATATCTTTTAATGTTTCATATATTGTTTTTTGATCTATATTTGCATCTAAAAGTTCATTTATAGTTTCTTGTATTATTTGTGTATCTACCATATTTTTCACATATTTTGTATACCTATTATTTAAATATATTAATTATAGATTATGTTACTTCTTAAAAATGTTTTGTTTTAATATTTTCATAATAATATATTATATATAGGTTTTTTTATGATATCTTTAAATACATGGAATACTCTTTTTCAAGGTAAGTTTGGTAATCAAGAACTAAATATACTTTATAAAGATGATATTTTTGTAACTTTTTTAAAATTAAAAGATAATGAAAACGCATTAATTCAAGTTTATAAAATTTTTCTTGCAAAAGGAGATTTAGAAATTTTTGCAAACACTCTTCCATATCCTGCTATAATTTTTGAAAAGCATTTAGATATTGGTGAAAAAAATAATTATAAATATCTTTTACTTCATACAGATGTAGAACATGTTGATTTTAATACTTTATCTTATCATGTTGATAAAAAAATAAATAAATTAAATCAAAGAGTTTCGTCTATAATTTCTGTTGTTAAATCTTATGATCTAAAATTAGTTTCTTTAAAACTTGCAAAAAATGAAGAAATTAATTATTTTTTTTCAGATCCTAGTGTTGTAAAAATTTTAACAAATCTTCCTTTATCTTTTAATTTAAATGAATCTACAACTTTAGAAAAATTTATTTTAGGTAAAAAAGAAGGAGTTTTAATAACTACTACTATAGATCAATTAAAATCTGTTGGAATTTTTGGTTCTAATCTTGCCGAAAGAATTTTCGTAATGAAAATAATTATTGAAAATTATCTTTTGTCTTCAAAAACAATTGTTATTTTTGATTCTACAAATATGTTTGTAAGTTTGGCATATCCTCAGCAAAATTTAAGGGTTTTAGAAAATTTTGATTTAAAAATGGATCCTTTTGGATTTCCTATCAAAGTTATTGATTATTTTTCATTAAAAATTCCTTTATTTTCAATTCCTAAATCTGCTTTTATAAATATTTTTAAATTTTCAAATATTTCTGAGTTAATAATTTCTAAAGCATATGATAAAAATATTATTAATATCTCTAATCTTAGAGAAAATGTTTCTAAATTAGAAATTAATGATGAAATTACAGATTTCGAAAAACAAAGAGTTATTTCTAAATTAGTTGTTCTTGAAGATAAATATAATAATTTATTTGGTATTTCTGATATTAAAAAATTATTTGAGCAAAGATATACCCATATAGGAACTGTAAAAATTTTAAATATTAATAAAGATCATATTTTTTATTCTTATTATATTGATTATATTTTAAAACAAATATCTTTAAATATAAAAAAAGAAATTTTAATTGTTTTTCCAGAGCTTTCTGAAATTTTTAATAATATTTTTATTGGTGAAAATTTATTTAATGAGATTAAAGATAATCCAAATATCTCATATATTTTAAGTAGTAAATATAAAACAGATTTTAGAAAAGAAAAAGTTTCTGAAGTAAATATAAGTATGATTTCTGAAAATGATGGTGTAATTACTTATCCAAATAGAGATCCTCTTAGACTTCTTTTTAGACCTACATTTACTTCTAGTGTAATAAAATATAAAGAATAGTTTTTTAATATATTTTTATAAAATAAAAAGCTTTATATACTAGAAAAAGCATTATATTTATATAGGTTTGCTTAAATTATTTTTTAAAAGCCTATTTCTTTTTTGAAAAATATTGTTTATGAAAAATAAAATTTAATATAAAATATATATTTATATAATTAATTTAAAATGTTAAATATAATATCCTAGAGGTGTGAAAATATGGTGAAATGTCCTGAATGTGGAAGTGAAAATATATATAGAGATCCAAAAACTGGGGATTATATATGTAAAAAATGTCATGTTGTTCTTTCTGAAGACCAAATAGATATGGGTAAAGATTGGAGATCTTTTGATGGTTCTGAAAAACTTGATAATGTTAGTACTGGGTCTCCTATGAAATTTACAAAAATGAATAAAGGTCTTGAAACAATGATTGAAAGAAGTGGTAGAGATAATAGAGGTAATAAGCTTTCAACAAAATCAAGAGCTCAAATGTATAGATTAATTAAATGGCATAAAAGATCTTCAATTTCAAATTCTATGCAAAGAAATTTATCAATTGCATTAACAGAACTTAGAAGAATGGCGTCATATTTAAATATTCCTAATTCTTTAATAGAAACTTCTGCTTTATTATATAGAAAAACTGTTGAAAAAGGTTTGATTAGAGGTCGATTAATTGAAGCTGTTGTTGCAGCAGTATTATATTCTGTTTGTAGAACATATAATGTTCCAAGAACATTAAATGAAATGGCAGAGGCTTCTGGTTTAACTAAAAAAGAAATTGGAAGAACTTATAGATTTATTGTAAAAGAATTAGATATTTCTGTTCCTTTAACAGATCCAAGTTATTATATTTCAAGATTTGTTTCTGTTTTAAATCTTTCTGCAGATGTTGAAGCTAAAGGTAAAAAAATTGTAAAAAAAGCTGTTTCTTCTGGATTAATTTCTGGGAGAGGTCCAACTGGTGTTGCGGCTGCTGCAGTTTATATTGCTGCTTTAATGTGTGGTGAAAGAAGAACACAAAAAGAAGTTGCAAATGTTGCAGGTGTTACAGAAGTAACTATTAGAAATAGATATAGAGAATTAAAATCTAAATTAAATTTAAAAGTTGATGCTTAATTTTTATAAAGCATTTTTTTCTTTTTTTTCTTTTTTTAATAACATTTAAATATATTTTGGAACTAATTATTTGTATATATATACAACTTAATGTTATTTAAATGTGATTTTTATGACTGAAAATATTTATGATTTAGTTATTGTTGGAGGAGGAGTTTCAGGACTTACTGCTGCAATTTATTCTGCAAGATATAAATTAAAAACAATTGTTTTTACAGATTCTTTTGGAGGAACAACTGGTTCTGCTCATAAGATTTGTAATTATCCTGGTTTTAAGGAAATTTCTGGTATGGATTTAATGTTAAATTTAACTAATCAGGTAAAATCTTTAGATGTTGATATTAATTTTGAAAAAATTATAGATATTTTTAAAAAAGATGATTTTTTTATAATAAATACAGATGTAAAAACTGTAAAGTCAAAAAAAGTATTGCTTGCAATTGGCAAAAAAAAAAGGCATTTAGGTATAGAAAATGAAGATAAATTTTTAGGTAATGGAATACATTATTGTGCTACTTGTGATGGTAGTTTTTATAAAGATAAAGTTGTAGGGGTTATTGGAGGTTCTGATGCTGCAGTTACATCTGCTTTACTTTTATCTGATATTGCAAGAAAAGTCTATTTAATTTATAGAAAAGATAAATTAAAAGCAGAACCTATGTGGATTGAATCTTTGAATTCTCATAAAAATATAGCTGTAATATATAATACAGAGATTGTAAATTTAATTGGTGAAGATAAATTGAAGCAAGTTAAATTAAATAATGGAGATTTATTAGATTTAGATGGTTTATTTATAGAAATAGGATCTATTCCAAATACAGAATTAATTGATAAACTTTCATTAAATATGAATGATTCTGGGGAAATAATTGTAGATAAAGAACAAAGAACAAATATTTTTGGGATTTTTGCTTCTGGAGATGCAACAAATATAACTGAATTAAAACAAATTGTTACTGCAATTTCACAAGGAGCAATTGCTGCTTATTTTGTATATAAAGATATTAAGTCAAATAAATAGTAATTTAACTTAATTTTCTTAAAAACAAACCTTTATTAATTAAACATTTTATATATTATTAGGGGTTTTTTAAATTAGATATATATTTTATTCTAATTTAATATTTTAAAAATTAAAATTATATTTATTAATGTAATTATAAATAATTAAAGGGGTTGATTTTATGGCTGATATTGATACTAAATTAAAAAAATCTTTTGAATCTTTAAATAAAAATTTATATAGAACAAATAAAGTTGTTGAACTTTATACACCTCTTTATGAAATCATTAACAATATTTCAAAAGATTTAAAAGATATTTCTGAAATTAAAAATAAAAATTCTCATTTAGAAAAAGATATTGAAAAAGAAATTAAAAAAAGAGAATTAATTTCTTTATTTAAAAAAATGCATACTACTGTTTGTGAAATAAAAGAAGATATTGATGTTTTTTATAAAGATATGTGTGATGGAAATAAATTTTTAGAAGAATATAGATCTTATAGAACTTATGTCTTTGCAGATACTTTAAAAACTAAAGATTTTATTAAAAAAATAATTGATTCTTTTAATATAGAAGAATTTATTTTGAAATTTAATGTTGTTGGGACTGTAGATCTTTTAGAAATTTCTGAAAAAATAAAAGGTAGAAAAATGGGTATTGATATAGTTATGCCTTCTAAAAATATTGATTTAGTTTTTGAAGAAATTTTAAAATCAAAAGCAACAAAATTTAGATTAATTTCTGAAAATATTGTTATTTATTTTGAAAAAGATACTATTTTATATATAGAAGGATTATCTAAAAAAATTAAGCTTTGTGATATAGATGCCCAATCTTTTAATGCAAAAATTATTGATAATTAGTTTTATATAATTTTTAAATTATAAGCCTTTTATAAATATTTTTATATATTATTTTATTATATATTTTGTATTATTTTATATTTTTAAAAGATTTTTATGGACCAATTAGTAAATATAATAAAACAACCAAATTGGAAGATACTTCTAACTGAGCTTGTTAAATCTAATGATTTTGATTTATGGAATGTAGATTTAATTAAATTAACAGATTTATATTTATTAAAAATAAAAGAAATGAAAGAAGATAATTTATTAATTCCTGCAAATGCATTACTTGCTGCTGCAATTTTATTAAAACTTAAAGCTTATTCTCTAAAACTTACAAGTATAGTTGATGATGAAGATGAATTAAAAATTCCTACAGAAGATGATTTATTAAATAATATAAATTTAGATAATCCAGTGAGATTTAAAGAAGGTCAAGTTTCTTTAGATGAACTTATTGATGTTGTAGATTTTATTATGAATAGACCTACAAAACAAAATATTGATAGAAAGATTAAAGAAAAAAAAGAAGAAGTCTTTGTAATGCCTAAAAAGACTGAAGAAATAAATATAAGAATTAAAAATTTATATTCTATTTTAAAAAAGAATGTAGATGAAGTAGGTTGTATTACTTTTTCTTTTTTAGCAAAAGATATTTCTAATTTGGATTTAGTTGATAATTTTTTTATACCTTTACTTTTTTTAAATCAAGATAAAAAAGTTAATATATGGCAAGAAGATTTTTTCTCAGAGATATTTATTAAAATTTTAAACTAGTTTTTTATTAGATTTTTTTAAAACCATAAGTTTATAAAATATATTAACTATAAAATAAATATATATTTTAATAAGTTGATAATTTATGAATACATATTCTAATTTTTTAAAAAATTCAAAAAAAAAAAAAGCACAAGTTTCAATAGAATTAATAGTTATTTTAGCTGTTTTAATAGTTGGTGCAATTTTTGTAGGGATTGTAATTATTAATTCTTCAAATAAAAATATTGATTCTGCTTCAAAAACAGCATCTTCTTCAGAAGATGTTGTTAATAATTTTTTAAATGAAGTTTCTAATTTAAACTCTTCTTCTAATGTTAATAATGTTACAAATAATAATTTAGATGTTTTAATTAATTCTCCATCTTCATCTGAAGATTATAATATTGCTGAAAATGATTTAATTTATTTTTCTGCAACTGTAGATAATAATTCTGGAAGTTATGATTGTAATTGGTATGTTGGAAGTAATTTATTATATGAATTACAGGATACTTGTTATGGAGCTAATATTTCATTACCAGATAATAATTTTCCAAATGCTGGTAATTATGTTATTAATGTTTCTGTAAAAGATTTTAATGGAAATACTGCAAATGATGATATTACAATTTCTGTTGTTGATAATGAATCAACTCCAGAACTATTAAGTGTAGAAATTACATCTCCTACAACAAGTAATAGTTATTCTTTTACTCCTGGTTTAAATTATACTTTAAATGCATCAGTAAATAATAATTCTGGGGATTATTCTTGTGATTGGAATCTAATTAAAAATGATAATACTAATAAAAATTTATTTTCATTATCAAATATATGTCAAGTGATTTATACTCCAGAATGTTCAGATGTTGGTAGTGATCATAATTTAATTGTAGATGTAATTAATAATTCTGAAAATGTAAATGATTGGATTAATGCAAACATTTTATCTTTATCTTCAGCTATAAATTCCCCAAGCAATAGTTTAAATTATTATGTTGGGGATGAAATTATTTTAAGTTCTTCAAATTTAAATATTTTTGGGGGTATTAATAATTTAGATTGTAATTGGTATTTAGGAGATAATTTAATTTCTTCTGTATGTGATGATGATACTTATATTTTACAAGAAAGAGATGTTGGAAATAATCAAGATTTAAATTTAGTTATAACTGATACTTGTACAACTCTTAATAAAAATATTAATATTTCAGTTTTTTCTCGAGGCGCTTTAACAGTTTTAATAGATTCTATTACTCCGGGTTCTGCAAATGCTGGAGAAACAATTAATTTAGATGCAAGCTATGAGAATAATTATGGAACTGTTAATTGTGAGTGGTTTTTAGATAATGAATCTATTGCAAATGGTTGTAATACAGTTTATGATGTTACTTGTAATGATATTAATACATTTGCATATGATTTAAATGTTGTTGCAACTGATGATTCTAGTTCTTCATATTCTAGTAAAACTTTTTCAGTAAAAGGACTTATAGGAGGTTTTTTTTCTCCTTCTTCTCAAACTGATTTTGAAGTTGAGGAATCTGTAAATTTAAAAGCATTTTATTCTCAAGAAAATGGGAATGTTTCTTGTACTTGGAAGTTAGATGGTCAAGTAATTGCAAATGTTTGTGATACAACTTATACTTTTGATTTATCAGATGTTGGGCAAAATAAAGAGTTAAAATTAATATTACAAGATAATTGTAGAATGTATATTCCTAGTGCTAAATATTTAAATATAACTAATAATTCTTCATATAATTTTGCAGCAAGTGTAAATGAACCTGTAGATAATTCTACATATAATCTTGATCAAACAATTAATTTTTCTACAAATTATTCTGGAAATATTGGACAAGTTTCTTGTGTTTATGAAATTAAAAATTCAAGTAATCAAATAGTTCATACATATAATACTTGTTCAGGAACAACTACTTTAAGTTCTCCTGGAGAATATACTTTTAATTTAACTGCAACAGATACTTCTGCATGTCTTGCAAATCCTTCTGCTTGTGAAGTTACAGATGTTTCATCTGTTACTATTCTTGATCCAAATATCCCAGATTTAACTGCAGAAATTGTTTTGCCTAATCATACTACAAATGCAGTTATTGGTTCAATTAGTGAATATGAATATCAAGATTTTGAAAGTATGTATGATTCTGAAAATTATCAAAATCCACAATGCATTTGGTATAGAAAAGAATCTATTTCTGGAACTCCTGTTGAATTTTTAGATTCTTGTAATTTTTCTGGTTTTGAAAATAATGCTAATATGAAAGATTTAGGTTTTATTGTAGATGATGGAATAAGTAAATCTTATTATATTTCTCTAAAAGTTATAGCTACTCCAATTGCAGGAGGAGCAAATCAAACTTATCAAACTCCATATTATGTATGGACAATAACAAAGCCTTCATTTACTCTTCAAAATCCAGTTAATCCTTATAATTTTGCAAATGGTGGAGGGACTTTATATACACATGTAACTCCTTTAAATTTTCCAGACATTTCTAGTTATCCTCCTAACTCTGTAAAGTTTACATATTTTGTAAATCCAGAAGGAAATGGAATTTGTGAAGATAGATCTACTTTAATTTTTGGAAATGGAATATATTCAAATGGCACTTATTCTAAGTCATTTACTTCTACAGAATTAATTCCTTTTGTTCAAACTTGTAATGAGCAATCAAGTACCTATAGTTGTAATTATTGTCTAAGAGTTGAAACTTTAGATGGTTATGCAATTACAGATTTTGAAAATAGAGTAATTACAAATTATAATTCTGATGGCAAATAGTGGTTTTATATGGATAAAGAGAGTGCAGATTATTTAAAACAAGCAATTGAAGCAATCTTATTTATGTCTCCAAAAGGAGTTAATATAAAGACAATATATAAGGCTCTTCCAAATATTTCTTCTGATTTAATAGATATTTCAGTTGAAGAATTAGTTGAAGAATATAATAAAAGAAAAACCTCTATTTCAATTTTAAGAGATAATAAAAAAATTGAAATGGTTGTTAAACCTGATTTTCATTCATTTAATATTTTTGCAACTGGAACTATTCTTTCTAAATCTGAACTTAAAACTCTTGCATATATATCTTTAAATTCACCAATTGATCAATCAAAAATAATTAGAAAAAGACCTCATGAGGATTTAAAGATCTTAAAAGATTTAGATTTAATTACTGTTGAAAAAAACGGTAGAAAAAATGTTTTAAGAATTACAAAAAAATTCAATTTACTTTTTAAAAATAAAAAGTAATTTCTTTTTTTCTTTTTATAAATAAGTATATAAATATTTATATGTATATTATATGTGTTTTTAATATAATATATATGTGATTTTAATGAATTTAAGAAATTTAATAAGTATTTTTTTAATAATAATTATTTTGTTGCCTTCTGTTTCAGCATTAATTCCAAATCAAACTATGAGTATTTTTGCAGTTGGGTCTTCTGAAAATGCAATGGAAGCAAAATTAAATATTTCAATAATAGATGGTATTGGAAAAATTTATTCTTCGATAGATGAATCTATTGTAGGTAGTTCTACTCAAGAATCTGTAAAACATGCTATTTCTACTGCAGATCTTTATCTTGATCAAGATATTAAAAATAAATATAATTTTACAATAGATATAGAATCAAATGCATATAGTGTAGATGGTCCTTCAGCAGGTTCTGCTATGGCTTTTTTAATAATTTCTATGTTTGAAGATTTAAATATAGATTCTATTAGTCTTACAGGTTCTATTTCTAATGATGGGCATATAGGAGATGTTGGGGGAATTTTAGAAAAAACTATTAAAGCTGCAGAAGTTGGTATTAAGTTATTTTTTATACCTGTTGGTAATAGATCTCAAATGATTAATGAAAATGGAGAAATTTATAAAGTTGATTTAATAGATTATATTTATGATAAATATGGTATGAAAATAATTGAAGCAGAAACAATTGATCAAGTAATGTCTTTTGCAAAAAAAGATATTTCTTCAATTGATATTAATCAAGATAATTTTTTAGAAACAGATTCTTATTTTCCAGAAAATATAAAATATTCTAAAGCTGTAGAACCAATGAAAATTTTAGTAGATAAATATATAATTGAAGCTGAAAAAAAATTAAAAGTTACCACCGAAAATCTGTCTAAAACAGATTTAGATGATTCTTCTATTATGCAAAGTATGCTTGAAGTTATTTCTTATGCAGAAGATGGTTTAAATAAATCTAAATTATATTCTGAAGGAAATTTTTTATATTCTGCAGCAAATAATTCTTTTGTGACTTTTATAAATTTAACAGTTGTTGATGAGATTATTACAAATCCTTCTATTATTTCTGATTCTTCTACTATTTTTGATATAAGACTTGATGATTTAGAAAAAAAAATTAAATTAGTAGAAAATAGAACTAATTTTTGTTCTTTAGAAAATTTAGAATGGTGTATAGGTGCAAAACAAAGAATAACTTGGGCTAGAAATAAATTAGATAATATTAAAATAAGTAATTATTCTTTAAAAGGACCAATAGAAAAAATAACAGATTATTCTTATGCAAATTCATGGGCTGATATTGCAAATGATTTTTTAGATGTAGGTATTACAGATTCTAAAAATAAGTTTGTAGAATCTAATTATTTTAAAGAAATTGCTCAAAATAAAATTATAGATATAGAAAATAAGTTAATGATTTCTAATCCTGAAATTGCAACCGATTCTGATTTTGTAAGAAGATTTGATTCTGCAAAATATAATTTTAAAAGAGGTTGGTATGTTACTTCTCTTTTTGATTCTGCATCTGCATTTGCTGTTTTAGAAACTATTGAACAAAATAATGTTGAGCTTTTCGATAATTCTTTATTTTATAAAAATTATGAATATTTAAATAATTCTTTAAGGTCAATAAATTCTTTAAATTCTAAAGACAATGTTTGGTCTAAACTTTTTTTAGATCATGCAATTTATTTTTATGAAAATTATTTGTATTATGAAAATAAAAATCCAGAGTCTTCACTTTCTAATTTAAAAACTTCAAATTCTATTTTAAATATTTCAAATAGATTATTTGAAGTTGAAGAAGTTATTTTAGATTTTTATAATAGTGCAGATATTCAAATAATTATTCAAGATTCTATCGATGATAATTTAAATAATTTATATACTTCTAATAATTTAGATACTTCTAATATTTTAGAATCTGATAATGTTTCTCAAAATTTTGTAATTTATAAAAATGATAAAAATAATTATTTAATTTATTTTGTTTTATTTTTTTTAGTAATAATAACTTTTTTTATATTTTTTGAAATATATAAATATAATCATACAAAAAAAGAACATATTAAACAAAAAATATCTCAATTAGATGAGGATCTTTTAGATGGTAAAATTTCTCCTTTTACTTATAAAGAATTAAGAAATAAATATCTTTTAGAATTAAATTTTATTAAAGAAAAAGATTGTTTAAAAAATAATATTAAATGTGAAGTTAAAAAAGAACATCATTTTCATTCAATTGAAAAAGAATCTGAGTTAAAAATAATTAATTGTCAAATAGAAAATCTTTTAAAAAGAAAAAAAGATCTTTCTAAAGATCTTTCTAAAAAACAAGTTAAAAAAAATCAAAAAAAATTATCTTTGAAAAAAGATTTAGAAAAATAATTTATTTTTCTATTTTAATATCCATTGCTATTTGAACTGTTGTTGCAGAAAAGCTTCTTATTATTTTTTTAAATATGATATTTAATTTTACATTATTTTCTTGTGCTTTTTTATTTATAATTTTTTCTAATTCTTCATATGGATTGTTTTTTGAAACAAAATTATAAATATGTATTATTCCATTATTTTTTATAGAATAAATTGCATTTTCTAAAAAAGTTTCTGCAGATTTTGGTAAAGGCATAGGTATTCTATCAAAATAATTTTTATATTTTTTTGAGATTTCTTTTACATCTCCTAAAATTGGTTTAATTATTTTTTCAAAATGATTGTTTTTTATATTTTCTTTAAGATATTTTTCTCCAATTGGGTTTAATTCTATTGCAATTATTTCTTTAGGTTTTGCAAGTTTTGCAATAGTTAATGCAAAAGGTCCTACTCCTGCAAAAAAAACCCCAATAATTTCATCATTTTTTACAAGTTTTGCTATTCTTTTTCTTTCTGTTGCAAGTCTTGTTGAATAAAATACTTGTTCCACATTTGTTTTTATATTACATCCATTTTCTATAATTGTTGTTTCTTTTCTAAAATCCCCCCAAATCCATTCTAAGTCTTGTGTTCTATAAATACCATGATGTTCTTTTTTTTTATTTAAAACTACTTTTATATGTGGATTTACTTTTTTTAATGCTTCACAAATTTTTGTAGAGTGGTTTCTAATTGTTTCTTTATTTTCTATATTAATTATTAATATATCTCCTACAATATCATAAGATGATGGTAATGTTTTAATTATTTCTAAAGGTATCTTATTTTCTATTTTTAAAAAGTCTTTATAATTTTTCCCAATTTGCTTTTGTTTTTCTAGATTTTTAAAATAAATTATTTTTTTTAAATTTATATCTTTTGGAATTTTTTTAATTGGTATAAATATATTTTCATCTTTGGTTTTTATTTTATACCTATTATCAAAATTTTTTAAATCTTTTATTTCTTTAATAATTTTATTTGCATCTTTTTTAGATGTTTTTATTGTAATTATTTTTTCTGTCATAATATATATATGTGTAAATAGTTATAAAAAGATAAATCTTTTTTTGTTTTTAATAAATAGTTAAATTTATTATATTTTCTAATAATATTTTATTTAATGAATAGTATATATATTAATAATCTTATAAATTTTTTTGTAAGATTAAATTTATTTGATAAAGGTTATACTATCTATAATACTTTTCTTTTTTCAATTATTGGTATTATTATATATTTTTTTATAATTTATCCATATTTGAGATTTAAGCATCAAAAAATTAATTTAAGATTTATTTGTTTAGTTTTTTGTTTTTCATTAATAGGTTCTATTTTAAGAATGTTTTCTCAAAATTATTCCTCTATTGGAAAAATTATTGATTTTTCTAAAAATCCTCTCAGTTTAGGTTTTTATTCTATATATCCTAATATTTTTATTCTTTTAGGGCTTATTTTTTTAATTCTTTATGAATTATCATTATATTTTTCTAAATTGTTTAATATTTCTAAGTTATTTTTTATTGAATTAATTGTATATTTTTCTTTTTTTATATTATTATTTTATGTTTTTATTAATCTTTCTTTTAGTTTTTATTTTTTTATAATTTTATTTTTTTGTATTTTGCTTTTTTTGTTTATTTTTTTAATATTTAAAATATTTAATTTCAGTCTTTTAAAACCATTTGAAAATAAACTTGTAGTTTTTTCTCAAATTTTAGATTCTATTACTAGTGTTTCTGGTTTAGTTTTATTTCCTAATATTTTTAAAGAGTCTCATATTTTATCTAGTTTAATTTTATCAAATAGTTTTTTTTTATTTGTTTTTTTTAAAATTTTTTTTTCTTTTTTTCTTTTATTAATAATTAATAAATTTATTAAAGGTGAAGATGAAAATAAATTTTTTAAATTATTTATTATAATTTTAGGTTTTTCTACAGGTTTTAGAAATATTTTAACAATAGGGTTATTTGTTTTTTAGTTTTTAGATTTTTAAGCTATAGAGTTATATTTAAATACTTTTAGTTTATATATTTATTTATAGATTAAAAACTATTTTTAAAATATTTAAATATTGATAATCTAATATGCCTCGGTAGCTTAGTGGCGGAGCAATCGGCTGTTAACCGATAGGTCGTAGGTTCAAATCCTACTCGAGGCGCTATTTTTTTTTATTTTTATAAATTTTTAAAAAATCTATTTATTTTTTTAAAAATATAGCTATTTATATGTTTTTAATTATATATTATATATAAAATATAAAATCTGTGATTGAAATGAATATAGATGAAAAAATAAATTTAATAAAAAGAAATACACAAGAAATTATTTCAGAAGAAGAACTAAGAAAGCTTTTAGAAGAAAAAAAACAACCTGTTGTGTATCTTGGAACATCAGTTACAGGTAGACCACATATTGGTTATTTTACATGGGCTCAAAAATTAAATGACTTTTTAAACGCTGGTTTTAAAGTTAAAGTTTTACTTGCAGACTTACATGGTGCATTAGATAATACTCCTTGGGATTTATTAGAAAAGAGATATAAATATTATAGTATAGTTATAACTGGAATGATTGAAGCTTTAGGTGGAAACCTAGATAACTTTGAAATAGTTAAAGGATCTGATTTTCAATTATCTAAAGAATATGTTCTAGATTTATATAAATTATCATCAGAAGTAACAATTAGAAATGCAGAAAAAGCATCAAGTGATGTTGTAAAACAAAAAGATAGTCCTAAGCTTTCTGGGATATTATATCCATTACTTCAAGCACTTGATGAAGTGTATTTAGATGCAGATGTTCAATTAGGAGCAATTGATCAAAGAAAAATATTTGTTCTAGCAAGAGAGTTTTTACCTAAATTAGGATATAAACCAAGAGTTGAAGTAATGATTCCTTTTATTAGAGGACTTACTCCAGATGGTAAGATGTCTTCTTCAAACAAAGCTTCAAAAATTGACTTAATTGATAATTTAGATACAATTAAGCAAAAAATGAAAAAAGCATACTGTGAAGAAGGAAATCCAGAGAATGGAGTTTTAGACTTTGCTAAACTGTTAATTATGACTCAAAAGCAAGACAAAAATGAAGAGTTTGTAATTGATAGACCTGAAAAATGGGGTGGGTCTTTAAGATTTAAGACACAAGAGGACTTAGAGAAGGCTTTTATTTCAAAAGATCTACATCCAATGGATTTAAAGCAAGGAGTCTCTGTTGAAGTTGATAAACTTTTAGAACCAATTAGACAAAAGTTTGTAGGAAAAGAAGAAATTATCAAAGAAGCATATCCTGAAGAATAGATTCTTTGAAAAATTATTATTGTTTACATTTTTAGTAAAAATGTACTAAATTTGTGAATATTTTATTATTTTATGATATTTGTGGTTTTTATGAAAATATTGGTGAATTTGTCTGAAGATATAAATCAAACTTTAAATATTATAAAAGCTAAAAATAATTTAAAAAATATATCTGAAACTATTTCATTTTTAGTTAGATATTATGATGAAAATGAGCTTAAACCAGAATTAAAACCTGACTTTATTAAAAAAATAAAAGAAGGGGATAAAATTTATAAACCTGGCTCAGGGGTTAAATTTAAAACTGTAGAGGATTTAGATAAATATATTTTAAAATGATTAAATATGGATGATAATTTAAAATTTAAAGAAAAAATATTAGAAAATGCAATCAAGCATAAAGGAGATGCTAATGTGAAATTCATATTTGGTGCTATCTTAAAAGATTTTCCAGAATGGAGATCTAAGATAAATGAACTTAAAGAAGTTTTGTCTCCAATTGTAGATGAAATAAATAAATTATCATTAGATGAGCAAAAAGAAGAACTTAAAAAAATTAATCCTGGTTTTTTTAATAAAGAAAAAGAAGAAAGAAATATTTTTGCATTTTTAAATATTAAAGAAGGAGAAAAAGTTGTTTCTGCTTTTCCGCCTTCTCCTGAAAAGCACTATCATATAGGTCATGCTAAAGGTATTTTACTTAACTATTTACTTGCAAAACAATATAATGGGAAATTTCATTTAAGATTTGAAGATACAAATCCAAAAAATGTAAAACCAGAGTTTTATCAAGTTATGCAAGATGATATTTCTTGGCTTGGTGTTAAATGGGATAAATTAATTTATGCATCAGACCATATTCAAACATTAATAGATTTTGCAGAAAAATTAATTATAAAAAACCAAGCATATGTTTGTTTTTGTTCCCCTGAAGAAATGTCTGAAAACAGAAACAAAAAACAAAGCTGTGCTTGTAGAAATAAATCTCCTCAGGAAAATCTAATTGATTGGGAGAAAATGAAAAAGGACATGGAAGAAGGAAAAGCTTCTCTAAGACTTAAAATTGATATGTCTCACAAAAACGCAAGAATGAGAGATCCAACAATATTTAGAATAATTGATGCAGAACATCCAAGGCATGGTTATAAATTTAGATTATTTCCTACATATGATTTCCAAAACTCAGTTTTAGATGGTTATTTTGGAGTAACTCATAGATTAAGAACAGTTGAGTTTGAAATGGCTTCTGAACTTCATCATTATATTAGAAAATTATTAGGTTTATATGATACAACTACATATGAATTTTCTAGACTTAATCTAGAAGGAATGCTTTCTTCTGGTAGAGTTATTAGAGAAAAAGTTGAATCTGGTGAACTTATTGGTTGGGATGACCCATCTCTACCAACACTTACATCTCTAAAAAGAAGAGGTTTTTCTCCAAAGGCAATGGAGGATATGTTAGTTGAGACAGGAATAACTAAGTCTTCTGGTTCAACTTTAACTTGGGATTCTTTAATCAAATGCAATAAAAGAGTTTTAAATGATACTTCAAAAAGATTTTTCTTAGTTAAAGATCCAATTGAAATTATTATTAAAAATGATCCTAAACAAAAATATTCTCTTTCAGTTCATCCTAATTTAGATTTAGGAAAAAGAGATTTTGTTTCAAATGGAACTTATTTGATTGAAAAGGAAGATTTTGATTCTTTTAAAGAAGGACAATTAATTAGACTTATGGATAATCTAAATTTTAGATTTAAAGATTTAGATAATCTAGAATTTGAATCAATTGATTATATGGATTTTAAAAAAGAAGAAAATTCAAATAAGAAAATAATACATTTTCTTCCAAAAGATAATTCTCAATTAGTTGATGTAACTGTTTTTACTCCAGAGCATGAATTAATTAAAACAAAAGCAGAAAAGCATATTTCTCAATTAGAAGTTGGAGAAGTTATTCAGTTTGAGAGATTTGGTTTTTGTAGACTTGATTCAATTGAAGAAGTTGATGGAAATAAAGTTTATAATTTCTGGTTTACACATTAATGTGTAAATTCTTTTTATTTTTAAAAATTTGTTTAACGCCGAAATCTTTACAAAAATAGTTTTTTGCTGTTTTTCGGCGTTAAGTTATTTTGTTTAAAATTAATTCTATATTATTATTAATTTCTTCTTCTATTTCCTTTGATTTATCTAATAATAAATTATAAATGAATTTAGAAAATTGAATATATTCTTTTTTACCTTTTATTTGTAAATTTTCTAAAATTGATATATATTCTTGTCTATTTTTTAAATTAATTATTATTCTTGGATAGTCGTTTTTTAACAAAATTAAATTTAATAATTCTCTACCAACTCTTCCATTTCCATCTATAAATGGATGTATATTTTCAAACCAAATATGAAATATTGCTGTTAATTCTATAGGATGTAATATTTTTTTATTTTTATTATACCATTCTAATAATTTATTTATTTCTTTAGATATATTTTTATAATTTGTTCTTTTAATATTTGATCCTGTAACATATATTGGTATTTTTCTATATTCTCCTGGGTTTTTATCTTTAAAAGAATCCATTATTTGTTTATGTATTTTTTTTATTAATTTTTCTGTAATTTCTGGAAGTTTATCTATTATTTTTCTAGTATTTTTTAGGTTTTGTATTTCTTTAACCTCATTTATTGTTTTACCACTAATTGTTAAATTTTCATTAATAATTAATGTGGCTTCTTGTAAATTTATTGAGTTTCCTTCTATAGTTGCACTTCCTTGTGCATAACGTATATATTCATTTTCATTATATTGTTTATATGTTTCTTTAAAATATTTTTTTAATAATTTTAAATTATATTTTATTTTTTCAAGTTCTATTAATTCAATTGTAGATATATATTTTTGTTTTTTTGAATTTTTTATTTTTTTAAGAATAATGTTTAATCTATGCTTTTTTAATATTTCTTTAAATTTTTTAGGATCTTTAATTTTATTTACACCTATGAATGTATTTATTGTTTTATTATTAATTTTTTCTTCAAGATAAAAATATGTTTTTTCATTAATTACTTTTTTAGTTAAATACATAAATATATTTAACGCCGAAATCTTTATAAAAATAGTTTTTTGCTGTTTTTCGGCGTTAAGTTTTTATTTATTCTAATTCTACTTTTCCATAAAATCCTTTTGGGAAATATATTAAAATAATAATTAAAATCAAAGCATATATTATTTGTCTACCAGGACCAACTAAAGAAGAAGGTAGTCCTACAAATCTTAATATTTCTGGAATTAATGTCAAAACAACTGTTGCAATAATAGTTCCTTTAATAGATGCTAACCCTCCAACTATTATAATTGAAATAACTGGGATTAATGCCATAAATGTAAAAGAAGAAGGATCTATAAAAGTTATAAAATGAGTAAATAAAGATCCTGCAATTCCTGCAAAAAAAGCAGAAAGCATAAGTCCTATTGTTTTTATTTTAAAAGTATTTTTTCCTAAAGACTTAACTGCAATTTCATCATCTCTTGTTGCTTGAAGTAATAAACCAAATTTAGATTTTATAATTTTATTTATTATAAACAAACTTAAAATTGTAAAAACAATTGTAAGTATTAAAAATAAAATATTACTATTAAATACAATTCCTAAAATTTCAGGTTTTGGAATTCCAGGAATTCCTAAAGGTCCTCTTGTTAAATCAATCCAATTAATTAAAACTGCATATATTAAAAAAGAAAAACCAATTGTTGCAAGACCTAAATAATCTCCTTTTAGTTTATTTGTAGGAATAGATAGAATATATGCAAATATGCAAGGAATTATTCCTGCAAGTATTATTGCTAATATAAAAGGACAACCATTAATTGTTAAAAGAGCAGAAGTATATGCTCCAATTGCATAAAATGCAATATGTCCAAAGTTTAAAAGTCCACTGTATCCAATAGAAATTTGTAAAGACATACTTAAGATTAATTGAATTAAAATAATTATTAATAAATGTATTAAATATGCTGAAATCATTCTTAATCTTTCTTATGTCCTTTATTTATTCCTAAAATTCCATTTGGTTTAAATAATAAAAATATAAATAATAATGTAAATGCAATTGCATCCTTGTAACCAGAAGGTAAAAACCAAATTCCTAGATTTTCAACAATTCCTAAAAGAAAAGATCCAATAATTGCTCCGGGAACTGAAGTGATTCCACCAATTACAGCTCCAGTAAATCCTTTAATCATTAAATTAGATCCCATAAAAGGTTCTAGATTTTGTTAAAGCATCATTTTCATTAAAGTTTGCTTCTGCAAAAATAATTCCTTCAATTTCTTTAGAAAAATTTTCTAAAACTTCTTTACTTCTTGTATATTCATTTCCATATAGTTGTTTGTTAATTCCATTTTCTTTTAATTGTTTTAAAAGAATTGTAAATGTTTGTGGAGTTTGTGGGTTTATATATATTGCATCTATTTCTTTTGAATTTATTTTTGCAATAATTGTTTTAAAATCATTTGTATTTGTTTCAAATTTTTCTTCAATTACAATTTCTCCGCCTAATCTATTATAATGTTCTCTAAAAACTTTAGAAAGTGAAATTGCATATTCTGTGTTTTCTGTAATTATTGCTATTTTTAAATGTTTATTTTGTACTGCAGTTTCTGCAATTTTTTTACCTGAATATGCATCACTTGCCATATTTCTAAAAATATACTCTCCTGAATATGTTATGTTTGGACTTCCTGAAGCAGGAGAAAATAAAATGACTTTATTATTTTCTGCAATTGGTGCTGCTGCAATTGTTTCAGATGAACAAATTCCACCAATTACTACTTTTGTATTGTCTATATTTATTAATTTATTAATTGAATTTACTGAATATGTATTATTACATTTACCATCTTCAAAAACTATATTTAATTTATTACCATTAATTCCTCCTTTTTCATTAATTTCATTAACAAGAATCTTTAGATAAATTAAAAGATTTAGAAATAGATATTTTATGTGCAGGGCATGATTATTAAAGGTCCCAATTTGTGTCTTTAAAATAAAATTTGAATAAAATATGATTTTTTAAAAAGTATTTTTAAAAGATTTAGGTAAAAAATGGTTTGCATTTTCTAAATTATATAATGTATTTATTAACTTAATTAATAGATTAAATTAATTATTTTTAATTTAAATCTATTTATAAACTTTCCTATCTTTAAATATTTTGTATACTAATAATATTTTTATATAAGATATTATCCAAAGTATAATAATAACAAAAAGTGTGAATAAAAAATGAACGGTACAATAAAGTTTTATAACTTCAAAAAAAGATTCGGTTTTATAAGTGGAGAAGATGGTAAAGACTATTTTGTTCATGAAACTGGAGTAATTGACAAAAGAGGAATCAAAGACGGCGTTGCAGTAACTTTCGAAGTTGAAGACGGTGAAAAAGGTCCTAAAGCAGTAAATGTAAATTTAGTTTAAATATTTATTTAATTTATTTAACATTTACCTTTTTTTAAATATTTTTTTTAATAAAAAATATTTTTTTATTTTTTTTAAATTTTAATATTATTTTTTTCTAATTCTTTTTTTAAATTATTATATGAGTTTTTAAAATGTATTGCATTCCAACCTAAACTTTTTGGAGTTTTATAATCTTTTTCGTAATTATCTCCTATCATTAAAATTTCTTTAGGGTTTTTTATATTTGCTTTTTCTTGTATTGTAATATAAAATAATTCTTGGGGTTTAACTAGACCTACTTGATATGAAAACAGTGGATAATCAATATATTCTAATAAATTTGTTTTTTGTTTTATAGAATCATAAATAAATCTAGAACTGTTTGTTAAAAGACCTATTTTATATCCTTTTTTTTTTAATTTTTTAAGTAGTTTAATTGTAAAGTCATAAAGTCTAATATTTTTTTCAGCTCTTTCTCTAAATTCTATTATTTTAAAAATATTTTTTTTAGTTAGGGGGATTTTAATATTTTTAGTAAATTCTTTATAAGCATCATATTCATTTTCCCAAAATTTTGTTTGAACACTTTCTTCAAATATACTAATTATTTTATTTTCATCTAATTTTAGTTTAAATTCATTTTTAATTTCTATAGAAAAATGATAATGTGGATTTGTTCTGGTTGCAAGAGTTGACCATAAATCAAAAACAATTAGTTTAATCAAATTATCCCCTTTAAGTTACCATCTAAACAAATTGGATCAAATGCTTGTATTTCTTTTTTATTTTTAGAAATTGGTAGGTTATATAATAAATATATTTTTTTATTTAAATAATATGCAATTGAACAAATCATTAGTGAATAATAATCTATATTATTTTTAGATTTACCTTTATCAAAATTACATATTAAAATTGCATCACATTTTTCTAAAATATTTATATCTTTATCTAAAAACATCTTTTTAATATTTCTTCCTTTTTCTATTTTTCCTAATTGAAAGGTTGGTAGAAAGGTTGTATGTTTATTTATATTAAATCTTATTAATGGTAATTTGTTTTTAAATTTTTCATCAGAGATTAAAAATATATTCATATTTATCTTTATTAATCATAAATATTTTAAATGTATTTACTATTATTATATTATAATTTATTATATTTTTTTAATTTTTTTTGTATTTTAATAGAATATTTTTAATTTTTAATAAATTATATTAATTTAATAAATTTAAGGAAATAAATATGTCTTATAATAAACAATCTAAATTTTATGGTTTAAAAGAAAGTCAAGCTCTTATTCTTTTAAATAAATATGGTGAAAATAAAATTGAAATAAAAAAAAAATTTATTATTTTAAAAATGTTTTTACGTCAATTTACTTCTTTATTAATAGTTATTTTATTAATATCTTCAATTATTTTTTTTATAATTGGAGAAAAATTAGATGCTTTTGTTATTTTTGCAATTGTTTTAATTAATTCTATAATTGGTTTTATTCAAGAATATAAAGCTGAAAAAGCAGTTTCTTCTTTAAAAAAAATGCTTACAAAAATTGCAATTGTTATAAGAGATGGTAAGGAAAAAGAAATAAATGTAGAAAAACTAGTTCCTGGTGATGTTGTTATTCTTTCTGAAGGGGATAAAGTTCCTGCAGATATTAAACTTTTTGAAAGTTTTTCTTTAAAAGTAGATGAATCTATTTTAACTGGTGAGTCTGTTTCAGTTTCTAAAAATCTAAAATCAAATAAAGAAGTAATTTGTTTTTCTGGAACTACAATTGTTTCTGGAAAAGCAAAAGGAGTTGTTATTTCTACTGGAATAAATACAGAATTTGGTAAAATTATTAATTTAGTTTCAGAAACTAATATTGAAAAATCTTTATTTGAAAAACAATTAGATTCTCTTTCAAGAAAAATAGTTTATATTTTGATTTTTTTAATTATTATTCTTTTTGTAATTGGTCTTTTTAGAGGTATTGGAATTATAGATAATTTTTTAATAACTGTTTCTCTTGCAATTGCAGCAATTCCTGAAGGATTACCAATTGTTATAACTTTAACTTTAGCTTTAGGAGTTCAGGTAATGTCTAAACAAAATGCTATTGTTAGAAAAATGTCTGCTATTGAATCTTTAGGTGCAACAACAATTATTGCATCTGATAAAACAGGGACTTTAACTTTAAACGAAATGACTGCAAGGAAAATTGTTTCTTTAAATTTTGAAAAAGAAATTTATGGAACAGGTTATTCTTTTGAAAAAAAACAAGACTTAAATAATATTGAATTTTTTAAAATTTTAGATATTTGTGAAAATTGTAATGATTCTATAGTTGAAATTAATAAATTTATAGGAGATCCTACAGAAATTGCTTTAAAGGTATTAACTAGAAAATCTGGTAGAGTAAAAGATTATGAGCTTATAAATGAAATTCCTTTTTCTTCTGATAGAAAAATGATGTCAACTATTCATAAAGTTGATAATAATTTAGAAATGTTTTCAAAAGGAGCTTTTCAAGAAATAATTAAAAAATCTACTAAAATATTAGATAATGGTAAAATTAGAAAAATTACTCAAAAAGATATTGATTATTTTTTTTCTTTTGAAGAAAAATATTCTAAAGATGCATTAAGAGTTTTAGGATTTGCATATAGGCAGATAGATAATAAAAATGATTTATTTGAAAATAATTTAATTTTTTTAGGATTAGTTGCTTCGATAGATCCACCAAGGAAAGATGTTAAAGATGCTTTACTTCTTTCAAGAAAAGCAGGAATTATAACTAAAATTATAACTGGGGATAATTCTTTAACAACACAAGCTATTGCAAGAGAAATTGGTTTTTTAAATCCAAAAGCAGTTAATGCTGATATTTTAGATTCTTTAGATGATAAAAAAGCATTAGAGTTAATTAAAAAAACAGATATTTTTTCAAGAGCAAAACCAGAGCATAAATTTAGAATTGTAACTCTTTTAAAAAAATCTGGAGAAATTGTATCTGTTACAGGAGATGGGGTAAATGATGCACCTGCTATTAAAGCTGCAGATGTTGGTATAGCTATGGGTATTAAAGGTACTGAAGCTACAAAAGAAGTTGCTGATATTGTCTTAAAAGATGATAATTTTTCAAGTATTGTTTCTGCAATTAAAGAAGGTAGAAGAGTTTATGATAATATTCTACTTTTTGTAAAATATATGCTTGCTGTAAATTTTGATATTCTTTTAACTGTTGTTTTATTGATTTTATTTAATTTTCCAATACCTCTTTTAGCTTTACAAATTTTATGGATAAATATGGTTACAGATTCTCTTCCTGCAATTGCTCTTGGAAGAAGAAAGGCTTCTAAAGATATTATGTTTAGAAAACCTAGAGATCCAAATAAAGGCATTTTACATAATTTTACTGTTTTTATTATTGTTGCTTTATTTGTAAAAATTATAGGGGAATTAATTCTTTTTTCATATGGATTAGGTTTAGATTTTTCTTTTGGTATTAATTCTTTTGATTTAGATGTTTCTTCTTATGCAAGGACTTTTATTTTATCAGGGATTGTAATTTTTGAATTGTTTTTTGCGTTTGTTTGTAATATTGAAGGTAAGTTTGATAGAGAACATCTTCTTTCAAACAAGTTATTAATTTATAGTGTTTTATTAGTTATTGCTTTACATATAATTGTAATATATGTTCCTTTTTTCCAAAATATTTTTAGATTAGTTCCATTATCTTTTATACATTGGATTTATTTGTTTATTTTTGGGATTTCTTCTATTTTAGTTATTCCAATTACAAATTTTATAAATGGTATTTTTAAAAAAAATTCTTGTTAATTAAATTTTTTGTTTAAAATAAGTTTAGTTTTATATATTTTTTAGTTATTTTTAATTATTTTTTTAATACCTTCTGTTTTTAAATTTTTTTAACTATTAATATAAATATTTTATTTTATATTAAAACTTATATATTGTATTAATTTGTAAAAATTAAAAAATGATATTTATGTCTCCACAAAAAATTATTTCAAAAACTTTTTTTCAAGAAGATTCTAATTATAGAATTATAGAGGATATAAAGTCAAACACTATTTTAGACATAACAGAAATATTACCATTAATTACCCCTGGTACAAAGATTAGATCTGGTTTAGATGAGGTTTTGTTTGGTAATTTAGGGGGTTTATTTGTTTTAGGAGATAATGATAATTTAGAAGATATAAAAAAAGGTGGAATTGATTTAGATTTAGATTTTTCTTCACAAAAGCTTTTTGAATTATCTAAAATGGATGGAGCAATAATTCTTTCTTCTGATCTTAAAAAAATAACAGGTGCAAATAAACATCTTATGCCAGATAGAAATATTTCCTCTACAGAAACAGGTATGAGACATAGATCTGCAGAACAAACTGCAATTGCAACAGGTCTTCCTGTTATTGCAATATCTCATAGAAGATCAATTATTACTTTATATTTTAGAGATCAAAAATATGTTTTACAAGATATTGGTCAACTTTTTATAAAAGGTAATTATTTATTAAATAATTTAAGAGAATATAGGGCTGTAATTGATAAAGATCAAGTTCTTTTAATAAAAGAAGAATATAATTTATTAGATGGTTCTTTTAAAAAAGCAATTTCTTTAATTCAAAAAATATTATTTTTTTATAAACATAAAGTAGAGCTTGATAAAATAATTATAGAACTTGGAAAAGAAGGATATGATATTTTACAAACTTTAAATGAATTAGTTTTTGATTTAGATAATATTTTATTTAATATAATTAAAGATTTTTCTGAAGATTTAGAAGACATAAATATTAATTATGATGATTTTCTTTTTGAAAAAATTGATTTTTTAAAAAAATTAGATTTTAGAACTATTTATGATCAAGAACATTTAGTAGAAATTATTGGTATTAAAAAAATGATTCCAAAAGGATATTCTGTTTTACAAAAAGTTCAGAATATAGATTCTATAAATATTTTAAAAATTATTTCTAAATTTAAAAATCTTGAATATATTAAATCTGCTAATATTGGAAAAATGTGTTTAATTGAAGGAATTGATTCTTCTTTTGCAAAATTTTTAAAATCAGAATTAGATAGATTAAATCAAGATCTTTTTTCTGTTTCTTTATAAATATTTATATTTTTTAAATTTATTTTAAATTTATTTTTTATTATATTTTTTTTATATACTAAAGTATTTATAAACTTATTCTTCTTTTATAAATGTATTAAATATATAATTTATTCAGGAGAAATAATTTATGAAATTATCTAAATTTATAATTATTAGTTTTTTATTTTTAATATTTTTACCATCTGTTTTAGGGGCATGTACTAGAGTTGATCCAGTAGTTTATGTTAATGATTCTGGGGATTCTACAAATTGTCCTGGATATGATTATACTACTATTAATGAAGCATTGAATGCTCATCCTTCTTGTGTATATATAAATGTATGTGATGGAACTTATAATGAAAATATTTCTATAGATAATACAAAAGGTATTTTTATAAAAGGAATTACTACTTATGGAGATGTAATTATTAATAATTCTTCTTTATTAAATATAATTGATTCAAATGATATTTATTTAAAAGATTTAAAATTTAAAAATGGTTCATATGGGTTAAATATATATTCTTCTAAAGATATTGATCTAGAAAATATTTCTATAAGTGATATGTCTGGTAGTTTATATAATTCAGGATTAAGTATTTCAAATTCTTCAGATGTCTCTGTTAAAGGAAATATTTCTGTTTCAAATATTTCTGGGATAAATAATTCTGTTGGAATTAGATTTTATAATGTTGAAAATTTAGATTTATCTGAAATTACTAATTTAGATATTTCTTCAATTACTTCATCTCAAGAATATTCTTTATCTATTGGTATTAATTTTGAAAATATTAAAAATTCTATTATAATTAATTCAGAATTATTAATTTCTAATATTAATTCTAATTCTATGTCTATTGGTTTAGGGATTATAGATTCTAATGTATCTTTAAATGATTCTGTTTTAATATCAAATATAAATTCTGAAGGAGGTTTATATGGAGTAAAAATTGATAATATAAATAATTTAAAGAATAATATTGTCTTTAATAATATTACAAATATAGAAAATTTAGAAGCTAATATTTTAGATGCATATGGGATTTTTATTTCTGGAAATAATGATGTTTTATTTAATAATTCAGTTATAATTGATGATATTTCTTCTTCTGAAAAAGTATATGGTGTTTTTGGGGATAATTGTAATATTAAAATAAAAGATACATTTGAAATTTTTTCATTAAATTCACTTAATGAAAAAAACATTTATTCAATATATTTAGATTCTTCAGTAGGTGAATTTTTTGATATTTTTGATGGTGTAGAATATTTTCCAGATCACACAATTGTTTCTATTAAAGGAACTTCCTTTTTTGTAAATAATTATTTTAATCTATCTTTTGGGGCAGACAGATGTTATGATATTTCTGATGGTGCTTTTGTTTCTTTGTCTAATCAAATTTTGGATAATTGTGATTATTCATTTTTTATTAATAATGGGCTTGTAATGATTACAGATTCAGAAATTAATCCTTTAGAAAATACAATTTTTTTAGATTCTTCTTCCTCTTATTCTGTTGTTGCAGAATATGATAATATTAAATTTAATTTAATAGATAGTAATAATAATTTTATTTCTAACCATAAATTTATTTTTATAGATCCAGAAACTGATGAAATTATTTTAGTAACATCTATAGATAAAGATGGGAAAGTTAGTTTTCCTAGATTTATAAAAGAATTAAAAGATGGAATTATTGTTTTAAAAGATTATTCTATAATAGATCTTGGAATTTTTTCAGATGGATATAGTAGTGTGTATTATTCAGATTTGCCTTTCCCTGAATTAAGTCAAATATTTATACAAACCTTACAAAATACTCCTAGTTATATTGATTCTTTTGTTGTAACAACACAAGAAGAAGATTTAATAAACTTTTTAAGTTATCCTATTTCTTTTTTAACTTGTGATTCTTCTTTAGATAATGCATTATTTTGTATGGATATTAAAAAACCTTTTTATGATCAAGAATATAATTTTAAAAATGCGAAAATTAAATTTAAATTATTAATTTCAGATTTAGATAATTTACAAATTCCAATAGATGGAATTGAAGTTTTGCATAAAAATGAAGATGTGTGGGAAGAAATTTTAGTAAAATATGAAGGAGAAAATCAAAATTATAGGTTTTATTCAATAGAAGTTGATTCTTTTTCAGAATTTGCATTAATTGCAAACCCTGCTGGTTGTATGGTTGATTCTGATTGTAATAATAATTATATTTGTAATAATAATTTTGTTTGTGAATGTAATTTAAGTTGTCTTTCTGGATATATTTTAGATAAAGTTAATTGTATTTGTGAAAAAGATATTTTAATATCAAATCCTGGTTCTAATGATGGAAATAATGATGTTAATATTTTAAATCCTTTTTCTGATTTTAATTATTTAGATGATTCAAATATTTTAGCTAATGATTCAAATATTTTAGCTAATGATTCAAATATTTTAGCTAATGATTTAGCTAATGATTCAAATGATTTAAATAATTCTATTAGAGGTCAAAATAATGTTTGTGATATTAAATGTCCAGAAGATACTCTTTTAGATCAAGAAAGATGTGTGTGTATTGCCAAAAGTCCTACTAATAATCTTGGATTATATATTTTATTAGGTCTTATTGCTATAATTTTAGTAGTTGGGGGTATTTATGTTTTAAATAATAAGCCTAAATCATCTAATAAGCCAGTTATTAAAAATAAAATTAAAGCAAACCCAGAAAATATAAAAAAGAAAAATGTTTCTAAGAAAAAGAAATAATTTTCTTTTTTTATTTTGGTTTTTATAAATATAAATTTGTATTATATAAAAATAATTTTTGAGAATAAGATAAAACTAATTTTTATTTGATTTTAATATTTTTGAAATTAATTAAATTATTTAATAAATATTTATATATGTATTAAATCTATAAATATATTTAAAGTATATGATATAAAAAAAATATTACCCCAAAAAATAAAAGCCGGGATATAGCTAAGTCACTTTTTTTGTACGGTTTTTTAAATGTTTTGTTTCAATAAAATAATTATAGAATTAACTTTGGTGATAATGTGAGTGCAAATATAAATTTTGATGTTAGAACTGTTCCCGCAATATTAACTGTTGGTGGATTAATTTTTTTAGGAATTGGTTTATTATCTAAAGAAATTAGTGCTTGGGTTGGAGTTGTAATTTTAATAATATCTGTTGCATTATGGATATTTTTCAGATAAATGATCAAATATGAGTGAAATTAATAAATTAAACGAATTTACCGAATTTCTTAAAACGGTAAATTTAGAATTATATAGGAATCAATATCGTCCGATAAAGATTGTAGAAATGGATTTACCTAAAAATATTCAAGCAATTGAATTACTATATAAAATATATTGGATCAGAAAAGAATTTTTGTCTTTTGAAAATTTTTATAATGAATATCTTACTGAAAAAAAAGACTTATTAGAAGAATTTAGAATTAAAATTCAAATGTGTGAAAAATGTTTTTATTTAGGATTACCGGCAAGAATTTATAGAACTTGGGCTAGTTTAATTACACAAATACATGGTGGATATGTTGCAGAATCTGTATTTGGAAAAGACAGTGTTAAAATGTCTGAAGAATTAGATCATAATGGTGCAGATTTTCAAATAAATTATAAGGGGCATTTAATTAATTATCAAGTAAAAAAAGAGTCTCAAAGTCGTGAAATTAGAAAAGAAAAAAAACCAAAAAAATCCATTTCTGGAGAGTTTGTAAATATTTTTTATAATGTGCCTAGTGGAGATTATTTTGAAAATCCATATAGAAAAGATGGAAGTTACAAATTGCCTTATCTTAGATTTAAAGAAGATAAAACATTAAATAGATTTGATAATGGTTTTATTGTTTTTACAGAAGAAGCTTTTTTAATTAAAAAAGCCGAGATTGATTCTCGGTCTTAATTTCTTTTATTCTTTCATTTGCTAATTTAATATATTCTGGATTTAGTTCAAATCCAATAAAATTTAATCCATTCTTTTTAGCAGACACACATTCAGATCCAGAACCTACAAATGGAATTAATACAAATCCATCTTTTTGTTTAGCAGATAATATTAATTTATCACACAAATTTAAGGGTTTTTGAGTAGGATGTTTTTCTATATTGTGTCCTTTATGTTTTTTTAATTCTTTAGGCTTACAAATTGAATTACATGTATGACAAATAAACCACCTTTCAGACATTCCAGAACCTCCTGCCAAAGTAGGAATTTTAATAACATCTCTTGGTAATGCCCCATCGTTGTGTGCTACATAAGTAGTTATTTTTGGGTTTTTACCAGATAATCGCCCAATTGTTGCGGGTCTAGTTTTTCCTGCAGATCCGTTAAGAAACCCTGCAGTATATGGTTCTCTAATGTCGTTTTCATTAAATATATTTTCTTTTTTCCAACAACATATAATAGATTCATGGCTCCTTTGCCAAAATTTTTGAGACGGCATATTCTTATTTGTATAATGCCAAATTAACCACCTTTTATTTATATTTATTTTTGTAAAAATATATGCTAATATTTCACTAAATCCATAAATAAACATAGTGCCATTTGGTTTTAATATTCTTATACATTCATTAATCCATTTATCACACCAATCTAAATATTCGTTTAATTCTTTTTTATCTTTATTATTACCAAAATTTTTGCCTATATTATAAGGGGGATCTATAATAATAATTTGTGCGGAATTATCAGACAATTTTTTTAATCCATTTATACAGTCTTCATTATATATTTTATTTAATTCCATTTTTTTCACCAATTTATAATTTTATTTTCAATATGTTTATTTAATGTAAAGGGTTTATTTTCTTTTATGTTTTGTTTTATATAATGTAAAGTCCCTTTAGATAATCCTGCTTTCATCCATTTATAATAAGAAATATTTAATATCTTATTTCTTATATCTTCTGTGTCTTGTCTTTTAATTTTAAACTTAATATCTGTAAAAACTAGCTTTTTACCAGTTTTTAAAT
>JAQVTI010000028.1 GCA_028700115.1 Candidatus Iainarchaeum sp. | reverse complement strand
GATACCATCATTAAAATAAAAGAGCAGATTAATAATTTAATTTAAAAACAACAAAAACATCTTTCTTTTCATCTTAATCATTTTCTTTAAACCACAGAATATTTCTTCCAAGTCTTACTTTCTTTTTGCTTCTGTCTTTATTTACTGAAAAGTGTTTATAAGTCTATATTAAGTATAAAATAACTAATTTTAAACAATAACTAAAAAAAAGATTTTTTACAAGTGGGTAAAATATGCTATCTTTGTAAAGTAGTGTATCTAAGATTAGAAGTTTAGGTATTTAATAATTATAATAAAAGGAATAACATAAAAATTAAAGTCTATTAATATCTTTTGTGTCATTTTATGTCTAAAAAATTAAATTCATTCTAGATTATAGTTTAAAATATCTTAAAGGTTTAAAGTGGCTTATAATATTAAAAATTTAACCACAGATGATTTAAAAATAATCTTTTTCTTAAAGTAAATGATTGTATAAGAAAAGAGTTTAAAATAGCCACTTTAAAGGTTTTATTTAAAGTTTATAGGAAAAGAAGTAAATATCTATAGGAGATATTGTTGTTTATTTTGGACAAGGGATAGTCTTTGGAATATTTGAAGCAGAAAAACTAGTTAATGATGAATTTAATAATTGGAAAAAGAAATATCCTTATCAAGTTAAATTAAAACCAGTATTATTATCTCTAAAAGGATTAATTGCTAAACAATTACAAGATAAGTTTACTTTACTTAAAGAAGATAATAAATATCAAAATTTGGTTGAATTAAGTGAAAATGAGTATAATCTTATCTTTAATGGGATTAAAGATGGGAAAAAGGAAATTGTGATTGAATGAATGTAAATTTTAATGATTTAGAAAAAATGCAAAAGTATGATTCTGAAAAATTAACTACTGAAATTTTGCCGGCTATTCAGAAATATGATATGTTTAGATTAAATCTTTCAAATGTTAAAGATTATCCCACAATTGTAGAATTGTATAAATTTCAGTTTGAATATTTTATAACTTTAAGAAATATAGATGATGATCTAAAGAATAAACTAAATCTAAGATTATTAGAAATAAAAGCATATTTATATGGTAATTATTCTGCAGAAAATAATTGGTTGAAAAAGAAAACCTTAATTTTTCTTTATATTTCATTAGCTTTAAGTCCTATATTTACATTAGCATTTGAATTTATTAATACAACTTTAAAATTAGATATGTGGATTACTATTCTTACTTATTTATTTTTTGTATTAGTAGTTCTTAGTATATTCCTTTTGATATTTATGTATGCTGGAGATGCAGAATTTAAAAGAATCAGAAAAAATCTAAAAGTGGAAGATTTATTCTAAATTTATTCTTCATCAAAGAAGTCTAAATCTATTTTCTTGATTTCAAATGTATTTTCAATAGATACTCCTAGATTGTGCTCTATCATCAAGTCTGCTAGTTCATAGCCGTCTATTAGTTTTATTGATTTTTGACTTTTTATGTTACTTAAAGAATCTCTTGGGAATTTAGAAGTTGTTATGAAAACTCCTTTATTTACTCCATTTACTTCTAATGCTCCAACAAAATCTCTAACCATGTGTGCAGTTACTGGATTGTTTTCTGCAAAACGTTTTGCTTGTAAATATATTTTTTCTAGTTTTAGTTTATCTTGGTAAATAATACCATCAACTCCTCCATCTCCTGATTTACCAGTAACTTCTCCTTTACCATAACCCATTTTTTCTAATAACTTTAATATTGTTTTTTCAAAGAAAGCAGGTGGATATTCTCTTAGTTTATCTAATAGCTCTTGCTTTAGATTTGCATTAATTGAATTATAACCATCTTCCATTAATTCAATAGGAGTTTTACTTTGGCAAGATGAATCATTGATTGCTATGTTTGTAGTTGAAAGAGGTTGATCTGTATTTTTTATATATCTAAATTCTTTAAATTCTTCATATTGTTCTAAAAATTTAACATCTATTTTCGTAAGATTTTTAGAAAGTACTTCTAATCCTCTATCAGTAATTTGAGAATACCCTCTTTTAGTATATTCTAATAATTTCGCTTTTTTTAAATAAGTTTTTGCCCAACCAACTCTATTATCAATTATTGTAAATCCAGCACTTGTCTTTGCACTTTTTTCTTCTTCTGTAAGTTTATATTGATCACTTAATATATTTATTAAATCTAAGAAATTGTGTTCTTTTTTATCACTTAATAATTTAAGTAGCGGTAGCATTAATTCTTGAAAGTCTGGAATCATATTAATCACATTTTATTATATATTATAACTGCAACAAAACAATTTTAAAACCTCTCAAATTTTGTGAAATTGACGATTTTTGAGAAAAAGTTGAGTTTTTACAAAAACTAGCTTATTTATTATAAAATTTGTCAAATTTAAATAAAATCCAAAAACAATTTTCAAAAAGAAGCACATCTCTATTGTGTATTTTACATTTTTTTGCAAATGATTCCAAACTTATATCTGTTGATTTCATCTTTCGCCGCCCACCACAATGTAACTGACAGATTATATTCTTTTTAATTTTGGGGGTTATTTTTAATAGATTTTTATACCTATAGAATTTATCTGATAATCCAACACCAAATCTTTGACCATGACTAAAAATGTAAACTTCTGTTATATATTTATTATCCATTATTTGTTCAAAGGTTTTACTAGAAATATTCTCATATATGGCGATTGTTCTTTTGTATTTTTTTAATTTAGATAATAGTTCTGGAACTCCCCAAGCAACAATATATTTACATTTATCCACTATACTATTTTTGTGTTTTTTGTCTTTAAATAGATGATTAATTATTATAACAGAATTTATATTGGTGTCTTTTGGGTTATAATTACTAATATACTTTTTAATAAATATATTATATCTTATTAAAAGCACCGGATATAATATAAATAAAAATATTAGTAAAAAAATAATTCCTAGAACAAAAGATATAGACAGAATTAAACTAAATACTAAAATTAAAATATTTATTAAGGTCATATTATTAAATCATTTTTGTTTTTTTGATATATATTTTTATTATTATTAGTAGATAGTTTAGAATCCCCAAATAATCATTCTTCCAAAACTATTTTAAAACCCTCAAATTTTGTAAAATTGGCGATTTTTGATAAATTGTTGAGTTTTTACAAAAGATTATATGTAAAATCTGAAATTTTTGCAGAAGGCGAACTATAATTTGGGGTTGTTTTTAATCTTCGCCTAATCTAATCCTATCTATTTGCATATCAATTTGAGAATTAATATAACAAAATGCAGGATAAGTTAAATCCAGTAAAAATAGAACTTTTGTTTCTAATTGTAGCACGTCATTAAAAAAACTATTCTGTGTTGTATCAATTTTGTTAAATTCTAAATTAATTTTATCTACAGTTTTAATATATTTCTCGAATTTGGAGATATAGTCTTTATTTTCTTTTTTGTAATGATTTTTAAAACAATAAACAAGGCATTCAGACGTATTTTGGAATTTGCTGACTCCATAAGCCATACTACTCTGTTCGTTCCAACTATCGATTAATTCTTTTAACATATTTTTAAGGTTATTTCGTATATCTGATTTCTCACAAACGAATTTTAATTTTGTAAAAGTATCTTTTATGTAATTATAAGAGTCGGTATATGGTTTAGAATTATATTTTTCAAATAGAGCTTTATATTCTTTATTTCTCATTTCATAAGAAAATCTTTTGTTATCTATATTAGTTATTGTATCTACAATTTTATTAAAATAAAATTCTAAATTATTATAAATATAATCTGATTTAGAGTCTCCTGTGTGTTGTAATATATTACGATAATGGTGGTATAACAAAAATACACTTTGCATTTCCGCATCTATAATTTTATGTATTTTGGCGATTTCTAACTTTTTACTAAAATCATACGGTAATATTTCATTTCCACAATTCTGAGATATATAATTAGTAAGCACTAATTCTATACAATTATCCATTAAAATTATTGCAATTCTTGAATTTTCTTTATTTTTATTTAAAATACTTTTAATTAAATCTAATTGTGTCAAGTATTGAAAGTAGTGTATCATATATTTATTAGGTATTATTAGAATTTATAAGTTTATGTTAATAGAAGATAGAGAGAAATGGTTTATTTTTAATTTTTAAATATTAAGATTTATTTCAACTTTAACGTATCGCATTAAACAACGTTAAGGGGATGTGTCCAACCTTAGCAAGCTTAAATGCTAAATCTGGTGGCATAAGTATAAAACTAGGGTCCGAAATAATCAAGTCAAGTCTATAATTTGTGTCTTTATAGTTTCCTAATTTTAATTTTGCATTATTAATTATGGCTTTAACTTTTTGTTTATCTGAACTAGTGTATTTATTTTGATTTTGAGAAACAAATAAGTCATAATCTTTTAACTTATTAATATCATTATAATTTACTTTTTTATTAATCTTTATTTTCCTTGAAAGTGTTGCTGAAACAATTCCAATGTCTTCTATTATACTGCCAATATTATCAAAAGGCAAATAGGGAATTGTTGTATTATTGCCCCAATCTTTATGAAACAGATATTCGCGATTTTTTTCATTTAAAAAGGATCTAAACCAATTAGATGATAAGATTATGTTTAGTGTATCTAATTCTTCTTTGTTTATATAATTATTTTCGCGATCGTTTATCTTCTCTTCGCAAAATTGAACTATAGGCGACATATTAGATATATAATATTTATTTCTTAAATCAGAATCGTCAGATTTACAATTTGAAACAATCTTTTCTTTAACTAAGTTAGGCAAAATTCTATTTATGGGCGTCAATTGTATTTTATCTGTATAGATTATTTTTGAGATTTCGGTTATTCTTTTTGGTTTTTCTAATAATAAGAAATATATTTTTCCAGAAAGACTATTTGGTTTAATTAATTCTTTAAATAATTCAGTCATAACATCACAATGTAACATATTTGATATATATGTAACATAAGGTAACATATTTAAATTGATTGATTCAAGATACATATAAGACAATAATTAATTGGAGGAAAGAAAATGGATCAAAATTTAACTGGCACTGCAGTTGCAGTATTTTTAGGATTTATAGCGATAGTTGGTTGTATATTTTTACCTTCAACGGTCATCACAAAATTTGGATATAGAATTATAATTGGATTAATAGGTGTTGGATTTACATTATTGGGAGTTTATTTCTCAAAATAAAAAACCACAGAAAATTCTTAATCTTTCTCTAGTCCTTTTGTTTCATCTACAGAAAATAAAACAACAGAAAACACTTAATCTTAATCTCTAGTCCTTCTTATCAGTTCCTTTAACTTAAACAAAAAACAGAAAAACAATTGAAA
>JAQVTI010000027.1 GCA_028700115.1 Candidatus Iainarchaeum sp. | reverse complement strand
AAATCAAAAGGTTTGGGAGAAAACACATAAGCTTGGCGGACAATTGTTTATTATACTTGGATTTGTAGTTTTCTTTGGAATCTTTTTTATTAATTATTTTTTTGTGTTTTTCCTTGTGGCATTATTTACAATATTAATTACTACTTTTGTATATTCTTATATACTTTATAAAAAAGAAAACAGAAATTAAAAGCTCCAGACGCGCTCTTACCCAAAAGTTAAAAGCGCACAATTACTAATATTTAAATATAATTATAAACCCTATTTTATAAATATTATAGAATTTCTAATTATTTTATTTTATTTGCAGCAATAATATCCATTTCGCGAGCATTTTTATAATTTAATATGTGTTGTTTAATTTTTAAATCTGCATTTTTATTTTTTGCAACATATAAATAAATGTTCCTCCAAGCATAATTTACATAAAAATTACCAACAATTTTTCTTTCTTTAATTTTTGGAACCATTAATCTATATAACGTAATTTTACTACTAAATGGATTATTTGCAATTCCATATAAAATATACCAATTTTTTAAATTTTGCCCTCTTAAATTTTCTAAAACAAGAGGATTAAACGTGACGTAAGTTAACAATAAAACGAGATAATAATTATTATTAAATATTATTTTTCTAATTACAGAATCATTACTATTTCTGTGATTAAGAATATAATTTAAAAAATATAATTCTTCATCAGACAATTCTTTTTTTATTTCTAAAAACAGAATATTTTTTAAAAGAAGATATAATTTTTCCGCCGTTTTTGAAATGTCAGTTAACTTTTTATTGATTGTCTTTTTATTCTGTTTTAATTTTTTTGAAATTAAATTATAATTAATTTCACAATTTCCGGATAAATTTATTTCTTGGTATTTATTTCTTAGACCCAATAATTCAGAATACGTATTTAAAAAAAGATTAAAATGCTTTTTTTTAATGTGCTTTTTTTTTATTAAAAATTTTAAAACGCTATGTAAATCTTGTTTATCGCAACCAAGATAATTTGAAATTAAAACTGCAAAATTAAAATATTTTATAAAATAAGGACTAAATTTCAAATTAGTTTTTTTAAATAAAACAGGATATACATATTCTAAATTTAAATAAATATGCCACAATTCTTCTAAATCACAAAAATGTGACTTAACAAAATTCTGTACGCCAATTTCTTTTTTTATAAATATCTTTGCTTGATTATCAGTTCCATCGATTTTTGCAATTTTATGAAATTTAAAAACACTGTGTGCATTTAATAAATCTAAATTGTTATTGGGATATTTTTCTTTTACTAAATTAATAAATCTTTGTACCTCTTTTATTTTTGGATTACTACCAATTATTACTAAGTCTAAATCAGAATAGGGTCCCATTTCCCTACGAGCCACACTGCCCCAAGAATAAAGACTATATTTAGTTACATCAAAATTACTTCTGAAAATATTCTTAATATTCCTAATAATTTCTATCGTATATTTCTTTGAGTCTAACAAACCACATTTAATTTCCAACAATTGTTTTTCCACCATCAACAACAATCACAGTTCCATGGATATATCCAGATGACTTAGATATCAAAAATTTAACAACCCCTGATATATCTTTTGGCTTACCTAGTCGCCCCAAAGGAATTGACTTATTTATTAATTCTTTATTATTCCATTTTGATAACATTTTTATTTTATTTCTATTAACTATTATACTACCCGGAGCAATTGCATTTACTCTTATATTATAAGGTCCCAATTCTTTAGCTAATACACGTGTTAATGCATTAATTCCGCCTTTACTTGAAGCATATGCTGATTGACCAAAAATGCCTTGTATTGAACTAATAGAACTTATATTAATAATATTACCAAAATGTTGTTTTTTCATAAAATTGGATATTTCTTTAGAAAATAAGAAATAACCACCTAAATTTATTTTTAAAACACTAAAAAACAAATCAGTATTAGTTAAATTAACTTCTGCATAAGGCACAATGCCTGCATTATTGATCAACACATCTATTTTACGATATCTTTTAATTATTTTCTGAATAAAACTACGTACAAATATCTCATCACACACATCTCCAACAGATACAAAACATTCAGAGTGATTTATTTTTTTTTTTAAATCAATTATACTTTTATCATTATCACACAAACATAAAATATTTTGTTTAGAATCTAAATCTACGGCAATTTGCCTACCAATTCCATTTGCTGCACCCGTAATTACAATTACTTTTTTCATAAATTTTCTAATTCATTAATTTTATCTAATTTTATTTTTGATCTTGGATTCACGTCATAATTTTTAATCCACACTTCCACAATACTTTTTGCAACTTCCTTTCCAATTGTTAAAGCACCTAATGTTAAAATATTTGCATTATTACTGGTTCTTGATTTTTCTGCACAGTAAACATTTGAACATAATGTAGCCCTTATTTTTTTTATTTTATTTGCGGCAATACACATACCCATTCCTGTTCCACAAATTAAAATCCCTTTACAATTAGAATCTTTTAAAACTAAATCACAAACCCTCTTAGCAACATCTGGATAATCATCAGATTCTAAAAAATTTATGTCCTCAACAACAATATTTTTTATTAATAAACAATTAATTATAAAATGTTTTAAATCTAAACCACTTCTATCTGAACCAATTATTATTTTCATAAAATCTCAAAATTACAAATAATCTTTTAAATAATTTGAACAATTAATTATATCATACCCTAGAACTGTTGGTAAAAGTATTGCTTCTGGCTTTGGAGTTTGATTATGTTTTCGACCAACCCCTGTTAAAATAAAATAAATAATGTCTGTTTTACATATTTTTTTTTCTCGTGCTAATTTAACTAATCCTGAAAAACAAATATAAGGACTTTTTTCGTTATTATAATCACAAATAATGTTATTTTTAGTTAATGCGTCTTCGAAAATATATTTAAATTCTTTAACTTCCTTTGCATTAACAGAAGTAATAATCCCATTAGATTTATTAATACATTCTTTAACCAATTCATATGTTTTTAATGGATTTGTGCTTTGAAGTGTATTTTCGAAAGGTTTTTCTGAAATTAAAAGATCCTCTTCTGTAATAGAATTTAACCCGTTATTTATTGCTTTTGAAATTGTATCTTCATTAGAAGATTGAATTGCAAAAATTTTAGGAAATTTTATATCTTTTGCCAACAAATGTTTTAATTTCAATCTATTAAATCCTAATTCATAACCAATAATACCATATCCCCCTGCTATTGTTTGAGCAAATATAGTAGCAAAAGGTAATTCCTTTACTTGTTCATAAGCTATTGTTGCTTTCCCTTCTAATTTGTCTTGTAAAGAAGCAACTGCAACAATATTATTTTTTTTTGCAAATTCTTTAGCAATCTTACTTACTTGACTGAATTTACCATCTATAGCTATAATGTGATTTTTTTCAGTTAATATAAATTTATCACATTTATTAATACAACTTAAAGGTAAAAAGAAAAATGTTTCAATTTTAGCTTTATTTGCATAATACATATAAGCTCGACCTGTATTTCCTGTTGAATGAAAAACAATTCTTTTTAAACCAAGTTCTTTTGCCTTTGAGATTACATATGATGCTTCTCTATCTTTAAATGTGCCTGTTGGATTTAAACCCTCATTCTTAACATAAAATTTACAATTATTTAAATATTTTTCTAACTCTTTAACTCTTATAATAGGGGTATTTCCTTCATTTAAAGAAACTATATTCAATTTATTAGATAAAGGAATTAAATCAAAATAAATCCACATACTTTTTTTATATTTAATATTATCTTTATCACCTAACAAATTAAATCACCATTTCATTTTTTAATTACTAGCATTATCATTTAATTAATATAATTCTGTATCCTTTTTTAAAGACAACCCTAATTCCGACAAATTTTTATCAGAAATAATTGATGGTGAATTTTCTAATAAGCCTTCAGCATTTTTGGTCTTTGGGAAAGCAATTACTTCTCTAATAGACTCTGTATTTACTATTAACATTACCAATCTATCAAGACCAATTGCAAGCCCACCGTGTGGTGGAAGTCCTCTTTTAAACATATCTAAAAAAAAACCAAAATTACAATCAATTTCTTTATCGCTTAATTTAAGTAGTTTGAAAATCTTTTGTTGCATTTCATAATCGTGAATCCTAATACTTCCTCCACCAAGTTCAACACCATTTAATACAATGTCATAAGCCCTACTTTTCATTTCTTCAAGTGGTGCCTCTATATTTATTGGTTGAGTAAAAGGATGATGCATAGACATAAACCTATTTTCGGTTTCTGAATATTCAAACATAGGAAAATTAATTACCCACAGAAATTTATCTTCTCCTGTATTTAATTTTAATATCTTAGCAATATCTGTTCGTGCATTTCCTAAAATTATATACGGGGTATATTTGTGTTCTGATTTTGGTCTATCTATATATACAGTTAATTTTTGACCATTTTCTTTATATTTTACTTTGTTTTGTTCTTTTAAATAATTTGCTACTTCTAAAATGTTTTCTGTCTCAAAATAAACTATGTCGTTTGTTCTTTTAAATTCTAAACCATATCTCAAATCGGGTTTGTCTGAGCCATATTTGAACATTGCTTCAGAATATTCTATTCTTGGGAAAGAATAATTTAATTCTTTACCTTTTATTTCTTTCCAAATACTTTTTAAAAGATTTTCTGTTACATTCATTACATCTTCTTCATTAACAAAAGACATTTCTAAATCTATTTGTGTAAATTCTGGTTGTCTTTCTGCTCTTAAATCTTCATCTCTAAAGCATTTAGCAATCTGAAAATATCGATGTATTCCTGATGCCATTAATATTTGTTTATATATTTGCGGACTTTGTGGTAGTGCATAAAATTTGCCGGGATTTACTCTTGATGGAACAAGATAATCTCTTGCACCTTCTGGTGTACTTTTACCAAGTATTGGTGTTTCAATATCTAAGAATCCCAAATTATAAAAATAATTTTTAATTATTTTAGTAATATTTGATCTAACTAAAAATATATTTTGTACTTTTTCTGTTCTAAGATATATTTCTCTATATTTTTGTGTTATTTCTTCAGATGGATTAATATTATTTATATTTGTGTTTGAAAAAGGCATTTCTTTTGCAATAGAATGAATGGTGATATCGTTTACAAGCAATTCAAATTTATTTGCATCATCTTGCTTTTTTTGTAATGTTCCCTTTGCAGATATACAAGATTCAGGAGTTAGGTCTTTAATTTTTGTAATTAATTCTTTATTAATTATAACTAGTTGAATTTTACCAGAAATATCTCTTAATTCAATAAATCCTATTTTTCCTAATAACCTTAAGGTATTTATCCAACCATTAACCTTTATTTCTTTATTTAAGTTATCTGC
>JAQVTI010000026.1 GCA_028700115.1 Candidatus Iainarchaeum sp. | reverse complement strand
TTAGAAAAAAAGAAAAAGTGACTATGATTAATAAACAGATAAATATAGATAATTCTCCAGAAGAATTTAGATTTAAGAATCGATTAGATAATGATGTAACAAATTTTATAACCGATTTAAAAGAATATCAAAATTTGAGAGATTTGTATAACCACATAAATAAAAATCTAAATATAGAAGGAGACCGAATATTTCCTTTAACTATAAGAATAAATGATGGATATATTAGATCTAAAGATCTTAAAACATATTATTGTAATTCTGAGTTATACAAATATTTCTTTTTAGGTATTTGTTTAGAACTAGAAACTCCAATTTCCTTAATTTTGTGGGTCGGTTCAGAAGATAAATTAAAAGAAAAAAACATAAGTACTTATAAGGAAATTTGTTCAAAATTAAATTCAAAAGAAATAGAAAATATAGTTATATCTGAGAAATATTTATTAGGGGATAAAGCAAAAAATTATTGTCATATATTAACTTTTAAATCTCAAATTAATTTTATAACCGAAGAGAACAAGTTTTTTTCGAATTGGATTTATTTTCCTTTTTTAAAAAGATCTGCAGAAGTTTTTATGAGTTATTTTTCGCCTAAATTTTCTCCGAATCAATACGATTCAGATAAACAAAATTATTATATTAATTATTTTGTTTCCGTAATTAAATATAATTATTCCACAGGACAAAACAGTATAAATTTGTCTGTATTAAATGGATTAAATACTTATTATCAAAATGTAAAAGTAAGTATAGATAATATTGATTTAATACGAGAATTACAACAAAATAATGAAAACTGGGGATTTGCATTATTTAAAGATATTACCTATAAAAAAAATAAATTAATAAGAGAGATAATATTAGAAAAAGTTAATTTTGATATTATTCCGGAAGATATTTTGTGTCACAATATAGTTCAGAGGGCTTACTATAACTATTTGTTAACTGGGCGTTTATATATTTCTTCCGAAAATAAATTAGAAGAAATTTATATTAATTTAGCTAATGGATTATCTTATCTTAAATTAAATATTACAAAAGATTATCCTGAATTTTATGATATTTATTTAAAATGGTTTTTTGTTAAAATAAATTCCAATATCTATTATAAACCATTCTTACTTACTAATTATAATTCTCAGAAGGATTTATCTGAGATCTATAACAGTTACAACTTAGAATTAAATGGCAAAGAAATTCCGTTAGAGTTATTAAAATGGGATAAAGTTGTGCTTCCATTAATGTTTATTTATTTATATAATAAACATTCAAAAAGGACATTAATTGATAGATTAAGAAAATGGGATAATAAATGGTTGATAAATACATAACACTTTGTAATAAAATTAGTGACAGATATCTTTCTTTTGTTTTGACAACTTTATGCAGATATAATAATCCAAAATTAAAATCTGAATTAATGAATTATTATAAAAATACCAAAACTCTTTTTTCAGAAATTTATCTAGAAGAAAAACGAGAGTATCCAAAAGTAGAAAAAAGTGAAATAAAAAAATTAAATTTCTGTAAAGAAATGCACAATTTTTTAGAATTAGAAAAATTTAATCCTTATTGCCATCAATTTAATGCATGGAAGCAAATTTTAGAAAATAAAAATTGTCTTATTACTACCGGCACAGGAAGTGGTAAAACAGAATGTTTCTTGTATCCTATTTTTAATTATTTATTAAAAGTAGACACAAAAAAAACAAAAATATTAATAATATATCCACTTAAAGCATTATCTGATAATCAAAAAATCAGAATTAATAAAAACTTAGATAAGTTAAATATAAGATATAATAAGAAAATTAGCTGTAATGTTTTTGATGGAGATACTCCCGATAATGAACGTCAACAGATATTTTCAAATCCACCAGATATATTGTTAACGAACTATTCTATGTTAGATAGAATATTAACTGATCCAAAATATAATGTTTTATTACAAAATTTGGATTTAAAATATTTGATTATTGATGAAATACATTCTTATCGTGGATCAAAAGGAATAGATTTATCTTTACTTATTAGACGATTACAATATAATATATTTAAAGCAAGTAATAATTTAGATAAAATCCAATATATTGGTACGAGTGCAACACTCGGGGATAAAGATGAAATAGAAAATACCGTTAAATTTATTAGAAAAATATTTAATTTAGAAGATAATAAATTTAATAAAACCAATATTGTTGAATCTGATGAATCAGAGAAAAATATATTTAAATTATCTGAAATAAATAATAACGATTTATTTAATAAAGAATATAAGATACACAATTTTTTTAAAAAAGTAGATCCATTTTTCAGGTGTATTTCTTGTGGAAAATTATATCACAATTCAGAATTAAAAAATGTTTGTGATTGTGGATCTAAATCAATTTTTGAAATATATACTTGTAGAAATTGTGGTGAAGAATATTATTTATATTTTGGTAAAGTTATTAATGGTAATACAAATAATAAAATTAAATTAAATAATGTATTCTTTGCAGTAGGTAATAATATTAAACAAAAGTCTGAATCGATGGCGGATAAAGACATCTTATTTTTATTTTCAACTACAAAAGATAGTTCTTTTAGTTCCAAATATACACTTAAATTGTCTCTTGATAGGACTACAAATGATTTGTCAAGTTTTAAACCAGAAAATCAGAATGCAATTACAATAAATATATTAGTGAAAAAGCAAAACAATAAAGATTTTATTGAATTTAATGGAATGGATGTAAAAAACAACCGGTTTTGTTATTGTTGTAATCAAAAAACAACAAGTAATAGAGAAGGAATTATTGCCCCATTATCTAAAATTTCTAATGAAAACAGTTCTCATATTGTATTTGATGAGTTATATTCTAATTTAGGTGATGCAACAAATAATAATCGTAAAATGTTAATTTTTACAGATAATGTTCAAAGAAGTTCAAAATTTGCTAGAGAAATAGAAGAAACACACATAAAAAATGTAGTAAGAAAGGAATTATTGAATTTACTAATAGATCAAGATGACTATGTAGAATTTGAAATTATGCGTGATAAGATAAAATCTAAATTAAATAAACAAGGCATAGATGAAAATGTTAAGAATACAATAATTTTAGAAATATATAATGAACTTATAGCTAAAAGTCAAAAAGTAGGTTCTTTAGTAAATAGAGGCTGGATAAAAACAAAATTAAATTATTCAGGAGATAATATTTCTAATAAACAATTACAAATAATTTATTCTTGGTTTAAAAATCAAAAATTAATAAAAGAATGTTATGAATTGTCTAATCCAATAGATTATAATCAAATAAGAAATAAAGGTATTAGAAAGATAGAAGAAATACTTGCAAAAAAATTGGAAGTGTCTATTTCTGATCTGAAACAGATATTTACTGAACTTCAAAATAAAAAAATGATTATAAGATCACAAGACAATTTATATTTAATTAATGAAGCATATATTATTATAAAAAAAGGCAAGACAGATTTTATTGAGTCAGATAATTATTTTGATAACTGGAATTATGACGTCCCTATTATTAAAACAGAAAATGACACTGGAAAAACAGATTCAGAATACCGAAAAAAAATAGAATCTGATTTTAGAGAGTCTCAAGAATTAATATTAATTGCCACCCCTACATTAGAGTTGGGAATTGATATAGGGGATTTGGCTTGTGTTGGTCAATTATATAGCCCGCCAACCCCTGCTAATTATACTCAAAGATCCGGAAGAGCAGGTAGAAATTCAGAATCTGCTCTTGTCGTTACCTATTTAGAAGATTCTACATTAGGCGGGTATTATTATTTCAATCCGTCAGAATTGATTTCGGGTAGAATTTATCCACCCTCTTTTGATTTGAACTTAGAATACCCTATTAGCAAATCTATTTTTTCATTATTTTTACAAAATATATTGTCTGAAAGTACGTTCTTAGAATTATTTCCTAAAAATTATTCTTGGAAATCTATATACAATTGGATTGAAAGATATAAAGAAATAAAAGAATATATGAGTAAATATTATACAGATAAATTTAAATTAATAATTACTGAATTTTCGGAGTCTATTTTTCCAGTAAAAGATATAGTTGATTTTGATAAAATGTTTTTAGAGTGGATATCAAAATTAGACAAATGTATTATTTTTGTAAGATCAGAATATAATTCTAATCAAGAAAATAAAGATACATTAACTATATTTAGATTATTTGGATTAATTCCGGATTTTGCATTTGGTAGTGGTGGCACAATTATAAAAATAAAAGACAAACCATCAGTATTAGGTTTTTCTTTAAGAGAAACATGCCCTCCTAGTACATTAGATGCAAATAAAAGAAGGTATAAATGTAAATCTATAAGTATAAATAAATCCAATATAATTGAATTTACTACAAAATATAAAACTTGTGAAATGTGTAAAATTATATTAATTGATGAACAATATTCTGTTTGTCCGATATGTGCTAAAAATTTAGTTTCTGTTCAAAGAACTTTATTTAAACCACAAGTAATTTATGCTCAAGAAAAAAAATTTAGTTTAAATCCTAAAAAAGTAGATTGGGAGATAATATTAATAGATCCGCCAAAAAATTTTACCTCTCTTCAAAAAACCTTTAAATGTAACATCGGTCTTAAATTTATTGGCGTTAGAGGTAATTCAGAATACCATATTTGTGAAAAATGCGGGATATTTTATACAAATTCTGATAAAAAAGCAGTTTGTATTGATAAAGGTAAACACAAAATTTTAGATGGAGACATATTAGATAAATATAATACTGTTGCGACACACATAAATTTAAATGATAATTTAGATAATAAATTAAAAGACACAAAAATATTAGATAAAACTACATTAAATACATTGCTGGCTTCTGCAAGATTAATTTCTGGTTGTGAAGATGGAGAAATTAATGGTTTAAGAATAGGTGATGGCGAATTTATATTTTTTGATACTGTAGAAGGGGGTGTTGGATTTATCGAAATATTTAATACAAATTTTAAACAAATTTTTGAAAAAGCAATTGAGTTATGTAAGAATCCTTGTTGTACAAATGGGTGTATAAAATGTATTGGGTCTTATAAAAGACAAGGTGATTTAAAATTCTTAGCTAAACAACAAATTTTACCAATATTAGAAGAAGTATTACAAAATTTAAATAAATAATTGAATACATTTAAATATATTAAGTTTCTTATAAATATAACATAGGTGAAATTATGGTTAAAACAATTAAAGATTTAGAGAATTCTGCAATGAAATTTGCAAATGATAGAAAATGGGGAAAATATCATAAAACTAAAGATTTAGCGATAGGAATAGTAACTGAAGGAACAGAATTATTAGAACTATTTAGATTTAAATCAGATAAAGAAATAAAAGAAATGCTAAAAAATCCAAAGAAAAGAGAAATGATTGAAGACGAACTAGCAGATACCTTTACTTTTCTATTAATGTTTTCTGGAAGAAATAAAATAGATTTAGAAAAAGCATTTTATAATAAACAAAAGAAAGCAGCAATTAAATATCCTGTTGAAAAATATAATGGTTTTTGGGAAAAGCCTGGTAGAGAATAAAAGGAAATAATTATGCTAGTTTATGAATCCACAAAACAACAGTTTATAGAAGATGTGGAAAAAGATAAAATCGTTGAGGA
>JAQVTI010000014.1 GCA_028700115.1 Candidatus Iainarchaeum sp. | reverse complement strand
TATTTTTTAAAAAAATTACAAAAAGAATACAATTCTAATAAAATTTATTGCCATACATGGATTTCTGATGAAAACCCAAATTTAATGAAATTTATAAATGCAATTCCTATAAATAAAAAAGAACATCAAAAATATATAACTGAATTAAAAAAAAGACATATAAAAAAAGTAATAGGTTATAAATTTTATAGAAACATAAATGGTATTGAAGTAATAGATCTTTTAGGAAATAAAAGAATAATTAATAATATAAAATTACCATTATATAGTTTTGATTTAAGAAATATAAATTTGGAAAAATAATAAAATTTAAAAAATGATAAAAATGAAAAAACCAATATTATTATCTCCAGTTGGATCCTGGGAAATGTTTTATTCATCAATAGAAGCTGGTTGTGATGCTATTTATTTAGGAATTAAAGGAATAAATATGAGAGAAAGAGCAAATAATTTTACTCTTATAGAACTTAAAAAATTAATTTTAATTGCACATAAAAAAAATATAAAAGTATATCTTACATTAAATACAATAATTTTTGAAACAGAAATAAAAAAAATAGAAAATATAATTAAAAAAACAAAAAAATATGGAATAGATGCAATAATTGCATGGGATTTATCTGTTATTTCATTATGTAATAAATATAAAATAAAAGTCCATTTAAGTACACAAGCAAGTGTATCTAATTCTTTAGCATTAGAAGAATATTATAAAAAAGGAGTAAAAAGATTTGTTCTAGCAAGAGAACTAAGTTTAGAACAAATTAAACAAATTATAAAACATGCTAAAAAAATTTCCAAAAAAATAGAAATAGAAACATTTATTCATGGAGCAATGTGTGTATCTATTAGTGGGAGATGTTTTTTATCTCAATTTTTATATGGTAATAAAACTTCTGCAAATAGAGGGAAATGTATACAACCTTGTAGAAGAGAATATTTAATAAAAGATAAAGAAACTGGAAAAGAATTAGATGTATATAATAATTATATCTTAAGCCCAAAAGATTTATCTACAATTAAATTTATAGATAAATTAATTTATGCAGGAATAGAAGTTTTTAAAATAGAAGGAAGAGCAAGAAGTCCAGAATATGTTAAGGTTGTTACTAGATGTTATAGAAAAGCAATAGATCTTGCAATAAATAAAAAATTAACTAAAAAAATTAAAGATAAATTAGAAGAAGAACTAAAAACAGTTTATAATAGAGGATTTTCAGATGGATTTTATATGGGATATCCATTAAATGAATGGAATGATACATATGGTACAAAAGCAACAAAAAGAAAAATATTTTTAGGAAAAATATGTAAAATTTATAAAAAAATTAATGTTGCAGAAATTAAAATGCAAGATAATTCTTTTAAATTAAATGATACTTTATTAATAATTGGACCAAAAACAGGTGTTATTGAAGAAAAAATTACAAGTATTCAAAAAGATGTAAATGTATTTTTGAAAAAAGCACAAAAAGGAGAAAATGTTGCAATAAAATTAACTAAACTCCCAAAAATAGGGGATAAAGTATATGTTTTTAAAAAAATAAAACATTAATTTTTTTTCTCAAAATTATTTTTTTTATCAGAATTTTCATAAATATATTCTTCTTTAAAAATTTTATAAATTAAAATAAAATAAGAAATTAATAAAGGTCCTATAACAATTCCAATTATACCAAAAGCAGGAATTCCTACAAAAATACCAATTATTGAAACTAAAGGATGTAAATTTCCCATTTTTTTTTGTAATAAAGGTCTTATAAAATATTCAGAATAATTTATAAATAAACCTATTACTATAATAGCAATTGCTAAATAAATATTATTTTTCAATAAATAAAAAATTGCATAAGGAATCCATATTAAAGGAATACCTACTACTGGTAAAAAAGATAAAATTGCTGCTAAAATTCCCCAATATACAGCATAATTAATACCTAAAAAATAAAAACTTAAACTTAATAAAAATCCTTGGAAAACAGCAACAAGTCCTGTTGCAATTATTGTTGCATATGTTATTTTTTTAAATTCAATTAATAAAATATCAGAATTTTTATTATTAAAAGGTAATAATTTTTTTAAAAGAACTTTATTTTCTTTATAATATACTAAAAGATAAAATAAAACAAAATACATTATTATAATTGTAATTACAGATTTAACTACATTATTTATACCACTTATAAAAAAATGTGTTATCCAATTTGTAAATTTAGGAATAAAATCTAAAACAATTTTATCAAAATTAATTAAAGGAATATTTAAATTTAAAGATTTTATTTCTTTAAAAAAAGTAGTATTTGTATTATTTATAATTTGAGTACCTTCTATATATGCTGTTTTTATTATAAAAAAACTTGGAATAATAATTAATGCAAGTGTTAAAATTATAATAATTATAGCAGATATTTTTGAGTTTATTTTAAATTTATTTACAAATAATTTTTGTAAAGGAATAAATAAGGTTGCTAAAATAATTGCACCTAAAAAACCATTAATATAAGGATATAAATAATAAATTAAAAATAAACCTATTATAGAAAGTAAAATTATACTTATTATTTTATTAAAATTTATATTTTTATTCATATCTATCTATTTTTTAAATAATTATTAATAATATATAAGTATCTTTAATTTATATACTTTTCTATATATAATATTAAATATATAAATCATTTTGATAATATATGAATAAATTACCATTTAATAATAAAGGATATACTAATATCTTAATTCTTGCAAGAAAAGAGACAAAATTAAATAAAAAAGAGTTTATTTTAAAAAGTATGTCTAAATTTGAAAGACCTTTAAATATAACTATTCTTTCAGATCCAAATAAAATATTTGAATATAATAAAAAACAAAATGCACAATTTTATGTAATTGACCCATATTTTTCAAATTATACAAAATTATTTGAAATAGGATTACAATTATTTTCATCAAATAAATCAAAAATATTATTTTTAGATAGAAAAAATGCCCCTCAATTTTTAGAAAATATGCCTAATATTAAACCAAATGTTGAATCTATTTTAAATGGAATCGAAAAAATAAATAAAATACATCCTGAAAAAATAAAACTTACAAGTAAAGGGTATGATTATATAACTTATAGAATAACTGGAGCTATACATGTTACTGGTGGCTTTGGCGAAAAATTTATTGAAAAAGTTAAACAAAAAAAAATGTCTGGAATAAAATTAAATGAAGATGAATTATATCTTACAGAATTATATCAATCTAAATTAAATTATGAAAAAATATTAAAAAAATCAAAAGAAGATAAAAATTATGATAAAAAATTATTAAATAATGTTATGGATCATTATAAAGATGTTTTAAATAAAATAAACATTTTAAATAAATCTTTAAATAATCCTGATAGAAGAGAATTAATTGCAGAATATCATAATAAATATATAAAATTTAAAGAACAAGAATTAGAAAGAACGAAACAAGAACTATTAAATAAACAAATAAATAAAATAAAAAAAACAAAACTTCGTTTTTTTAATTTTAAATTTAGACATAGAAAATAACTAAAATATAAGGATTGTAAATGACTAAAATAAAACATATATTTTATAAATCTTTATTAAATAAAAAAAAACAATCTTCTTTTCATAAAATCTATTATTTTATAATTGATAAACCATTTTTTTATAGATATAGAAGATTTTTAAAATATGCAGTTTTAGGTCTTTGTGGTACTTTTGTAGATATTATTTTACTTTATACTTTATCTAATATACTTGGTTTATATTATATATTAGCTGCAGTTATTTCTGATATTGCAAGAGGGTTTACTAATTATAATGTACATAAAAAATTTGCATTTAAATATAAGGTAAAACCTTTTAGTATTGAAAACATAATTTCTTTTTTTAAATATTATTTTGTAAATATAACAAGTGTAGTTTTAGTTTTAATATTAATGATTTTTTTTGTAGAATATGTTGGACTTGGTTTTATTTTGTCTAAACTAATCTCTGATCTTTTCATGAATTTTTATAAATATTTTGGACATAGAGAATTTGTTTTTGGATCTAAGAATAAAATGTAACTATTTATCTAAATTATTTACATTTTCTATATATTTTTTATAATCAAACTTTTTAGAAGTATTATTAAAAGACATATATCTTATTTTCCCAAAAATATCTCTTTCAAACCAAGCTCTATCATGAACCCCACCAATTGCCCAAGCAATTCCTGTATATCCATTAGGATCTCTTCCATCCATTTCAAATTTATTATTTAAATAAATAGATATTTTTTGAGCCTCTTTAGAATCTTTAGTCCATTCTAATATCTTTTTTGCCCAATACATTCTAAGATATCCATGCATTTTACCTGTTAAAACCAATTCTTTTTGAGAAGCATTCCATAAAGGATCATGTGTTTTATAATTTTCTAAATCTTTTAGAGAATAAATATATTTTCTTTTATCATTTTCATGTTTTTTTAAAGTTTCTTTTGCCCAATTTGGAAATCCATTAAAATTATCATAATCTTTATTATAATTACAAAAATTATCTGAAAGTTCCTTTCTTATAATTAATTCTTCTAAAAAATAACTTTTACTTTGTTCATATTTTAAATTATTTAATTTATTTATTTCTAAAGCAATTTGTTGAGAAGAAATTTGACCAAAATGAAGATACATAGATAAATTTGAAATATAATTTATTGAAGGATCATTTCTTAAAATATAATATTTTTCAAATTTATCTATAATAAAATTTTTCAAAACCATACTTGCAGCAAACTCTCCTGATTCAAAATATTTATTTTTCTTTTTTAAATCTATTAATTTAGCCCAATTTACATTTGGTTTTTTTATTTTTTTATCTTCTTTTCTAATTTTTGGGAAATCTTCTAAATATAAAGGTAGTAATTTATTTAATTTAGGTCTTATTGTATATGCCCCATATTCTTGTTTTTCAGAAACTGTCCAAACTGGAATTATATTATGAGAATCAACTTCATAAAAAGAACAATTAATATCTTTTAAAATTTGTTTTTTCCATTCTTTTTTAATTTTTAAAGGATCAAAATCTGTTAATAAAATTGTAGTATTTTCTTTAATATATTTTAATAAATCATTTGAAATATCCTTACAAATTAATAATTCAAAGGAAATATTTTTTTTAAAAAGATCATTTTCAACTAGTTTTAAACCTTCAAGCATAAATGTGTAATGAGAATCTGTTGCTTTTAAAAAATCTTTAACTAAACAAAAAATAACTTTTAAATTAAGATTATATTTTTTTGCAAGATTTTGAGCATAGATTAAAGACCAGTTATTTTTTACTCTTTGATCTCTAGACATCCAATAAACTATGTCTTTTCCTTTTTTTATATCTTTTTCTTTTAAAATTCTAAGTCTATTCATAAATATCATCAATATAAATATGGAATTAATTTATATGACATTTGCTTGTATTTTTTAAATTCTTTTCCAAATCTTTTTTCTAAATATATATCTTCTTTTTCAATTTTAATAATTACAACAAACAAAATAATTGGAAATAAATATATTAACAACTTAGTTGATAAAAAACCAATTATTCCAAGACCTAAAAATATTGCTGAAGTATAAATTGGATGTCTTATTATTTTAAAAATTCCACTTGTAATAAGATATTTCTCTTTTTTAATTTGTGGATAATAATTTTCTTTTAAATCTTTAATTCCTCTATATTCTAAAAAGCATGCAAAAATAATTGAAATAAACCATAATAATGAAATTAAGTTAAGATAATATATGTCTGTATAAAAAAAATAATACATAAAAGAAATCATTATACAAATATAAAATATAGTAAAATAAAAAGATGTCCAAAAATCTGTTTTAAACATATTTATTGTTTCTTTAGTTGTATTAAAGTGCTTAGTTAATTTATTTGAAAATAAAAAATAATATAATAAAATAAAAACTGAAAGAAAAATTAATTTATACATATTTATCCTATATTCTTTTGTATAAGAATATAAAAACATTTAATTTATATAGATATTGATAGTTAATTGTTTAATATATTTTAAAAAAATTGGAAAAATTATGAAAACATTAATTATTTATGCACATCCTAAAACAAAAGGTTATAATTCATATATTTTAAGTAATGTAATTAATCAGCTTAAAATAAAAAAAGAAAATTTTGAAATAATAGATTTATATAAAGAAAATTTTAATTCAAATTTACAAGAAAAAGAACATTATACCTCTGGAAACACATATGTATCTTTATATATTAAAAAAATTCAAAGAAAAATAAAAATTTCAGATAAATTAATTTTTATCTATCCTATATGGTGGGGAAGCATACCTTCTATTTTAAAAGGATTTTTTGATAGAGTTTTTACTCCTGGATTTTCACATAAATTTATATCAAAATTAAATTTTAACCAACTTCTAAAAAATAAAAAAGCAAGTGTTATTTGTACTACTGGGGCACCAAAAATAGCTTATTCTTTAGGTTTTGCAAATAGAGGAATTAAAAATATAAAAAAAGATATTTTAGGTTTTTGTGGAATAAAAAGTAAAATATATGTTATAGGTAATTGTACAAATCAAATAGATGAAAAAAAGAAAAAAGAAATTAATAAAATTATTTTAAAAGCAATTAATTTCTAAAATTAATCAATAACTTGAATTTTTATTTTCTTTTTAGATCTTTTTTCTTGAATATATATACCTAACAAAAAAATTGTAATTATCCCAAATAAAATACTCATAATTATTAAAAATAAAGGAATATTACTTATAGTTGATGGAATACTTACTGTTGCAATTTGATTTATTCCATCTATTGCATTTGAAGACATAGCTTGACTTGATTCAGTAACTATGTCATTTACAACTTCTGAAGAATAAGTGCCTACTTTCATAGCCATATTTTTTGTACTTCTTACTGCTAAATTTGTATTTCTTGAAAATATTGTTATTAAAAATCCAATTGTTGCTAAAAAAGAAACCATAAAACTAATTAAAATTTTAACTTCTTTTGGATTTATTAATTTTTTACCTTTTTCTGTTAATGAATAATATTTCCATTTATAATCATTTTCATTTTTTTTAATTAAATCAGAATTAACTAAAACATCTAAATGTTCTTTTACAGTTGCATTTGATAAACTTAATTTAGAAGAAAGCTCTGATAAAGTATATTTTCTATTACCTAAAGCTTTTAAGATATTCATTCTTGTATCAGATGCAATTGCTTTTAGTGTTTTTCTATTTATTAAAATTTTTTCATTATCCATATTAATCTAATATATAATAGTTTAAATATACTTTATTATTTTATTAGGTTTTTACCTAAATTAATATATTTTAAGAAAGAAGAAAAAATTTATAAATTGATTTAAAAAAAGGAAAAAAGAAAAAGAGATTTACATCTCTTTATAACATAGCCACCAATCATAACATGAATCTTTATATTCATCTTTTCTCTTATTAGCTGTATTTACATCAGTTGCTGGTGGAATAATTACCTTATCTTTTAATAAAGGATTATTTGGCCAGTTTTCAGGCATTGCAACTTTGTTTTTATCTGAATATTGTAAAGCTTTAATAGATCTTAAAATTTCATCTACATTTCTTCCAATTTCTTGGGGATAATACATAATTAGTCTAATTATTCCATTAGGATCTATTATAAAAACAGCTCTAACTGTATTACTTCCATTATTTGGGTGAAGCATTCCTAACTTTTTTGCAACATTTCCATGATCTGCAATTATCGGAAAATTAATTTCTTGATCTAAATTCTCTTTAATCCATTCAGCCCATTTAATATGTGAAAAAACTTGATCCATTGAAAGACCTAAAAGTTCTGTGTTTAATTTATCAAATTCATCCTTTCTTTTTGCAAAAGAATAAAACTCAGTTGTACAAACTGGAGTAAAATCTGCAGGATGACTAAATAAAACAATCCATTTACCTTTATAATCATTTGGTAAAGACTTTATACCAAAAGTTGTTTGTATATTCATTTCAGGAAATTTATCTCCTATTAAAGGAAATTTATTTTCTTCTTGATTCATATTTTCACCTTTTTATGTTTTTTTGTAAATAATAAGAAAAAGTAATTGTAAGAATTAAAACAAACTTACAATAATATTAAAACACAAAAGGTTTATAAATAGTTGTATAAATATACAACTAACTTATTTCTTTTTTAAAATACCTTCTGCTGCAACAATTCCAGAAATTGCAGCACCAACTATATTTCCTGAAACTCCTGCTCCATCTCCAGCCATAAAAAGACCTTCAATTTCAGTTTCTAAAAATTTATTTGTTTTTATTTTATTTGATCTAAATTTAACTTCAGGAGCATATAAAAAAGTAGAATCCCCATCTAGACCTGGTAAAATTTTACTTAGTTGTTCAATTCCTTCAATTAGATTTTTTGTAATTCTATATGGAAGAGCCATACCTATGTCTCCAGGAACAGCTTCTTTTAAAGAAGGAATAATATGTGCTTTTTTCATTCTAGACTCAGTTGATCTTCTTCCATTTTTTAAATCTTTAAATCTTTGAACAATAGGTTTCCCATCACCTATTAAAGTTACACCTTTTGCAACAAACTCTGCATATTTTCTAGTAGATTGCAAAGGTTTTGTTAAATTAACTTCAACAACTAATGCAAAATTAGAATTTGTACCATCATTATCTGAATTAGAATAACCATTTACACATATAAAATCTTTATAATCTTCAATTGCAACAAAACCTTTTGGACAAGGACAAAATGTTCTAACCACATCATCATATGTTTTAGTATATAATGAATATATTGTTTCATACATTAACTCAGAATGACCATTATTTATACTTTGAGGAAACTCAACTCTAACTCCTACTTCTACTTTATCATAAACTTTAGAAATATTATATTTTTCTGTAATTTCTTCTAACCATGCAGCATTATATCTTCCTGGAGCAAGAATTATATTTTTTCCATAAAATATTTTATTTTCAGAAGTAATTATTCCTTTTATTTTTTTATTTTCAATAATTAAATCCTTAATTTCAGTTTTTGGTAAAAGCTTTACACCTTCTTTTTTAATATCCTCTTGTATTTTTTGAATAATTTGAGGTAATTTATCTGTACCTACATGTAAAGTTTTTCTTATAAACAATTTAATATTATTTCTTTCTGCAATATCAACTAAATTTTTTGCTTTATTAAGATCTTTTGGGAAATAATTTGGTTCTACTCCATAATCTAAAAATAGTCTTTCAATATAATCTAAATATTTTTGATATTCTGAAATAGAAAATAAATGAAACATCTTTTCATGAGAAAGAACAGGTGTAAAATGAAGTTTTCCATCAGAAAATGTTCCTGCTCCACCAAAACCATTCATAACTTCGGTTTTTTTTCTATTTTCTACTAAATTACCTTTATCTATTAATAAAATAGTTAAATTTGGATTTTGTTTTTTAAGTTCATAACTTGCAAAAAGCCCAGCTGGACCTGCACCCACTATTATTACATCATACATTTTTGAAAAACTCCTTTTTTTCAGATATTTTTTTTAAACCCCGAATCATATTATAAATAAAAGGCTTTTTAAATTTTTTTATAAAGATATATTTTGATGGACTATAAATATTTATATATATTTATTAATATATTTTTAATTATTTCAATAAGCAACATATATTCATTACCACAAGAAATAAACTATATTGGAAATTTTGAATTTAATATATTAAATACAGGAATTACTGAAATAAAAGCAAATACAAATTATAATTTACTAGATATTGAAAGCTCACAAGAATTTATTTCAAAAAACAAAGAATATTGGACATTTGAAATATTAACACCTGTTTTTAAAGATTATTTTTATTCAATTACACTTCCTGAAAATTCAATTATAAACTATATTCATTCAGATAACAACATAAGAATATATAATGAATATAATAAAATTAAAATTTCATCAATTGGTCAAAATGAAAAAATAAATATAAAAATACAATATACAACAGATTTAGAAACAAAATCTAGAGATTACATATCTTTTTTAATAGTTTTAATGTTTTTTATTATATTTGGTGGAATTTATTATCTACATTACAGATTTAAAAAAAATAAACCTAAAAAATTAAATAAAATTGAAATAGATGAACTTAACTTTAGACAAAAAAAAATAATAGAAATTATAAAAAAAGAAAAATTTGTAACTCAAAACTATTTATCAAAAACTTTAGATATACCAAAAGGATCTCTTTCTAGAAATATAGATTCCTTAATTAAAAAAGAAATTATTGAAAAAAAAAAATTTGGAAACACATTTAAAATATCTTTAAAATAGATGTTTCTTACATTTATCTATTTTGTTTCAGTTAGTTTCACTAAAAGTATATTAAGGGTTTCACTTCTAATTATTTTATTAAACTAAACTATTCTTTAATCTAAAGAATAAAATAAAAGGTGAATTATATATGAAAAAAATATTAGGAATAATTGCAATTGCTTTTGTATTTGCTTTTCTTTTAGGAAATGTATTTGCAGAAGATGTTGAAATTACAGAAACAGAAATTCAAGAATCAATAGATGATCTTGAAAATTATGCACAAACACCTTACGGTATTGAGGTTAGATTAATACAATTACAAAACACAATTGATCAAAAAGTAGCACATTTAGAAATAATTTCTAAATCTATTGAAGAATATAATTTAGATGTAAATCTAGATTCACAGATAGATACTTTCTTTTTAGAATCTAAAATTCTAGAATTAAATGAAATTAATTCTAGTTTAGAAAACTATTTAGAAAACTTAAATATCGAAGATACAAATATAGAAGAAATGTCTCTAGATTTTATAACTTATAAAAAACAAGTTATAGATATTGTTCAAGATATCAGAAGTTTTTTAGTAGATAATACAGATGTATCTTTAAGACAATCTATTAAAGAAGAATATAAAGGTGTTAAACAAGATATAAGACAAGAAAATATGAATAAAATAAGAAATCTTGCACAAAATCATAATTTAAAAGTAAAAGAAAACATTGGATTAAAAATAAGTGAAATTGCAAAAAATAAAGGCTTTGAAAAAATGTCTGATTTAAATATTGAAGAAAGACAAAAACTTATTCAAGAATTTAAAATAAAACAAACTGAAATTAAACAACAAGCTAAAATAAACAAAGGACTTTTAATATCTAATAAAATGGATTCAATTCAAAATAAAATATCAGAACAAAAACAAAATAGATACCAAGAAATTTCTCAAAAATGCCAAGATGGGGATATAAATATTAATTGTAATCTAAATGCAATTGGAGATTATAAAAATTATAAAAAACAAGGATTAAGTAATTATAATGAAAATAATTGTTTAAATGCAGAAGATTGTGATTATAATATGCCTCAAGACGGTACAGGATATAAAGGAGGTAATAATTGATGAAAAAAGATTTATTTATTGGAATAATTATTGCCTTAGTTGTTATTGCAGGTTTATTTTTAGTAATTTCTGCAACTACAAATAAAGCTATTAATAATGTTAATACATATGATGATTTTGTAGAATTTGAAGAAATATTTCCTGATGAAACAGAAATTCCAGAAATTATAACAGAAGAAGATATGCTTTCTGAAATTGATGTTGGAGAATTTATAGAATAAATTTAAAAGAGTTTTTTTAAAAACTCTTTTTTATTCTTTTTTTTTATTTAAGAAAAATAATTTTTTCTTCTAAAAATTGCACCAACACTATATCTAATTAAATATAAGCCTACAGGAATTACTAGATATAAAAATGCGTTTTCTGAAGTTAAAATCCCTAAAGTATACATTATAACTATACCTATAATCCATCCACATAGGTAGTATAAATTGGTCTTTTTAAAATAAACCACAACATAATAAATACTTAATAAAATTAAAAGAATAGAAGTTATTAGATTTTCTGGAATATTTAGACCAAAAACAAAATTAAGATATCTAGAAATTATATTAATTACAAAAGAATATGCCATTGCATAAAATGTTTTATAAATTAATTTCCATATACCTGTAAAAAGGTTTTTTGAATCTTGTTCTACTTCATTCATTTTTAATCAGATTTTTAAATAATTTCATCAATCTTATTTATAAAATAAGAATAACTTAGCCATTTGCTTTCATCTATATCTATATTTTCATAAATATAATTATTATAATATAAATCATTATCTGTAATTATTTCATAAACAGTTTGATTAGCATAAATATCTTTATCTATTAAACTTATATCAAACACTTCTATTTCTGTTTCAAAATATTTATTTAATTTGCCTTGAAATAAACCTGTTTGTGGTTCAATTGTAATTGCAGAAATTTCATAAATATCTTTATTTGTTTTAATTTCTTTATCAGAAATCATAACTAAGCAATGCCCACTAATATCATCTATATTTGGATCATATAAATTCCCACAAACAACATATGGATATTTATAATCATTATAACTAAAATCTATAAAACTAATTCCTTCTTCAAAATACCAATCATTTGTTATATAATAATCTTTTTTAGTGTCTGAATTAATAATGATTTCAAAAATAATATCTTTTCCATCTGCTTTTTCAATCAAATATCTTAATTCAGCAGCATATAATAAAGAGAAATCTTCGCAGTCTCCTTTTCTTTGTTCTAAAAAACTATCTAAAGCTTGTAATTTATCAAAAGAATTACTTGTTGTTATATCATCATCATATTTTACATGGATACTTTTATCATTTTTTAAATCTATACAAGCAGTTTTAATTGTACATAAATCAATAGAACAAGAAATACATTCATCTAAAAAATGCTTAGTCCTTTTCTCTATAAAATCATCAGATATATTATTTAAAGAAGAATTTATTTTAAACCAAGTCATAGACTCTTCTAGTTCTTCTTTAAAATTATTTAAATCTTGTATTAAATAATCATAATCAGATTTTAAATTATCCAAATTAGATAAAATATCTTGATTTTTTTGAAATAAAAGATCATATTTACTTTCTAAAAAAATATATTCTTTATCTAATGAATAATATTCCTTACTAAGAATAGAGTAATTTTGATCTAAATTAAAATAAGCTTTATTTAAAGAATTATAATCTTTATTTAAGACAAATAAATCTTCTTTTAAATTATTATTATTTATTTTTAAAATAATTATAAATACTAAACAAAATATAATAATTAAAAATAAAATTTTCAATAAAAATTTATAATTTAATTTTTTAAAATTATTTTTTTTAGTCATAATAGTAATATAATATACAAAAATATATAAACTTAGTTATAATTAAAAATTAAAATCATATAAAAAAATAAATTAACTAAATTTCAAAAATATCATAATCCAAAATATCATTTCCAATTTTATTAATTAATAAAACATTTTTATTTTTTTTATTTGAAATTTTTTGTGCAAAATCTTGATAAATTCGTCCTATATGTGTATTAGAATTTTTACCATAATACGCTTCTAAAGTCATTGGCATTAATGGAGTAATTAAACCATTTCTTCTATTTCCTCTACCTGTCATTCCAGAATCACCCATTTCTAAAGAAGTTCCTGTTTTTGTAATAAATTTTATATTTTTAGTATCTGCATTATTAATTTTTACATTTACTTTATATTTATTTTTTAAATAATTTTCAATTTTTTTTTTTTCTTTAAAATAATTTTTTATATTTAAAAAAGCAAGAGCAATATATAAATTTATTCTATTATCTTTTTCAATTAACATAATTTTATTATCTGTTCCTATAAATTTATTTAATTTATATAAATTATCTAAATATTTTCCAATATTTTTAACTAATTTATGATTTTTGCTTAATTTAAAACCTACCGAAAAACTCGTATCATTTGATTTTTTAAAATTAAAATTATTAGTTAAATCAAAACTACCTTGATTTAAAAAATTATATATTTTATATTCTAAACCCCTATTAATTTCTACTTTTAATGTTTTTTTAACAACTTGTAAAAGTATATCATCTATATTTAATAATTTTGTATATTGACCTGCAAAAACAATTCTTACAGGATTAATAAATTTATTTTTTTTAATTTCTCCTGCAGAAACTAATGTTTTATCTACATTAAAATGACAAAGTTTTTTATATTGTTTTAAATATTCTTTATCTAATTTTTTTTTTAAATTTTCAGACAAATTATCAGCAATTGTATCTGGATGGCCTATTCCTTTTCTTTCAATAATATCTATTATAGTCATAATTCACCTCATTTAATAAACACTTATTAGTAACTACAAAATATTTAATAATAATAAAGAATATAAACCTTTTCACTCATTAGTTACTATTATAAAACTGTAGAAGTGATATTATGGCCTCAGAAAATAGAATTAGTCCTTATTTTTCAAAGGAACAAATAGAAATAATTGATAGTTTAGTAAATAAAATTGGTTGTTCAAGAGCAGATGTAGTTAAACAATTAGTATTAATTAAATTAACAAATATGGGTTATTTTAATAAAAAATAAACCCATATTTGTTGAACAGAAATAATTATAATTAAAAAATTATTTAATTTATTTTTTATTTCTTTTAATATTTTTATTAGATATTTTTAATTTATTTATATTTTTATTTGCATTTTCAGTTAATTTTGCAAATTTAATTGTAATCCACACAGCAATAACAGTTACAATTATTGCATAAAATAACATTGCAATAATTCCACTTGTAGAACCAAAAATTTGTTTAAAAATTTCTTGGATAGCTGCATTCCAAGCTAGAGCAGCAACAAGACCAAATGATGCAATAATTAATGCACTTATTTTTTCTAAAACTTCTTTTTTCATAAAAAACACCTTTTACCTTTTTGAAATTTATTTTTATTAAATAATATTTAATAAATATTCTCTATATAAACTTATTTATAAAAATTATTTTAAACAATCTAAAAAATTATTTATATTAATATCTTCTGTTAAATTACATTTTTTCAAAGCATTGTAATTTTTAATTATACTTTTTTTTAAATCTTTTAAAGAAATAATATTATCTTTAAAAACATAACTTTTAAGATCTGAAAGAATCCAAATATATTTTTGAATATTTACATATTTATTAATTTCTTGTTCAATATTTTTCATTTTTGTATATTTAATATATTCTTTTAAAAAAATATCTTTATATTTTAAAAAATTGGAATCTAAAAAAAGCTTCCCTAAATCATAAGCTCTATCTCCAATTTCTAAAAATTCAATATCAATTAAAAAAAGATTATTATTATTTTCTATAATATTTGGAGATTGAATATCTGAGTGAATATAACTTAAAACAATATTTTTAATTTTATTTTTTTTAATTAATTTATCTCCAAAAATAGTAATAAATTTAAAACAATTATTTTTTTTAATAATTTTTTTTTCTTTATTTAAAAGATACTTTTCAGAAATAAATTTATATATTCTTTTTGTTAAAAAAAGCCTATCTAAAAATTTAACTTTTTCTAAATGTAGTTTAGACACTACCTTTGCAAGTTGTTTTACATTATTTTTATTAAATTTAATTTCTTTTCCTTCAATATATTCTATAATTAAATAAGAAAAAGGAATAAATTTACCTTTTCTTTTAAAAAAATATATCTTTGGAGTATTTTGTGGAAGAATTTTATTTATTTTAATTAAATTATAATATTCTTTTTTAGATTTTTTATATGCATTTTTATAATCTGCTTTTAATCTAAAAATATATTTATCATTATTTATTTTAAAATAAAAATTATAATTTTTTCTACCAGATTTAATTTTTTTTAAATCTTTAATAGTTTTATTAGGATAAATATATTTTAATTCTTTTAAAATATTTTTTTCTTGAATCATAATATAATTTAATAAAACAAAAAATATATATATTAATCATCTTATATAATATATAAAATAATATAAACTAAAGATTAAAATGGAAAAAATAATATGTGATATTTGGAAAGAATTATCTAAATTATATCCTAAAAATACAATCACAAATTATTGTGAATCAGCTATAGTTTATTATTATAGAGATATTATTAAACAAAATGCAACTAAATCAATATGGATTACACCTAAATGTAGTTATATTAATTTAATTAATGCTACAGAAAAATATAAAAAATACGAAAATAAAAATTTTAAAAATTACATTTATTTTATAACAAATAATTGTTTTAAATAAAAGAAAAAAAAATGAAAATATGAAAAAGAAAAAAATAATTATAATAAGTTCTATTTTATTAATAATTATAATTTTATTAATTATAAGACTTACTGGAAAAACTAAAATATATATAAAAGATGGATATATTGTAAAAGATTATTACGATAAATCTTTAGAACAAATATATCCTCAATTAAAAGTAGTATTAAATCCAAAAAAAACATCTAGTAGTTTTGTAGAAGGAGATCCTTTAGAAATTTGTGATGGAGAATTAATTAAATTTAGTTCTTATAATAAAAATAAATTGTTTAAGAAAATAGATGGTGGATTTTCAAAATTTTTTATATATGATTGCTATAATGGAACAGATAATATATATTACGTATATTCTGCAGGATCAACTGGACCTTATATAGCAGGGCCCTATACAGATAAAAAAAGATAAATATGAATGAAAATAAACTTATTGGAACTATAGGAATAGTTATAGGAAGTATTCTTACAATCTTAGGAATATTTTTTATATTTCCTTTAATTTATGGACTTCCTATTTTACTTATTAGTTTATTTATCTTATTTAATAAAAAAGAAGATGAAATTGAACAAATAAAAAAATTATAAAATAATACTAAATAGTACTAAAAGTAAATAATTTATTTACATTTAATACTAAATAAAAGTGATTTATATGAAAAAAGAAATGATTGTAACAACAGGAAATGATATTTCCTATAAAAAAATTGAAAAAATATTAGGAATTGTTAAAGGAAATACTGTAAGATCTAGAAATCTTGGAAGAGATATTGGAGCAGGTTTAAAAAATTTAATAGGTGGAGAAGTAAAAACATACACACAAATGACAATCCAATCTAGAGAAGAAGCATATAATAGAATGATTAACAATGCAATTGATTTAGGAGCAGATGGAGTTATTGGAGTAAGATTTACTACATCTCAAGTTATGCAGGGAGCTTCAGAAATGCTTTGTTATGGAACTGCTGTTAAGTTTAAAAAATAAATGTATTAAATGTTGGACACATTATAAAACACATTATAAAATATGATTTTATGGTTTATAGAAAAGGAACATCTGCATTTATCTTAAATGATAAAAAAGAATTTATTTTAGTTTTAGGAAATACAAAACATACATATTGGAAAATACCTGCAGGAGGTATTGAAAGAAATGAAACAGATATTGAAGCATTACATAGAGAAGTCAAAGAAGAACTTGGAATTGAAATAAATATTCTTGAAAAAAGTAAATATATAGAAAAATTTGATTGGTCAGAAAAAGTTAGACAAAAAAAATTAAAAACCAAAGGATATTATTTTGAGGGTCAAGAAAGAAGTGTTTTTATTACAAAAATTAAAAAAAATCAAACTTTTAAATTACAAGAAGAAGAAATTTCTGATTATAAATGGGTAAATAAAGATAATTATAAGAAATATATTTCTTTGAATCATCAATTAGAATTTATGGAAAAAGTTATTAATGAATTTTTAGAATATTTCTAAAAAAGATTAAACATGCCAAAAACAAATAAAATATTATATTTTGGAATACTTACACTTCCTATATGGACTATAATATATGCTACAAACAAATCACCTTTTGATTATACATTAAGTATGATAGGAAATTGGTTTGATTATAGAATTAACTTTATAATTTGGGGTATAGTTACTGGTATTTTATTTACTTTATTTTTAATAAATTTATTTAAAAAAACAAATTTTAATAATAAAAAATCTAAAAAATATGCTTATCTAACAGGAATTTATCTAATTTTAACAGTTTTAACACCAATATCTATACAAGAACCTATTGATAAAGCTTTAAGAGTATGGCATATAGATTTACATGTGGTGTGGAGTGTTTTATTTGCATTTTCTCTTATAACATGTCTTTATATGTTCTCTAAATATCTAAAAACAACACATAAACAAATATCAATAAGATATAGTAAGTATATGATATTTACTATATTTGGATCTTTATTACTTTTAACTCTTTTTGGAATGACAGGTATATTTGAACTTTTTTTCTTTATATCAGTTACATTTTATATGATTATATTAGATTATTATATTGATAAAATAAATTAGACAAAAATAAATTTTGTAATTTAATAAGCATATAAAATAATAAAATAATTTCATATTAAAAAAATAATTTATAAAAAACTCATAATTGATAGTAATTCACATCAAATAAATTAAAAAATACAAGCATACAAAAAGATATATTTATAATAAAAATTAGTTATGTATAGTTTAAATGATTATTAATTAAAACATATAAAAAAATATTTTTGAAAATAAAAAACTAATAAAAAAATATTTTCATTTTCTATTAAAAATAAATTTAATCATACTACATAACTGTATTAAAAATAAAAAATATATTTTTTGGGAGAAAATAATTTTATGAAAAATAAAGTTATGTAGCTAATTAATAAAGATATGAGTTAAAAATGTATTCGGCTTAAGAACCATTTAACCGAACTTTTTAAAGAGTTAAATTTACTCTAAAGAGGCATAGTTACTTAAGTTACAAAGAATTAGTCGAATAGGGTAGGGTGAACTACTAAGATTTTTTTAAAAAATATAGAGTTTTTTGATAAAATCATATATTTTTTAAGATTTTAAAATTTGTTTGATTTTTTAGAAAAAATATTATCTATTTACCCTAAATTATTTTACTAAGATATATCAAAAGAAATTTACTGATTTATTTAAAAAATTATTTTCATAAAAAGTGTCCAAGATATAATGCAAATACCCAAAATATATAAAATAAGAAATTTAATAAAAAATAAGAAAAAGAAAAAAGAAAATTTTTTGTTTTTTTATAAAAATTTAAAAAAATAAAGTTATTCGAATAATATACATAACTAACTTATAAATTAAAAACCATGCTCATAATCTACAAATTTAATCATACAATCATCCTTATTTATTTATATTTTAAAAATATTTTCTTTTTCAATTCTGTAATCAAGTCTAATACTAATATTTTTTAAAAATTTTTGTAAATCAATATCTTCAACTTCTTTTATTTTTTTAGTTTTAATTAAATGAACATATTCATTAAAAACTTCTTCTTTTAAAACTTTTACAAAAAGTTTTTGTCTAATAGGATTCAAACGTAATCTTAATTGATATTTTTTATAAGATAAAAGATTTAAAATATGACTCCCACCTGTTTTTTCAACAAATAAACTATCTATAGATCTATAAACACCAATTTTATTTAATTTTTTTAAATCATTATTTAATAATCTTCTTTTTTTCTTAAATTCAAATAACTTAACTCTTAATTTAGGCATATTCTCAACTTATTTATATTTTTGCCCAAGATATTCAGAAGTTTCTAAAATAACTCTATTTATAGAAACATTCTTTTCACCTTTATTAATATGTTTTAAATATATATCAGGTAAATAATTAGAAACATCTTTTTCTATTTGCTTAATAGATATAGTATCTACTATTTTTGGATTTTTTTCTAAAAGTAAAGAAAAAACAGCTTTTTCTAAACTTTGTTTAGTATTATGTATATGATGAGAATTTAATTTATTAAAAACCTTTCTTCTAATCCTTCTAATTTTAAGCTTTTCTTCAATAGTTTTTTTTCTAGAAGTAAAAATTCTACTATTTTCAATAGATTTTCTAATTTCTTCACTAATTTCTATAGATTTTTGGTCTTTTTTAATTTCTTTTTTTCTTCCAAAATTTCTTTTAAACATATATAATCATTTATTCATACTTTTACTTTTTTTAATATATTTATCTGCTTTTTCAAAAGATAATTGTAATATATCAGTTATATATTTATTTAAAAACTCAGATCCTGCTTTTTCTTTATTTTTACTTAAAGTTTCTCTATATGAATTTAATAGTTGTAATCTAAAAAACTCCATTTCTGATTTTTTTAAATATCTTCCATAATGATACAATTCTATAAATTCTCTAAGATTACTTGCATATTTTTTATCTTTATAAATTTTAGATAATTTACTATAAACTATTTTAGATTGTCTTTTTTCTCTAGATAGATTTCTTATATCAATAAAAGACATAGCAGGAGGTTTATTAGAAGCATACATATCCATAGCAGGAAATACTTCTTTATAATCTTTTAAAGTTTTTCTTAAATTATCTCTTTTTTCTGCTTTTACAGTTTTTTTTAAAGGATTTCTTCTAAATAATGCACTCATAAAATCATCTATAATTTAATTCTTTTAAAATAACTTCAATTGTAACTTTTTTTCTTTTAGCTTCACTGCTTACAAAATCAAATAAATTTTCTGCCTTTTTCTCATCTAACTTAATTCCTCTAGATTCAAAAAATTTTTGATATTCTGTTAATTTATTAAATCTATTTTTATTCATCTTATGAGTTGCAATAGCATTTATATTTCTTTTGATTTTTTTTCTTGATGGAACTATATATATCATTTATTACAATTACTTAATTATAATGTAGATAATTAGGTTTATAAACTTAACATAGGTAAAAAATAAAAAACATAAAAAAAGATTCGGTTAAATATCTATTTAACCGAAAAATAAATACGCTTATTCAACAAAAGGTACACAACTATACTCATCTCCAGAAGAAAAACCGTCTGTTGAAACATTAACTTCTAAATTTTTAGGATCATTTGAATTATCTAAAATATATTTTAATGCTTCAATATCATAAATACATTTATTTTTAATACCAATAATAGTTTCAGAAAGTTCATCAAAAGAAGCTAATTGCATATCAATATCTTCTTGAGTCATTCCAGATTCTAAATATATATTAATTATTTCTTCAGAAAATGATTGAGAATAATCAACAATAGTTGTAATAACTTCTACATTTATATCATTATAAGAAACTATATCATATTTAGTTATACTTGAAATAACTAAACCTAAACCTATAGGATCTAATCCATAATATTCTGATTCATAACAACCAAATTCTCTTAAATTTAACTTTTGATTAAATAAATCTAAATCAACACATTCTTCAGAACCTAAATTTTGATTTAAATCTAAGGTTTGATTTGTATTCACATCAGGAACTTGAGTTGTATTTGTATCTGAGATTTGAGTATTGTTCACATCTAAGATTTGTGGAGGGTCTGAATCAACTCCTGGAGGAAAAGGGCTTTCTTTTTTAATATAATTAGGATATATCCAAAAGTAAAAAACTAATCCAATAATTACCAAAAAAACTAAAAAAATCCAAATTCCTAATTTTTTATTTTTTTTAGAATCTAATGAATTCAAATTAGTTTCACTAGAATAATTTTTATATTTATTATTATCCATAAAATTATTTTTTAAATTTTAATATATATTATATATAAAAACTATATAAATATATGTAAGATATTAAACAAAGTTACCAAACATAAAGACATATGCAAAAACAAAACAAGATATAATAAAAAATAAAATATTAAACATTTTTAAAGACTTCATTATAAGATCACCTTAATTTAATTTTTTAAAATTATTTTGATTATTTAATAAATTTATAGAACTAATTATAGTTGAATAAACTCTAACATCTAGTTCTTTCAAATTAGAGATACTATAACTTTCTTCTAAATCATAATTCTTTTTAAAAAAATTTCCTTCTGAAAAATAAAACAAACTTAAAGTTAAAACAAAAAACACAATAATAAATACAATATAATTATACTTCATAAAAACACCACCTAAAAAACAAATCACAAAAGGGTTAAATTCCCATACAAAAACAAAACACCATTTAAAAAAAGGCACAATAATACCTATAATTTTATTTAAATATAAAAAAAGATTTTTAGAAAAAATCTCATAAATTAAAGACTTTTCTAAAAAATATTTAAACTATATTTTCTAAATAAAGAAAATCTAAAGTTCAGCAAGCCCAAAATCATCATTATATCTTCCAAAACCAGAAGAATTAGAAGAATTTTTTTGCCCTTGGAATTTAGTACTTCCTTTAATAAATGGAGATGAAACTCCTGTAAATATAGCAATTACTTCAATTTTATTATCAAATGTAGGATCTACTCTTGCACCCCAAATAACATTTGCATTAGCATCAATATTATCTGTTATAAGTTCTCCAACAGTATTTGCTTCTCCTAAAGTTAAATCAGATCCACCAGTAATATGTACAAGACATCCTTTTGCTCCTTCGATATTTACATCTAAAAGCATATTATTTAATGTATCATTAACAACATCTTGAACTTTATTATTTGTTTGAGATTCACCAACAGCAATCATAGAAAGTCCAGTTCCGCCCATAACAGTTCTAATATCTGCATAATCAATATTAATTAATGAAGGCTGTGTTATTGTTTCTGTAATTCCTCTAATTGTTCTTGCAATTACTTCATCTGCTACTTTAAAAGCATCTTGCATTGGTAAATTTGGAACTAATTCAACAAGTCTATTATTATCAATTACAACAACTGTATCACAAATTTTAGCTAAATCATCAATACCAAGTTCTGCTTTTTTACTTCTTGCTTTTTCTAAAGCAAATGGGAATGTAGTTATAGCAATAACAATTGCTCCTTATGCTTTTGCAATTTTTGCAACAACAGGAGCTGCTCCAGTTCCAGTTCCTCCACCCATTCCAGCTGTTATAAAAAGCATATCTACTCCTTCTAAAAGTTCTTCTAAAGCAGCTTTTGAAACTTCAGCAGCTTTTGCTCCAATTTCAGGATATGCTCCTGCTCCAAGTCCATTAGTTACAGACTTTCCAATTAATAATTTTGTAATATCATCTGAAATAATCCCTAAATGTTGTCTATC
>JAQVTI010000002.1 GCA_028700115.1 Candidatus Iainarchaeum sp. | reverse complement strand
ACAAATATATTTATTGAAAAAAATAAAATAAAAAAAAATATTAAAAAAAATTTATATTTCATATATAATTTATATATATATATATTTTTAAAAGTTAATAATTACTTGATCTACTCTCTCTGTTGGATTAATTATAGTTTCTTCAAGTTTATTTGAACCATTTGCAATATATTCCTTTAAACCTAAATCAGCAATCATTAAACCATTATCCATACATGCTGCAATTGGAACTAAAAACATCTTAACTCCTCTTTGTTTACAAAAAGATTCAAGCATGCTTTTTAGAGCTTTTGAAGCTGCAACTCCACCAACTACCATGATTTCTTTTTTTTTAGTATATGATAATGCTCTCTCACAAACTTCTAGAACCATAGCGTATGCTGTATGAACAAATGAATAAACTAGATCTTCTTTTTTTACTTTTTCAATTTTTTTCTGAGCAGATGTCAAAAGTCCAGAAAAGGCTAAATCCATTCCTTTTACAGTATAAGGTAGATCTATATAGTTAGTTGATTCAAAATACATTTTGTCCAAAACAGGTCCACCAGGAAAACCATAACCTAAATCTCTTGCAAAAGTATCTAGTAAATTTCCAAGACCCATATCTAATGTTTCTCCAACAACTCTATATTTATTATAGTTTCTTGCAATAATTTGTGTGTTTGCTCCAGATGTAAAAATAAATAAAGGATCTTTTGCTCCTGTTAGAGTTTTTCCTATCTCTAGATGCGCAACACAATGATTTACACCAACTATTGGTTTATTATATTTAATAGACAAAGTTCTTGCAAAAGTAGCTCCAACTGAAAGAGAAGGTGCAAGACCTGGGCTTTTTGAAAATGAAATAACATCTATGTCTTTCATCTTTAAATTTGCTTTAGTTAATGCGTCTTTTAGTAAAGGCAAAGCATTTTGATAGTGAAAATTAGCTGCATCAAATGGTTTAAAACCACTTGCTGTGTCTTCTTGTTTGAATTGTCTTTTTATATTTACATATTCTTTACCAGAATTATCAATAATTCCAATTCCAAGAGTATGCGCAGTAGATTCTATACCTAAAGAAAGAAGTCTATGTTTAGAGTTCTTATTTTTTTTCTTAAAAACACTAAACATATTTAATCATCATTTATTTATTAATATAAATTTTAGTAATAGCATTTTCAGTACAAGTTAACTTAGAATTTTCAGGCAAATCTTCTAAAATTTCTTTATTAGCAGTTTCCCCAAGATTAATATTAAGACTAATATCTAAAGATTTTAAATTAGACATATGATCAAAACAATTATCAATATCCACATTACTAAATATTCTCCAAGATTCTTTTTCACAACTATTATTATTTAGTTCATTTACTTTTAAATCTAAATATTCTAATTTATATAATGCTTTTAATGGATTAATATCACTAATTTCATTACCTGCTAAATTTAAAGTAGTTAAATTTGGAAAATAATTAATTCCTTTTATAGATTTAACACCATAACTTTGACAATCTAATTCTGTAATTGTTAAAAATATATAATTTGGATCAGTCACAGTAGATTTAGCTAAAATATCACTAACACATAATCTAAATTGTTCATCAGGGAATTTATTTTCTAAATCTAATTCTAATTTTGAATTTGAATTTGAATTATTTTGAGTACTAACAGTACCTGTTTCTTCAAATTCATCATGATAAAAATGTAATAATCCAGTCAAATTATTTTCAACTTCTTTAATATCTTCTGCATCTAGATTATTAGATATAACATCTAAATAATTTAAATTTGAAATACCAAATAAAGGACTTAAATCCGAAATATCATTATTACTTACATCAAGAGAAGATAAATTAGTTAAACCTGATAAAGAAGAAATATCAGTAATTGTAGAACAACTACGAAGATTCAAATGATTTAAATTTGTTAAATTTGATATAGGAGATATATCAGTAATAGAATTATAACATAAATTTAAAATTTCTAACTTTGTTAAATTAGATATAAATGAAATATCAGTTATATTAGAACTCATTGCATCAAATTCAGATAAATTTGTTAAATTAGATAATTCAGAATAATTTATAAGACTACTATAATTAAGAATAAGAGTATTTAAATTATTTAAATTTACTAAATGGGAAACATCTAAATTTTCTATACCTCTTAAAGATAAATAATTTAAACTAGATAAATTTAATAAAAAAGAAGTATCTACTTGACCATAAGAATCAATATCAAGCTTTTTTAAATATTCTAAATTAGATAAAAAATTTAAATTTTCAATTTCATCTCCAGAATCTAAATTAACTATCTTCAAATATTCTAAATATTCAATTCCTTGTAAATTTTTAATAGGAAAAGAACTACAATCTAATGATTCTATATTCTCTAAACCACCTAATTGATAATGATTAGCAATACATTCTCTCAAAGCAGGATCAGGAAATCTCTTAGGATTAACTTCTTTTAAAAAATTATCAATAGATCCACCTATTGTCATATAATTTTCAGGATCTCCACTATAATTATTTTCAGGATTTTTTAATTCTTCAAGTTCTTTTTCAACAGTTTCTGAAGAAGTACTTGTTTGATTTGAAGCTGAACTTCCTGTTGTAGTTTCATTTTTTACAGAACTTCCTGTTGTAGTTGAATTATTAGCAGATGTACTTGAAACAGAAACTCCATAATAATGTTCTTTATATGCTAAATAATGTCCAACTTTTCTTGTAGATGACAAAACAATATGATGAGGTAAAATTCCATCTGATTTAGAATCTTTTGCATTTTTCATCTCATCTATAGTATATAACTTAATAGTATACTCTGATCCTACTTCTGGAATTCCTTTTGTAAAATCAGGTAATTCATCTTCACCTGCATTATACAAATAAAATGTAACAAAAGCAGTATTAATTGCTAGACAACTATTTGCGTCTTTATCACACCTATTAGGAGAATCTACATATTCTCTAGTTTTTTCATTTAAACAGTTAAAATTACCTGCAATTTTATCTCTCATATATAAAAAGATTGCAGCTCCAACTTCAAGACTTTTTTCTATATCTTTTAAATTTGTATCAATATAATCTGTTTTATAAATTTGATAAGTCATATCAGTATTAATTAATTTCATATAATCTGCAATCATATTATATTCATCTTCATCATTCCAATAAGGAATATAAACTTGAGATAAAGACACAGACTCACCATTGTCACTAGATTTATTTTTAAATCCAGATTCTTCCATTATGTTTGCCCAAAACACAGCTTTTTCTTCATCAGAAAATGTCATTTTAGAAGTAATATCATCAAATATAACTTTAATCCTAGAATCATCATATTTTTCTAAAAAAGTTAAACTTGATTTTTTCTTACCATCTATAATTGTTTCAAAATTTTTATCAGAATCAGAAATAAAATTTCTATCATCATCTCTTACAGATTTATCAGAAAGTTTAATCATTGTAAAACAATCAATTAAATCTCCAGAAGGTTCAAAAACTTCTTCTGTTTCTTCACAAATATAATTATCTCCATATTGAATTGGTCTAACGTCCTTATATTCTAATAAAGTATCAGTTACACATTTTTGATATCCTTTAGGATCTAAAGTACTAATATCACATCCAGGAATTTGAACTGCTTTAGTTTCTTTAGGATCAATTGGAGTTTGAGAATAACTACAAGTTAATCCTTCTAAAACATTTTCTAATTTTTCTATATTTAAAGTATTTTCTAAAGTATCTTTAACTTTAGGAATAATACTTGAAGAAACATAAAATCCTAAACAATCAGGACAAGATGCATTTATTATACTTCTATTTCCTTCATATAATAAAATTTTTGAAAACTCAGAATTATCTACTCCCATATAAATACTATAATTTGTATAAGTTGAACCATTATCTGTTTTATAACTTGTTGCAACTAAAATAACTTGATTTGAACCAAGTTTTCCTTCTAAATTAAATTCATCTAAATTTCCTTTAAAATAAGCATTATCTATAAAATTTATATTTTCAGTTAAATTCCCAGCTGCATTATTTGAATATTCAAATGTATTTAAAATATAATCTTCTAAACTAGATTGTAAAATACCAATTGATAAAATTCTTGTATGAACTAAATATTCTTTTCCATCATCAAAATTAACTTGATTTTTAATATTAAAAGAATCTGTAGAATCTGTATTTATATAACAAATTCCATTTGAACAAATTGCATTTTCATTATTTGAAGAAACTTCTAAAAATGAAATGTGATTAATAGGTTTAGATGAAGTTTGTGTAGTTATTTTATTTTTAGAATCATCTTCTTTTTCAGTTTCATCTTCTGTTTCATCAGAATCATCTAAATTTAAAATAAACTTAGAAGCTTCTTGATTAGGTTCTTCAAAAATATGTAATTCAGTTCTAAATAATGAATTTCTATTAAACAAAGTCCCTTTCTTAAAAGAATCATCTTCTTTATTTAAGTTATCAGAAATATATTCTCGTAATCCTTTATTAGTACCTATTAATTTTTTTGAACTACCCATATAATCCGCTTTAGAATCTCCTATATATTGAACACAATATAAAGCAACTTTAGAAAATTTTGATAAATCTAAAAATTTAGAATTAACAGCATTTAAATTATATGATTTTATAAAAAATTCATCTGCATTAGTTGGAGAAAACATATCTGTATTATATTTTATAACTTTTATAGGAGTATTAAATACCATAGAAACAGTATCTGATTTATCATACATATTTTTAGATAAAAAAGAATCTATTTCTGGACTAATATCTTTATCAAAAACAAAAGCACAGTAAATAGGTTTATTAGAATTTACAGAAAAATTAAAATCAAGAACATTAGTATCTTCATTAAATTTTAAAGAGTTAATCTTTAAACCAACATCTCCACCAGTCCATTCTGTTGCTTCTGCAAAAATATTTACAGAAAAAGCAAAAAAAGTAAATATAAAAACTAATAAAATTCCAAAAAATTTTTTATTAAATAACATCTCTAATTTCTCCTATTTAAGTTAAATAAATATAAATTATATAAAATTAATTATATATAATATAATCAACAAATTATTTATATAGTATATGGTTAACTTAATAAACCTTTTTTTGAATAAAAAAAGGCTTTAAATAAATTATCTTTATAATATATATAATATTTTGAATAAATATATAAATAAATAACTTCAAAATATACATTTTAAGAGAAGGTGGATTAAATGACAATAAAAATATATAATACTTTAACAAGAAAAAAAGAAATATTCAAACCAATAAATGAAAAACAACTTAAAATGTATGTATGTGGAGTTACAGTTTATGATGATGTACACATAGGTCATGCTTGTAGTTATATTTATTATGATATTTTATTAAATTATTTTAAATATTTTCATAATTATGATATTTTATATGTAAGAAACATTACAGATGTAGGACATTTAACAGATGACCAAGACGCTGGAGAAGACAAGGTTGAAAAAAGAGCAAGAGAGAGAAAAAAACATCCTATGGAATTAGTTTATACTTACACTCATAAAATGTGGAAATATTTTGATCTTTTAAAATTAACAAGACCAAATATAGAACCATTTGCTTCAGGGCATATTATAGAAATGCAAGATTGGATTAAAAAAATGCTTGAAAATGGATATGCATATAATATAAATGGAAATATATATTATGATATTTCAAAATTTAAAGACTATGGTAAATTTTCAAAAATAAATATAGAAGAACTTGAAAAAAATACAAGATTTACAAATGATCCAAATAAAAAAAATATAGCTGATTTTGCACTTTGGATAAAAGCAGAAGAAAATCATATTCTTAAATGGAATTCTCCATGGGGAATTGGATATCCTGGTTGGCATCTTGAATGTTCTGTTATGGGATGTAAATATTTAGGAGATCATTTTGATATTCATGGAGGAGGAGTTGAACATGTTTTTCCTCATCATCAAAATGAAATTGCACAAAATTATGGATATTTCCAACATAAAGTTGTAAACTATTGGGTACATTCTGCACTTTTAACAGTAAATGGAAAAAAAATGGGTAAATCTTTAGGAAATTCAATAACTATTGAAAATTTTTTAGAAAATAATTCTGCTGAAAGTTTAAGATATCTAATTTCTAGTGGGCATTATAGAAAACCTCAAAATTATACAGATAAATCTATAATAGATGCAAAAAACACTTTAGAAAAATTAAATATGTTTATAAAAAGAATACAAAATATAAATTCTGAAAAAGAAAATCCAAATATACAACAAATAATAGATACAACAATTTCTAATTTTTCAAAAGCAATGGATGATGATTTAAATACTTCTAGTGCTTGGGCAGAAATTCATTTTCTAGTTAAAGAAGTTAATAAATCTTTAGAAAATAATAAAATAAGCATAAAACAATCTAAAGAAATCTTAGATTTTTTAAAAAAAGTAAATATGGTTTTTAAAGTATTTTGCTTTAATAAACAAAATGAAAAAGAATGCATTGAAAAAAAATTAAAAATTTCAAAAGAACAAATTAAAAAATTAATAGAAACTAGAAAAAAACTACGAGATAAAAAAAAATGGGAAGAATCAGATACAATAAGAGATAAACTTAAAGAAAATGGAATAATTTTATTTGATGGTAAAGAAGAAACTACTTGGGCTTATGAATAGATTAAATTTTTTATTTTTTCAAAATTTAATAAAAATATTTTAAACCACATTAAAATATATTATTATAAATTAATATTTATATTTGTTTTATTTAATTAAAATAAATTAAAATATTCAAATAAAAATAGACAATATATAATAAATTTATATTAATTAAAATATAAAAAAACCTTAAATAAAATCTAAGGTTTATATCTAACCATTGTTCTAGGAAATGCAATTGCATCTTTTATAGTATCTGCACCTATTATAAAAGAAATTATTCTTTCCATACCCATCCCAAATCCAGAATGAGGAACAGAACCATATCTTCTAGTATCTAAATAAAAATCATATTGGGATATATCTTCTCCTTGTTCTAAAAGATTTTTTTTAATTTTATTAATATCTGATTCCCTTTCAGATGCACCTATAATTTCCCCATAACCTTCAGGACCTATACAATCAAATCCTAAAACTACTTCTGGGTTTTTAGGATCTTCTTTCATATAAAATGCTTTTACTTTTTTTGGATAATGAGTAATTATTATAAAAGTATCATAAAGTTTAGATAATTTATCTTCTTCAATTGTTCTTAAATCTTTTCCCCATTCTATATTAAAATCAAATTTTTCTTTTAAAATATTTAAAGATTCATCATATGTCATTCTAACAAATGGTTTTTCTAAAGAACTTTCTAAAATAGAAATATCTCTTTTTAAAATTTTAAGTTCTTCTTTATGTTTATCTAAAACTTCTTTTAAAATTCTTTTAATTAATTTTTCACCATAATTCTGTAATTCTTCAAAATTTATAAAAGCCCCTTCCATTTCTGCCATCCAAAGTTCTGTTAAATGTCTAGTTGTTTTAGATTTTTCAGCTCTAAAAGCAGGCTCAATTGAAAAGATTTTACCTAATGAAAATATTGCAGGTTCTGCATAAAGTTGCCAAGTTTGTGATAAAAAAACTCCTTTTTTTTCAAAATATGGAACTTCAAAAAGAGTAGATCCTCCTTCACAGTTTACAGATTGTAAAATTGGAGAATGATATTCATAAAATTTATTTTCTATAAAAAAATCTCTAACAGCTTTAAAAACACATGATCTTATTTTTAAAATTGCATTCATTTTTCTAGATCTAAGCCATAAATGTCTTACATCTAATAAAAATTCTTCAGAAAAATCTTTTGAAATAGGATAATTTTCTGCAATATTAATTATTTCTAAATCTATAATATCTATTTCATATCCTTCTGGAGCTCTTTGTTCTTTTCTTAAGACGCCTTTAATTTTAAAAGAAGATTCAATTGTTAATTTTTTTGCATTTTCAAAAATTTCTTTAGATACTTTAGAATTATCTACAACTAATTGTATTACCCCAGAATGGTCTCTTATACTTATAAAAATAATATCTTTTTGATCTCTTTTTCTATAAACCCAACCTCTTAAATTAATTTGTGCTGGTTTCTTAATTAAAATATCTTTAATATCCATAAATTCTAATTGTTCCATAAAAATCTTTCCAATTATTAGTTATAAACTTTTATTTAATTCTTTAGTTTAATTTTTTTAAATATATATAAATAATAAATATAAATATATAAAAAGGAAGCTATTTATATAAATTTTTAAAAATAATTATAAAATCAAAATTACCTTCAAAATAATTAAATTTCTTTTTTTAGAAAATTAATAATATTTTTTTTACAATTTTTATTTATTTCTAAATTATTTAAAAGTTTTATAATAGACACATTATTATGATTTGAAAAACCTTCTAAAACATCAACTTTAAGATTTACTGCAATATTAGAATTTAAAAGATTTGTTAATTTTTTTGAATCTAATTTTTTTGCATTAATATATTCTGTAGTAATAAATTTTCTACATTTAGTAAGTCCAGGAACATATGTTCTTTTAGATATATTTGGCATATTTTTCTTTGTTTAAAAATATTTTATTTATTTATAAAATAATTAATTATATATATTTATATTAAAATAATATATAAACATTACTTAAACTAAATTAAAAAATTAAAAAGAGAAAGAAAATTCTCTTTTTATTAAACATTGCTTGTTTTCTTCAAATAAATTTTTTAAAATTTCAATTTTTGAATTTGTAAGATTTTCAATTTTTTCTTTATTTATTTCTAAAAAAGATATATCACTACAAAAAATTTTTAAAGAAACACAATCATTTGGATTAAATTTTTTATTTTTTCTTTCAGATTGAATAAGCCTAACAAGTTCTGAAAGTTCCCAAATATTTTCATAATCTTTAGAAATATCTTTATCTAAATAAACTACAAGATCATTATTTATTTTTTTTTGAGAAAAATTTCCAATAGGAGTTTTATTTACAGTTAAAATTTCTTCTATATTTGCCATATCTTTAATAATATCTAAATAATTATCCAAAAATGTTGCATTATTACCACAAATAAAAACCCTTGGTAAAATCCATCTTAATCTCTTTTTTTCATCTTCTCTTAATGCTAAAATAGTTACAATTACTTCTTGTGCTAATGAAAAATTTTTTTCAATATCACTAGAAATTAATGACTGATCTACATTGTCTATTTTTAAAAGATGAATTGAAACTTCTTTGTTTTCTTTAAACTTTTGAAACATAAATTCTGTAAAATGTGGGATTATTGGAGAAAATAATTTTAATATTTGAGAATAAATATAAATTAAAACATTATTTTTATTTTCTCTCTTTCTTAAAAGTTTTATATAAATTCTACTAAAATCTTCCAAAACAAATTTTTCTAAATCACAAACTGATTTAGAAAAATAAGTTATTTCAAAATTAGTATCAAAATCTTTAAACACATTATTAAATCTAGAAAGAATCCATTTATCTTCAATTGTTAAAGAACATATATCTTCTTTTAAAAGAGATTCTGTAAATTTAAAAGAATTATTATAAAAAATTTCTAAAAAATTAAAAACATTTTCTAAAAGATTAAATATTCTTCTAATATCCTTAAATTTATTTTCATCTAAAACAATGTCTTCTCCATCAAAAGCTTTTGCAAAATAATATCTATAATAATCAATAGATAATTTTTCAAATCTTTCAATTAATGGAATATCATTTCCTTCAGATTTAGAAAGTTTTCTTTTAGAACCATCTAAAACCATACCATGCATAGATATATGTTTAAAAGGAACTTTACCAAATGAAATTACAGAAGTTATTAATTGTGAATTCCACCAGCCTCTAATTTGATCAGATCCTTCAATATTAACATCAGGTGGCCAAAATTCATCAAATCTTTTTGTTTCTGATGGATAGTTTAAAGATGCCCAAGATGCAACTCCAGAATCAAACCAAACATCACTAATTTCTGGAATTCTTTTTACAATTTCCCCACAATCACAAATAATTTCTACTTGATCAATATAAGGTTTATGAACATCCATATCTAAATCTATTTGTTTAGTTGCTTTTTTAGAAAGCTCTTCTAAAGACCCAAATACATGTATTTTCCCACATTTATCACATTTCCAAATAGGAAGAGGGATACCCCAAAATCTAGCTCTTGAAATTGGCCAATCAGAAAGCCCATTTAACCAATCTTTAAATCTATCTTTCCCCCAAGTAGGAAACCAAGAAATTTCTTTACTTTTTTCTAAAAGTTCTTCTCTCATTTCAGAAGTTTTTAAAAACCATTGTGGTAAAGCAACTTGTATTAATGGACTATGACATCTCCAACAAGTAGGATAACTATGTTTAACTTTTGCTTTTGCTAAAATATAATTTTTATTTTCTAAATATTCAATAATATAAGGATCTAATTCTTTAACTTTTTTATTTTTTAAAGAATCATTAATTATAGTTTCATCATATTCCCCAGAAATTGTAACAGGACAATATGGATAAATATTATTATCCTGCCCTACTTGAAAATCTTCTCTACCATGTCCAGGAGCACAATGAACAAGCCCAGTTCCACCTTCAAGATGAACAAATCTTTCAGAAGAAATTATTTTATAAGCATTTTCTTTAAGATTTTCCTCTAACTTTATCCATTCTCCTAAAATAGGCTTATATTTTTTCCCAAGTAAATCTTTACCTAGAAAAGTTTTCCCAAAACTTATATTTTCTAAACCAAATTCAGAAACTAATTTTTCAGAAAGATTTTTTGCAACAACTAATTTTTCTAAACCATTTATAATTTCTATATATTCATATTTTGGATTAACCATAATTGCTAAATTTGCTGGAAGAGTCCAAGGAGTTGTTGTCCAAATCACATAATATTTATTAGGATCTTCTTCAGATTGCATCTTTACATAAATAGAAATATCTTTTAAATCTTGATATTCTATTTCATTAAAAGAAACAGAAGTCTCACAATGAGAACATACATGAACAGGATATTTACCATGATATAATAACCCTTTATCAACTGCTTTTTTAAAAGTCCACCATGCACCTTGTATATATTTTTTATCTAAAGTTCTATAAGGGTTTTCCCAATCCATCCATTGCCCAAGATATTCTATATCTTGAGACATATCTTTTATATGTTCTGTTGAAAATGCATAGCATTCTTTTATGAAATTTTCTACACCAAAATCAATTATATCTTCTTTTGATTTAAGAGAATATTTTTTTTGAACTTTCATTTCAATTGGAACTCCATGACAATCAAATCCTGGAATATCTAAAACTTCAAATCCTTTTTGTCTTTTATATCTTATAATTATATCTTTTAAAATTCTATTCATTGCTGTTCCTGTATGTATCCTTCCAGAAGCATATGGGGGACCATCTATAAAATAATATTTTTTATCAGATTTTTTTTCTCTAACTTTTTTAGGAATATTATTTTCTTTCCAAAATTGTTTAATATTTTTTTCATCTTGATTTGAAAACATTTATAAGTCATCTCCTTTTTTAAAAGCTTTTCTTTGAAATTAGACATTTTTAAAGAAAAGCAAATATCTATATAATTATAAAAATTATAGAAACTAGAACTATGATTACAAAGAAATAATTTTTATTAAATAAATTTAAATTTTTAAAAATATTTTTAAACATATTATATATAATAACTATAAAAGAGTTTATAAATATTTATGAAAAAAATAAAAATAAAAAAAACTATTATTCTTTATCATTTTTATTCTTAATTAATTCTTTTTTAAGAATTGATAAAGAATCTTGTTTTTCAATATCTGGGTTTATTTTATTTTCATATTTAAAATTTGAATTATCATCTTTAATTTTTATATTTTTATTTACTTTTCGCTCAGTTATAAAAAATAAAATAGTTGTAGAAAGATTAGTTAATATAATAATCATAAAAGAAATTGGAAGAATTATTTGAGTAAATTCATTATTTATACCCATAATTAAAGGATAAGTTGCTAAAACAGCAGCTGCTAATCCTCTTGCATGAAGAGAAGCAACATATTCTCTATCTTCCGAAGGATTTTTCTTTTTTGAAAATACAATATTTACTGCTAATAATCTTGCTAAAAGTGCAATAATAAAAAGGCCAATAACTATTAAAATAATTTTAAGATTAATACCTACAAATTCTACAATTATCCCAAGATATACAAAGAAAAAAGTTTTAATAAATAAAGAAATTTCAGCTTGAAACATAGTTATACTTGAACCTATTGAAAATTCTTTCATTTTAAAAATTTTTAAAATCTCAGAACCATTTCCTAAAACTAAACCAAAAATTAATGCCCCAAAAGAACCATTTCCATTTGCAAATTGTATTACTACATATACTAAAAATAAAAATGATAAAGTTAAAAGATAACCATACTCTCTTGCAACTTTAAAATCCCTTAAAACTCTAAGCCAAATAATTCCAGCAAAAGCTCCAATAACAGTTGCAATTGCAAAAGCTGCAAAAATACTTGAAGTTACTGCTTGAATACTTGCTGTTTTTGATAAAATAATTTGAACTAAAGCAATAACTATAATTACACACAAAGCATCTGTAATTGCAGATTCTAAAGTTAATAATATTTTAATTTTATCCTTTGCTTTAGATTCTTTTACTAAAGGAATAACAACTGCAGAAGAAACCCCCCCTAAAATAGAACCTATTAAAAATCCATAGACCCATGGCATTAAAAAAATAAAATGTAAAAAAATAGCAGTTAAAGAAACACTTAAAAAAAATACTAAAATAGTAAATCCAGCTGATTTCCCAAATTCTTTAATTACTTTATAAAAATTTAAATGAAGCCCACCTTCAAACATTAAAATAGTTAATGCAAGAGCACCAAAAAAATCAGAAAAACTTCTTAAAATAGTCATTTCTGCACTTGGTATTATTTTTAAACCAGAACCTAATAAAAAACCAATTATTAATAAAAAAAAAATATCTGAAACTTTTGTTCTTCTAAAAATAATTGTTCCAAAAAAACCAAGTAAAAATATTCCTGATATAAAAAGAAATATCATATTTGTTTCAACCATATATTATCAAAATTATAAACTTTCTAAATTTATATTATTTTATTAAAATATTTTTAAAATTATTATATAAAAATTTCACATTATTATTTTAAACTAAAATTAATTTAAATTTAATAATAATATATAATAAAATATATTTAATAATGTATGTGTCTTTTTTTTAAAAAAAAATCACAAATTAAATTAATTAAAAAAAAAATTTACTTTAAAAAAACTATTTTTTTTTAACTTTTTCATAAAAATTATTTAAAAAATCTATAATCTTAGGACTTTTAGATAATTTATCTTTCCCAAAAACAATTTTATTTTTTTTAAATTTAAAAATAACATCATCAATTAATTCATAGTCATATCCTTCATATAAGAAAATAGAAATAAGTTCTTTTTCAGAATATTTAGAAACATGCGGGAGTATTAGATTATATAAAAAAGTTACATAATCTTTATATTTGGATTTATCCTTAAAATTAATATTCATTTTAGGAATTCTATTCTTTAAATCATCTTTTTTAATTTCATTTGTTTTTTTAATAAAATCATTAAAATCTTTTGAAATATTTGAAGAAGTAATTTTCTCTAAAGATTCTTGTTTTTTTGAAATTAAATCTAAATCTTTCTGAATAACTGAAATTTTGGAATAAATATCTTTAAGATTTACAAAATTTTCATGAACTTTTGCAAGAGATAATTTCAAAGTTGCAAATTTAATTTTATCTGAAATATTTATATCTTTTTTAATAAAGTTATTATTTTCTGATAAAATTTCATTTTTTGCTTCATCTATAAAAACATCTATAATCTTATCTTGAAGCCCATAATTTTTTAAAATTTTTTTAATCCAATCAATATGTATTCCTTGCTTTAAAAGATATTTAATAGTATGTTTAATTTCTAAAATATTTTGTTTTTGTTTATCTTCAAATTTTTTTAAAATAATATTTTTATAATTAATATTATTTCTATTATTAATTAATATATCCTTATTAATATTAATTAAACTAAGATAAAAAGAATCTGGAAGTCTTGTAATTAAAATACCTTCTAAAAAGAAAAGAATAAAAACAACAAAACAAATCCCAAATATTAAAATAAAATTGTGATTTATAAAATTAAAAAAATCCAGATTATTTAATAAAATATATAACACTACAGAAAAAATAAATCCAATTAAAATACATAAAAATTTTAATCTTTTTAATAAAAATATATTTCGATACACTTTTTCAGCTTGATAAGTATCAAGACCAATTACAGATATTAATGAATCTACTGCCTTTTTAGAATATTTATTAGAACTTATAGTTTTAATTACAACTTTTAATCTATTTACAAGATCATTTAGATCTTTTTCGGTTTCTATTTTTTTAACTTCATCTTTTATATTTTCAAAATCAGTTGATTTTTTAAACAAAAAACTATAAAAAAAAGTTGGTAATTTTGAAGAAAATAAACCTATTATAAAAAATAATATTAAAATTATTAAAATAATAAAAAGAGTTAAAACAATATTATTTTTAATATAATTTAATTTTGGAAAAATATTAATAGATATAAAAATAATTAATGAAAAAATAATACCAAATATCCAAAAAAATATTTTATTTTTAGAATTTATATCTACCATTTTAAAAATACCTATAATATTTAAATATAGAATAAATAAAAATATTTAAAAAACTAGTGGGAGTAGCAGGATTCGAACCTGCGACCTTTGGTGTATAAGACCAATGCTCTAAACCAGACTAAGCTACACTCCCTTATTTTTAAAAAATGTTAAAAAAAGGCATATTTTTTAAAAGATATATATAGAAATATATAGTTATAAAATATTTATAAATACATTTGTTTTTTTACAAATTATAAGTTTTCTAAAATATTTTAAAAATATTAATCTATTACTATATCACTTGAAAGTTTTTTATCTAAATCTACAACTACATCCTCATTAAAAATATCAAATTCTCCAAATCTTCCAAGATTTAATCTTAAAGATTTTTTAAATTCAGAAGAATATAAATTTTTAAAAGAATAAACTTTTCCAATTTCTAAAAGATTAATAGAATCATCCCACAAAGTTAAATAAACTATACCTGTATCATCACCTAATAAAACTTCACAAACTTTATGTTCAACATCATCTAATCTAGAAACTACTTTTCTTTCTGGAGTTTTAGAAATAACTTTTGCAAGAAAACTTATTTTTTTTTGATAAGGTTTTATTTCTTCTAATTTCATATTTTTTTCACAAATTATAATATTACTTTAAAAAGTAATAAATATATATTAAATATAATAAAGAAAACATATTTATTTATTTGTTTTATTAAAAATATGCAAAAAAGATAAAAAATTTAAAAAAAGAAAAAAAATCACATGCCAGAAAAAGGCATTTGATTTTGATTAAAAGATTTATTTTTTGAAGAAGCTGCAATAATATCATCAATTCTTAAAATCATTTCTACTACTTCTGAAGCAGAATTTATTACTTGAAGCTTTAAATTTAATGGTTCTATTACATTTTCAGATTTCATATCTTTAATATCTGATTTTAAAACATTTACTCCAAAAAACATATTTTTAGGATCTTGATGTAAACTTCTAAGAGAAACAATAGTATCAATAGCATCCATTCCAGCACTTTCAGCTAATATTTTAGGAATAACATCTAAAACATCTGCAAAAGCTTCAATTGCAAGTTGTTCTCTCCCACCAACAGTTTTTGCAAAATTTCTTATTTTTAATGAAACTTCTATTTCACTAGAACCTCCTCCAGAAACATATTTCCCTGTTTTTATAGAAGAAATAACTGCACCAATTGCATCTGTAATTGTTCTTTCTGTTTCTGCAAGAACATGTTCTGAGCTTCCTCTTAAAAGAATAGTAACTTGACCAGGATTTTTAGCATTTTCTAAAAACAACATATTATCCCCAGCAATCTTTTTTTCAGAAATATTCCCAAAAAATCCAAGATCTTTTTCAGATAATTCATTAATTCTAGAAATAATTCTAGCACCTGATGCTTTTGAAATTCTTTCAATATCACTTGCTTTAACTCTCCTTATTGCAGAAATACCTTCTTTTGCTAAAAAATGTTCTGCAAGATCATCAATTCCTTTTTGACAAAATACAAATTTCGCACCGCTTTCTTTTATTTTTGAGACCATTTCTTTTAAAATATTTTCTTCTTGATCAATAAAAGATTGTAATTGTTCAGGAGTATTTATTTGAACTTTAGTATCTGTTTCGGGCTCTTTAATTTCCAAAGCAGAAGAAATCACTACAACTTTAACATTTTTTAAAGACTTTTCCATTTCTGGATGAAGAATTTCTTTATCTAAAACAAGCCCTTCAATTAATTTGGTATCAGAAAGAGAAGCTCCTAATTTTGGTTCAATTTTTATAGATTCTTTTTCTAATTTATTTTTTGAATTTATTTTTAAAACAGAATCAACTACAATTTCAGAAAGATAAAAACTATAATCTGAAGCTTTTCCAGTCATTGATGTTTTTGCAATATCTAAAAGTAAATTTTTATCATCTAAAGTTATTGGCTGAGAAATTTCTGAAAAATATTGACATGCTTTCTCAGAAGCCATTTTATATCCTTTAATAATTAAAGATGGATGAATATTTTCATCTAAAAGAAACTCTGCACGAGAAATTAACTCCCCAGCAATTACAACAGCACTAGTTGTTCCATCTCCAACTTCTGAATCTTGAGTTTTTGCAAGTTCAACAAGCATTTTTCCAACAGGATGTTCTATTGACATTTCTTTTAAAATAGTAGCCCCATCATTACTAACAGTTACATCACCAAGTTCATCTACAAGCATTTTATCCATACCTTTTGGTCCTAAAGTTGATTTTACAGCATTAGATACTGCTTTTGCAACCATTATATTAATTTTTTGTGCATCTTTTCCTTTATCTCTTCTAGAACCTTCTGGAAGCATCACATTATTTTGACTATTTTCTGAACTCATATAAATCACCCTTTTTAATTTTTATATATTTTTTAAAATTAAACAAAAATTTAAAATATTAAAAAAAGAATATAATTGGTAGGAATAATTATTTTATTATAAAAAATTATTTTACTAACCTTTATTAAAAAAATATAATAAATTTTAAATAAAAAAATAAAAACCACAAGATTTACTCATGGAATTTTCTTTCAACATCATTTACTAAAACATCACAATCTGCTTTTATTTTTTCTAAAGCTTTAATAATTCTAATTTTTTCAAGCTCTATTGTTTGTATATTTTCAAAAGTTTCTGTTGCTTGTTTAAACATACCATAATCAACATAAGAATAATCAAATTCATTCATTTTTTTACAAATAGTTTCAACAAGTCTTCCTAAAAAAATATTCATTTCTTTCTTAACAATAGATTTAATTTGTTTATGAGAATCTAAACTCTCTCTCATTAATCTTACAACTCTTGCATTTGGAAAAGGAAGTTTATCATCATCTTCTTCAACATCTTCATCTTCTAAAGATAAATCTTGCTCTATAATTTCATTATTTTGTTCTTTATTTTCTATATCACTCATAAAAAATCACCATAAAACCCCTTTTTTTATTTATAAAATAATTTATAAAAATAAACTTAATTTTATATAATATAATATAGTCACAAACTATTTAAATATCTTATGATATAAAAAAAAGAAAAAAAAAGAAATTAAAAAAACTATTCAGAATCAGAATCATAATCAGAAGAATCATCATCCCAATCATCTTCTATTTCTTCATCTGAAGAATCTAAAGAATCATCATCTATATTATTTTTTGGATCTTGATCATAATCATAATCTGAAGGATTATAATCCATATCTAAGGATATATATTCTAAAAAATCATTAGACTTACAAAAAACTATATTATTCATATTTTATTCACATTTTATATTTTATTAACAATATTTAATTAGATAATTAATAGTAATTAAATTTATAAAAGAAAGGTTTTTTTAAAAAAAATAATGTATATTAAAAATTAAATTAAAAAAATATAAAATGGGAATTGCAGGATTCGAACCTGCGACCTCTCGATTATCAGTCGAGTGCTCAAAACCAGACTAAGCTAAACTCCCTAAAATATAATCTCTTTTTATAAAAAAAGTTAAAATAATTTAAATTATAAATAAATTATGAATCTAAAAGAATTTAAATATTTCTACTCATAAATATGTTATTTGAAAAGATATAAAAATACTTCTTTTTCTTATATTTATATAAAATCAAAAAAAAAATTAAAAAATAAAAGTCCGGTAGTGTAGTGGCCAAGCATTTCAGGCTTTGAACCTGGCGACAGGAGTTCGAATCTCCTCCGGACTATTTAATATTTAAAAATAATTTAAAGGAAAAGAAATATGGGATTAAATTTATTTAAAAAAAAAGAAAAAACTGAAGAAAAAAATAAAGTTCAAGAAATAGATTTAACAACATGTAAATATCCTACCGAAAATTGTGCTCTTTGTAATAAACCTGGTTGTGATAAAAAATGGGGTGGACAATACTGGCATAAAAAATGTTTAAGATCTGCAAAAGGAATGGCAAAAGGAATGATTTAATTCCTTTTAAATCTATATTTTATAAAATTAATAAGAATAAACTTCTTCTTTAATCTTTTGCTTTAATTTAAAAATATTGCTTAAACATTTATTTAATTCTTGCTCAATATTAGTTGCTTCTGTGTTATATTCTTTAGCTCTTCCAGCAACTAAAAATTCTTCATTTTTAATTTTTTCAATTTGTTCGAGTTCTTTTCTAACATTAATATATCTTTTAAGAGCAAAATAATAAGTTGTATAATTATCAAACATCTTATTAAATAAATCTCTAGTTATATCTGACTTATATATCTTTTTACCATCTAAAATAAAATTACCTTGTTGTTTAGAACCTAGTTTTTTATTATTAACAACTTCGTCAATAACTTTTAAATGTTCTTTTAACCAATCAATAGATTTATCTCTATAATTTTTATAATCTGAGAAAACTTCTTTTTTTGGTTTTTTTGCTTCAGAAATTAATGAATCATCAATCTCTAAATGTTGTCTAACAGTTGTCTTTTTAAAAATCTTAAACATATTTTGCCCCACCTAAAATAAATAGATTATATATATAATAATTAATTATATTTAAAAAGCATTTGCTAAAAGAAAAATTTAAAAAAACATAAAAAAATTTAAAAAAACAAACTTATTTTATATCAAATTTCTTTTTTAGCTTTTTTTCTAAAATTAATTTTTTTAAATCTTTAGTTAAATTTTCTGGAGAAACAGAAATAACTTCAAAATCACAAAGCTTATTCCAACCAACATCTCCTTTAAACCTAGGTAAGATATGAAAGTGAAGATGATTAATACTCTCTCCTGCAATCTTTCCAACAGAACAACCAATATTATATCCTTCTGGTTTTAGACTTAATTTTAAAGCATAAACACTTAAATCAATTAAATTAAATAAATCAATTTTTTCCTTAGAAGTTAAATCATTTATATTATTTATATGTCTTTTTGGACAAACTAATAAATGACCAGAAGCATAAGGATATTTATTTGAAATAATGTAAGAATATTTAGAAATTAAAATTAATTCTTCTTCTAAAGGATTACACAAAACACATTTATTTAAATTTTTAGAATCTTGTTTTGTTGATAAATTCCAGTATTCTTCTCTCCAAGGAGCAAATAAAATTTTCATAGAACTCATAAATTAACCTCTGTTATAATTTACATTTGAAAAAAGAATAAAACTAATTATTGAAATTATAAAAAATAAAATAAATTTTATAAAAGACCATAAAATTAAATAAATTAAATAAGATAAATTACCATTTAAACCAAATAAAATAAGATAAGGAACTAAAATAGTAAAATATGAAAAAATTAATAATACTAATTCACAAAATAAAAAAATTAAAGAAATTTTAAATAAACTTCTTATAAAATTATTATAAGAAAAACTTCTTTTAACAGATTCATATGATAAAGAAATATATGCCCCAAAACCTAGTATAGCCATAAATAAAATAAAAAATCCATAATATATACTTTGCTTTGAAAAATAAATTACAACTGGTGAAAAAAAATTATGAAGTATTAATTTTAAAATAAAATCAGAAAATATAATAAAAAATACCACACATATAGGAAACCATAAAGATTTACAAAAAATATCAAAAAAACTTTTTTTCTTAATTGAATGAGAATAATGCTTTTCATAAAATTTTCTTACTTCTGAAGGATCATTAATATTTTTTATTAAAATAGGTTGTGATAAAGAAGTTTTGGATTTAGAAATAACTTTTAAAATTGGTTTTTTTTTAATACTTACTTTTTTTCTAACAATAGGTCTTTTTAAAGCACTAACTTTATTTTGAACAGAAGTTTTTTTTCTAACAATAGGTTTTTTTAAAGCACTTTTAGTAACTTTTTTTTTAACAGAAGTTTTTTTCTTAGCATCCATACTTAAAAAAGAAGATAATAATATTTAAAAAGATATTTTTTATATAAAATATCCAAATAAACACTATTTTATAACTATTTAACAAAATCCTTTAATTTAGAACTTATTTTCTCAGACACAGTTTTCCCATCAACTAAACCCTTAGTTTTTGACATCACTCTACCCATTAAAAGACCACTTGCTCTAAGTCCTTGCTTTTTTATAAACTCTAAGTTATCATTAAACACATCATCTACAATTTTATCAAGATCGATGTCTGATGAATCTAGTCCTAGATCATTAATTACTTGTTTTAGAGATACATCTTTATTTTCAAAATAAATAAATGCATCAATTAGTCTTTGTTTTGGAACTTTTTCTATATCTTCAGATTTAAAAAACTCAATAATTTTAGATTTATCTAAATTATCCAGATCAAGTTTGTTATCTCTACTTGCTTTAACTAAATCCTCAAGTAAGAAAACACACAAAGTAGTTGGATTGATCTTTGTAGACTTTACTAAATTCTCAAATAAAGGAGCAAAATTGTCTAATTTCATTTTTTCTGCTAACTGAGTTGAGATTTTAAACTTATTTACATAAAGATCTAGTCTTTCTTTTATACTTAATGGAATTTTAGATTTTGCTTTTTCTAAAAATTCTTTAGAAAAAGTAATTGGTAATAAATCAGTTTCAGGATACATTCTAGAAGAAGTTGAAAGAGGTCTTTGGTATTCTGAATTTCCTTCAATATTTACCATTCTAGTCTCTTTTGGAATTCCTTTAAGTAATTGATTTAATCTGTTTTCAAGTAGTTCTTTAACTAAATCAATTTCTTTAGAATCACACACACTTAAAAGATAAGCATCCTTATTTTCATCTAAATTTAAATTATTATAAACTTGTTTTTTATAATCTTCTGTAATTCCATAATTTGGAAGTTCATCTGAATGAAATATTCCTTTTAGAGAAGTATGCTTTTTTAAAATCCCAGCAAGTTCAGTTCCAACTCTTCTGTTTGGTTGAACTTCAAAACCAATAATTCCTTTAAAACCTTTTAGAGAAAAAGCATAAACTTTTTTTGAATTTTTAAAAGCTTGTGAGATTATTTTAGAATCACAAGTCTTAAACAAATCACTTATATCTTTTTTTTCTAAAAAAACTTTTGAAATATTTCTATTTTCTAATTCTTTTTTAACTTCTAATAAATTTAATTGTCTAATAACTTCTCTTTTTACAATCTCAGGAATTAAATCAAGTTCTTGTGTTCCTTTAAGTTCTATTCTTGAACCATTTGTAATTGAAATGTTTATATCCTGTCTAATAGTTCCAAGCCCTCTTTTAGTAAGACCAGTAGATCTAAACATTTGTCCAAGATACAATGCAACTTTCTTTACATCTTCAGGTGTATAAATATCATGCCAAGCAACAAGTTCAATTAAAGGAACTCCTAGTCTATCTAGATTATAAATAACTTCATTTTCTTTTCTCTCAATTGCTCTTGCAGCATCTTCTTCTAATAAAATTTTATCAATTCTAACTCTACCAAAATCAAAATCTAAATATCCATCTGTAGAAATCATAGTAGTTCTCTGAAAACCAGAAACATTAGACCCATCAACTACTTGTTTTCTCATAACATAAGATTTGTCTACTAAATTAGAATGTGTAAGATTAGAAATAATTACAGAAGTTTCAAGTGCTTCTTTATTAATTGGAAAAGGAGGCTGTGAATCAGTTTCTACTAAACAATTACATTCATTATAAAATTGATAAATAAAAGTTTTTTTCTTTGAACTTTCAGCTTTTGCAGTAAGATCCATTTCTCCAGATTCAGAAGAAACTGCTCTAAGTTCTCTTTTTATAATTTTGTCAGGTTTTCTATCCTCTTTTATAAGTTTAGACTTACATTTACAAAAAAGTTTATGTGTATCTAACTGTTGATGAATCTCTAAACCACATCTTAAACCATATTCTTTATAGTCTTTAATATCTTGCACTGTAATTGTTTTCATATCTAATCATTATTTTTTAAATTTATAAATTTTCTAAAGAACTCTCAAATGAATCTGCAAGTTCTTTTTCAGAAATCTCACCAGAAACATTTGTTTTCATGTATTCTAAAACGTCTTGTTTTTCTTTAAATCTTTCTAAAGCTAAACTTAATTTAATATAAGCAACATCACAAAGCATATCGTGTGAATCTAAATAATTCACCCCTGCGTTTTTTGCATATCTTAAATTTGCATAAACCTTACTATTAACTCTTCCAAAAACAGACTGTGAAGTCATAATAATAATTAATCCTTTTTCAACTGCTTTTTTAATAGAAGGTATCCAACTTTCTTTTCCATAAGAATCTTTATCTTTATCATACAAAGTAGGAACATGTCCTAAAGCAGTTCCTTCAATTATTAAACCCTTACAACCTTTTTCAACAAAAAAATCAATAACTTCTGGATTTGATGAAGGATATGCTTTAATGATTTCTACTTTTTCAGAAAATTTATTTTTTAAAACAGGTTTTTCAAATTTCTTTTGATATTCTAAAATTAATTCTTTTTTATCTTTTAAATATTCAATTTTTCCATTTTTATAAACTTTAGCAATTGGCTTATCATTTACTGCTCTAAAAGAATCTCTTCTAGAAGTATGCATTTTTTTAGATTTTGTACTTCTAATAACATAACAAAAATCATCATTCATTGAACCATGCATAACAGTAAATACACCTGGTATTTTTTCTTTAATAAAATGAGATGCACATATTAGATTCATAGACCCATCAAAACTAGCTCTATCTGGAGATCTCTGTGCTCCAATTAATAAAACAGGTTTATTTATTCCTTCAATCATAAATGAAATTGCAGAACCAGTTAGACTTAAAGTATCAGTTCCATGTGTAATTATAACACCATCTATATTTGAATCACTTATAGCTTTAAAAACTTCACTTGAAATTAATGCCCAGTCATTAAAAGTCATGTCTTCTGATCCTTTCATAACAACAGAAGAAGTTTGTTTTATATTTATTATATTTGCAATTTCTGGAGTTGTTGAAATTATTTCTTCAGGAGACCTACACATATAAACTCCACCTGTATTATAGTCCACATGTGTTCCAATTGTTCCTCCTGTTCCTATATAATAAACATTTGGTAAATCTTTGTTTTCTTTTAGATTTATTTTAGAAGGTTTTCCTAAAGTTACTTTTTTGTCTAAGAAATTAATTTTTTCTATATGTTTTAAATCAATTCCTATATTATAACCATTATCTTCTAATTTTACTTTTAAATCATTAGAATTAAATTCAACTAAAAAGCCCTTATGGATAATTTGTTTTCCATCTTTTGCTTTTTCTTTTAAATTTATTTCAAGTAATTTACCAATATCTTCTTTTTTTAAGTCTAAACTCATAAATAATCACATATATAATATGTAATATATAAATAGACATTAATAAAAAACTTGTTTTAAAACAAGTTTTTTAAAAATTAGAAAAATATTATTAATTACCAAATCCACCAGTATAAACACAATTTATACAAGTATCAGAAGAATAATTTACACAACTATTTTCCCCTACATTACCCATATCAAAAGCACCCACACCACATTCACAATCTTCACCTGTCTCAACAACACCATTTCCACAGTATACTTGAGATGTAGGGGAATAAGTTATTTCTAATTGAGGAGGATTTGCAGAATTATATCTATAAATATAAGCTAATTTATGCTCATCATCACAAGAATGACCTACATCACAATCAGATCTTAAAACAAATTTAAAAGTATCTCCTAAACTATTTGTAACTTCTGTAAGTCCTGTTGAATTTAAACTAACAATAGAAGGAGAACCAAAACTAGAATTTGAAATAGATCCTAAATTACCACTATAATAAGATTCATCAAAATCTCCAGTTTGTAAAGGATTATGAGGATAAGTTGAATTATCTGTTTTTTGTAAAATAAAACTATAACTAGTAATTTCATCATATTGACTAACAGTAAATTTAAAATCTGCAGAATTTACAGTTCCATAACTAGAAATATAAGAAGTATCAAAAAAGAAATAAGATCTATGTATATAATATAAATAAGGAGACATAGGTGCTGGATTATGTGTTAAATAACCATTAGCAAAATAAAAATGATTTCCTGTTTCAAAATTATAAATATTTTCATCTACATTTTCAACAAATTTAACACTATTTACTTTCTCAAAATCACCATTACTATTTAATAAATAATCATTATATGTAATTTCTTCTGGATAAATAAATCCTTTATCTTTAATATATATTGGATGTAATGAAGTAACTTTTAATTTATTATTAATAATATAGTATTCATTAATAGTATTATTAAATTTTTGTAAAACAGGAACATATATATATTCATTTTGATTAAAGTCCCAAGATAAAATATAATCAGACAATAAAACATCTTGAACAAACATTTCTTTTTCTTCATCATTTCTTAAAACATTAATTAAAGTGTCTTCTAAAACACATAATGCAGGGGCAGCACCTCCAAATTCATAAGAACCTACAGAAACATAAGTACCACCATTAACTACTCCAGTAGTTGCATCATAATCAAAATTAGAAGTGGTATATTTTAAACTATTATCATAACTTGCATCTATTAAAGCAGTACAAGTTCCATCACCATTATCTGTATCTCCTAGACTACAAGTATATTGTAAACAGTCTGCAGGGCAAGAAACTTCAGTTTCATAACCATCACTACAAATACCATCTCCACAAGAATGACAATCAACTACACAATTACTTACAGTTTCTCCATCTCCACCTGTGTTTTGACAAATTCCATCTCCACAAGATTTAGTAGTAGTACAAGTTCCATATGCAGAACAATCTCCTAAACAAGTATGTGTTCCAACATAAGTTATTCCTGAAACAGAAGTTGTACAACTTTCTGTATCTGAATCACAAGTCTCTGGTCCTTCTAAAATAGAATTTCCACATTCACCACAATCATCATAACAAGTTGTAGCATTTTCTTCTCCAAATGTACAAATTCCATCTCCACAAGTTCCACAATCTGTATAACAAGAAGTCATATTTTCTTCTCCAGATGTACAAATTCCATCTCCACAACTTCCACAATCAGAATAACATGTGTTTGCAGTCTCATCTCCATTACAAGAACTATCTCCACAATATGGGAGATTTAAACAAGATTGACAAGAAAGAGATGAATCAAAAACATTTACTTTAAAACATTTTTCATCAGATGTATAAAACTCAATATCAAACTCATTTGAAGGAAAACAAATAACATTTAGATCTTTTGAATGCCCGTGTTGTAATAAAACAGGAGTATCATATTCATAATAAATATCTGTAATTCCAGATTTAGAAGGGTCTAAATCTAATATTTTATATGCAATTATATTTGCATCTTTTAATTTATTTCTATTATCTAAAATTAATTTACTATCTGATCCATCAGTTGATTCAAATATATTTTTTACAAAAACATAACCTTCTAAATCAGATTCTGTAAAAGAAGCATAATCTATAACTTTTACACTATCATGTGTAAACATTTTTCCCCAGTTTAAAATAATTACAACCATTGCAACACAAACAACAATTAACAAAACAGTTGCAATTTATGGTGAGATTGCTTTTTTATTAAAATTATAATCCATAAATATATTACATTAAATTTATATTTAAGAATATGCCCGGCAATAAAATTAATTAAAAAAAAAGAAAAGAATTATCTAACTATGACAATTCTTAAATGTATAAACTGCATCAGAAGAACAAATAGAAGATCTTACAGCAACATCATAACTATTTCCTGTAACAGCTAATGTTGTTAAAGATGCTGATACTTGAACAGTTGCACCTGTTGATAATCCAGCCCATGCTTCTGAAGTATATGTACTTAAATTATTATCAGCATTATAAACCCCAGTATCACTAGTTACATCAAATACAAAATTATCTGATGTTGCAAAATCATATGTAGAACTATTATTTGTTACATAAAATATTATATTCCCATCTTTAACACTACATGAAGGAATAGTAATAGTAGCACCAGTACAAGTTGTATCAACTACATTTCCAGTTTCTGAAAGTCCTTGTGTTGTAAATGATTTTCCCCAACTTAAAACAATTGCAATTAATGCAACTGCAACAACAATTAACAAAACTGTTGCAATAAGTGGTGAAATTGCTTTTTTATTCATATTTATATCACCTTTTTTATTTTAATAATAAATAAATAAAAAAATATGTAAATAGAAAGAAATAAAAAGGTATATAATTTATTTAATTTTAAGATAAATTAAAATTATAACAAAATTATAACAAAATTATGACAAAATTAGAACAAAATTATAAAAAATCAAAAAAATATTAATTTAATTTTAAAACAAAAGAATGCCCTTTATATATAAAAATAAAAACAATAATATTTACAATTAATTTTGAAATTAAATAATTTATACTAAAAAATTCTACTAAAAATGCCAAAAGAGATAAATTAATTATCATTCCACCAATAGAAATTAAAAAATATTTTAGAAAACATAAAAAATATTCTTTTAAATTTTTTTCATTATATTTAAATGTGAATTTTTTATTTAAATTAAAATTAATAAAAATTGCACAAAAATAAGAGATTAATGCAGAAAATAAATAATAAAAATTAAAAAAATGAGTTAAAATAAATAAAATAAAAATATCAGTAAATTCTCCTATTAATGAAATAAAACCATATTTTATTCTATTTTTATATTTATACAATATAGAAATTTCAATTAATCTATAATATACATTATGTAAAAAAGAATTTTTTTTAATAGAAAGTAAAGATTTTGAAAAACTATATTTTTTATTAGAAATATATTTAAAATCTGTTATTTTTTTTTGTGTCATAGCGTCATATTTATTAAAATATTATATATTATATTATTTTATTTTTAAAAAATTATTTAAAGATTTTATTATATTTAAAAAAATAAATTATATTTAAAAAAAAATAAATTATATTTAAAAAAAAATAAATTATATTAAAAAAAAATAATATATATAAATATATAATAAAATATAATATAAATATTTCTATATTAATATAAATACTAAAAAAATAGAAATAATATATATAAATCTATAAAATGATAAAATATGAATTATGAAGAAAAAATTGATGAAATTAAAAAATTTCTTGAATCAAAAAACTTAGATTATTATGATTTTAGAATTGAAGAAAAAGAACTAACTTATATTGAAATAGAAAATAAAGATGTAAAAGATATTAAAAAAGAAAAAATTAATGGAATTGGTATTAGAGTTTACTTAGATAAAAAAATTGGTTTTTGTTCAACTAATAAAATTGAAAATTATAAAAAAATAATTAATGAATGTATAGAAAACACAAAAAAGATAACTCAAAAAATAAATCTTGAAAACTTTTCAAAAAATAAAGCAAAAGCTATTTTTAAATATAAAAATTTTGAAGAAAAAGATATTGAAAAAAAAGTTAAAGAGCTTAAAAAAATTAATTCAGAAAATTTCTCAAAAGAATATGTAAAAAACACAAAACTTTTTAAAAAAGAGGAAATTTTAAAAAAATACTTTGTAAGCCCCTATTCATTCATATATCAAGAAACACCTACAAGCACAATTGCAAATTTTATAAATTTAAAAAAAGATAATAAAATAGAAAGTAATTATCAAAAGTTTGCAAATGTGGGTGGACTTGAAACTTATAATATAACAGATTACACAAAATTAATAAATGAAAATTACAATTTTTCAAAAAAACAAATAAATGCTAAACTTTGTCCAGCAATAAAATCAAATGTAATTATTGATTCAGAAACTTCTGGACTTCTAGCTCATGAAGCAATAGGGCATTCTAGTGAAGCTGATGCTATAGTTTTAGAGGATAGTGTTTTAAGAAAGGGACAAGTTGTTTCTAAAAATAAAAATATAAATTTAATAGATGACCCTACTCTTAAAAAACATGGTTACTTTGCATATGATGATGAAGGATTTAAATCAAGACCAAAATATTTAATTAAAAATGGAGTTGTAAATGAATATCTAAAAGATATAGAAACTGCAACAACTCTTGGAGAAAAATCAAATGGATCTGCAAGAGCTCAAAGCTACATATACATTCCAATTGTTAGAATGAGTAATACTTATTTTAAAAAAGGAACTAAGAAAAATAAAGACTTATTAAAAGACTTTACAGGTTACCTATTAAAAAGACCTTTTGGAGGACAAGTAGATCCTGCAGTTGGAACTTTTATGTTTGGAATAAGACAAGCTATAAAATATGAAAAAGGAGAAGTTATTGATAACTTCAAACAAGCTTCAATTTCTGGAAGTATATTAAAATACCTAAACAACATCCAAGACATAGGAAACACATATGAATGGGAACCAGGATATTGTGGAAAAGGTGGTCAATCAGTAAATGTAGATGACTCTGGACCATACATGAAAATTAAAGATGTTGTAATTGGAGGTAGTACACATGAATAAAGAAGAAATTTATAATTATTGTAAAAAATTAGCAGAAGACAAGCATGTTGAAATAATGTATAGAGAAATAAACTCAGAAAATATAAATTTTGAAAAATTTGATATAAATAAAGTAGAAAATAAAGAATCTCAAAGACTATTTGTAAGAACAATTAATAAAGGAAAAATTGCAGATACTACAATTACAGATATTTCTAAAAAAAATATACTTGAAGCTATTAGAAAAACTTTAAAAATTTCTAAATTAAAAACAAAAACTTTAATTACAGATTTTGGAAATCAAACTTCTAAAAGAAAAATAAAACAAGACAAAGACATAAAAGACCTAAATGCAAGAGATCTAATTCCAGAAATTAAAAAAAATCTAACTAAAGAAAAATATTTTAAAAACTATATAGGTGAAGCAAATAAAATAAATTCATATGAAAGTTATTTTAATCCATATACCTCATATAAACAAGAATCTTCATATATAGATTTATCAACTTACATTGTTACAAAAAAAAATAATAAATCTTCAAATGGATGGCATTATCAAACTTTTACAAAAGAAAAAGATATAAATGTAAAAAATGTATTTAATCAAGCAAAATTTAATGCATATAATCAATTATCTCCAAAAGTAGGAAAAAAAGGAGAATATGATATAATTTTAACTCCTGAGGTTAACAAACAAATTCTAAGTAAATTTTTACTAGAAGCAAGTATTGGAGAAGATATAAAAAAAGGAAGATCATATTTATTAGATAAAAAAAATAAACAAATTTTTTCAGAAAAACTTAGCTTATACGAAGAACCTTTTTTAGATTATTTTTTAGGAAGCCAAGCAATTGATGATGAAGGATTTAAAACTTCAAGAAAAAAGATATTTGAAAAAGGAGTTTTCAAAAAAGAAATATACGATCAAGAAAATGCTCTTAAGTTTTCAGAAAAACCAACTGGAAATGGATTTAGGAATACTTTAATTAATCAAATCTTAACAGGACACACAAATATTTTACAAGAACCTGGAAAAAAATCAATTGAAGATATAGTTTCAAAAACTAAAAAAGGAATTTTAGTTTATAGTATACTTGGAATGCATACTAATAAAATTGATACAGGAGAATTTACATTAGTAATTAATAGTGGAAAAGTAATTGAGAATGGAAAATATAAAGAAACAATTACAAATTTAAACTTTGCAGGAAACATAATGGATGTTTATAAAAATTGCGAGTTTTCTAAAGAACAAAAATTTTCAGGAAGTTCTTTATTTTCATTTGCAAAACTAAATAAAAGAAAATTAATTTAGAAATGAACTCAAAAGACATATATGAAGTTTATGAAATTTTAGAAGAAAGTCTAAAAGATTACACAATACCTCTTGCAGAACAAATACAAGTTAAAACAAAAAAACCATTTTTTGTTTTAATTGGAACTATTCTTTCAGCTAGAACAAAAGATGAAACTACTGCAAAGGTTTGTAATAAACTTTTTAAAAAAATTAAAAATTTTAAAGACCTAGAAAAAATAGAAATTAAAAAATTAGAAAAATTATTATACCCAGTAGGTTTCTATAAACAAAAAGCAGAATTTCTAAAAAAATTACCAGAAGTAATTAACAACGAATTTAATGAACAAATACCTTCTGAAATTGAAGATTTAATTAAACTTCCAGGAGTTGGAAGAAAAACAGCTAATCTTGTAAGATCAGTTGCCTTTAATCTTCCAGGTATTTGTGTAGACACGCATGTTCACAGAATTTTTAATAGAATAGAATTTATTAAAACCGAAAATCCTTTAGAAACAGAAATGGTTTTAAGAAAAAAAATCCCAGAAGATTTATGGAATAAAACTAATTATTTATTTGTTATGTTAGGCCAAAACATATGCAAACCTATTTCTCCAATTTGTAGAAATTGTAAAATAAATAAATTTTGTAATTTCAAAAATAAAACAAAATAAATTTATTGATACTCCCATTGTAAATGAGGATAATAATTTCCATCATCAATATACCAAATAACAGAACTATCTCCTTGTGTTGTAGAAATATTCCAATCACTATATGTTACAAGTGTTTTTAATTCAGTTGCAGTTTTTCCAGTTACACCATAATTATCTGCTCCAGAAGAACCATAATTTAAAACTGTAACATCCCAAAAACTATTATCTATTAAATATATTTAACTTAATGCCTATCTAACAAAATAATTTAAAAAATATAGAAAACAATAAATAAATATATAAAACAATTGGATCAAATGTATAATAAAAATCAGGTTTTTGAGAATCTGGAAAAATTGTTGAATTTTCTAAATTTTCATAAGAAAAAGAATTTGGATAAGCAATTGCAAGATTTATTTGTTCATCTTCATAAATCTTCCAATCATTTTTATTTAAATTTTTATAGATTTTTTTATTTAAACTATCTGAGCCCGAGCTAAATAATAATATTAAAATTATTAAAGCTAAAACCCCAATAGCTATATATAACAAAATATTTTTTTTAATATTTTAAAACAATTTTTCGTTAAATATTATTTTTTAATACATCCAAATGAATCATAAAATTCTTGTGTTGGGTCTACAGGAACATCATAATACACTTTACCATTATAATAAAATGCAGGTGCTTTTGTAATATTTAAATCATTTATAATTTGATCTAAAATAGGTATGTAATCAATATATGGAAGTGATATAGATCTAAAATTCCCACAATCATCTAAAAAATTACTTAATTTTTTTTCAAAAACTCTAGTTTCTGCATCTTTTTGTGCTTTCTCACTAGAATAACCTGCATACTCTGGATAAAAATAAAGTCCTGTTTTTGTTTCAGTTATACAACTTTTTTCAATTTCTGTATAATGAAGCCATAATTTGATATTTGTTAAAACATACATAAATTTTAATTCATTATCAGTTTCAACAATTGCATTTCTATTTATATTTTTTAAATTTTCAAAAAGTTTTTCATTTATTTTTAATTGTGAGGTTAACTGATTATTCAAAACTTCACATTTTTCTTCTAATGAATTAATATCTTTTAAATAACTATTATATAAATCATCTAAAATAATTTGTTGATTTAATAAAGACATTTCATCAACAATTTGTTGTTTTTTATATTTATCATATAAAACAATTCCAGAATAGATTGCAACCATAAAAATTAATAAAATTAACAAAGTTACAAACAATATATTTCTATTAAATTTATGTTCTTGTTTTTCACAAAAATCAATATCATAACATTCTTTTTTCTTTTTTTTCTTAATTTCTTTTTTTCTAACCATATAAAATCACATATTTTAAGTTTTTCTTTTAAATACAGGTGAAGGATAGTTTATAATTTCTAAAAATATAGACCATACATAAACTCCTCCTACAAAAAATGTATAAAATAATAAAAATAAACAAAATGGTAAAATGTCTTTAACTTTAAATTTAAACCCACTTAAACCAAATGCATTTAATGCATATATCATAAATAAAATTATTGAAAAAATTGCAAGATACATAGTTGAAGGTAAAATAAACAAATTTGGAACTCTAAAAATAAAAACTCCTTGCTTAATACTTTCTAAAATTAAGAAAAACATAGAATGGAAATATCTTCTAAAAAAGTTTAAAATCAAACCAGCAGCCATTGCAATTCCAATAGTTTGTAAAATAAATGTAAAAGGTAAAACTAATGAACCAAATGTTCCTAATTTAGAGTTAAAGAAAAAATGTTTATGTTTGAAAATAGTTGTAAGTTCTCCTCTAGTCCATCTAAGTCTTTGTCTATACCATTCTTTTATATTATTAGGATTTATTGTATAAGATTTTGCTTTTGAAACATATCTTATAATATATCCTTTTTCTAAAAGCCTATATCCTAACTCCCTATCTTCTGTTAAATTATAAATATCATAACCATCTAATTCTCTAAATACTTTATTTTTTATTAAAAATAATCCCCCAACAGGTATACTAATAGAGTTAAGTGCAGATAAAACTCTCATAGCCATACCCCAATTAATATGATATTCAAACATTTGTAGTTTTTCTAAAAAATTATTTGTGTTTGCTGGAACTAAAGTTGTGTTAACTACAGCAACTTTTCCTTTTAGAAGCTTAGTCATCTCAATTAATGCATTAGGATTAACTATTGTATCCCCATCTAAACAAAATAAGTTTTCTTCATTTATTTTCTTTAGACCTTCATTCATAATTTCTGCTTTAATATTTCTTCCTTTTTGAAAATGATCTTTTGAAACAGGAATTAGTTTTACATTTTTATATTTTTGTAAAAATTTACAAGTTCCATCTGTTAAAACATAAATTGTAAAAGGAATAGGGTATTTTAATTTTTTAAGTTGCTTAATTGTTTTTTCTATAGGTTTAAAATCATTATAAGCATAAGTTACAACTGCAACTGTAGGTGCTTTTTTTGGAAAATCTCCTTTTTTTTCAATATTTGGATAATAATAATAAACAAATAAAAAAGTAATTAATAAATATAAATAAAATGAAGAGATTATTAGAAATCCAAACATACTAACTCTAAGACTAACTAGAAAAATACCTACAATTAAAGAGAAAATAAAGAAAAAAAATAAAGATTTTTTAAGAATGTAAACTGTGCTCTTTTTCATTAAAAATTACCTTTTTTATTATATAAAAGTTAATAAATTAAATATAATATATATAAATTAAATATAATATATATAAATTAGATATAATATATATTAAAAAGGTTTTTAAAATTGAAAAAGGACTTTCTCGGTCATATACCGTGCTAAAAAAATCATATATAAACTAAAAACTACATATCTATTAAAAATTTAAGAAAATATATTTCTGCCAAAATTAATTTCTTAAAAAATAGGTGAAATTTAATCTTTTAAAAAAGGTAATAGATATGAATAAATTATATTTAATAGATAATATTTATGAAGAAGAAAAAAATAGAATAATATTATATTTTTCAAAAAACCCACTTACAAAGAAAAAAGAATTTATCTATATAGAAAAATTTAATCCTTCTTTTATAATAGATATATCAAAAGAGATTTGTGAAAATCTACTTTCTGATTTTAAAAAAAATATAAAAATTGAAAAAGAAGAAAATAAATGTATAATTTTTGCAAAAAATTACACTATTCTACAAAAATGCTCTAAAATTTTAAGTATATCTACAAACAAAAACATAATTTTAATAGAACCACAAAGGCAATTTTTGATTAAAAAAGAATGGAGCTATTTTGATATGTTTACTGTAATTTCAAAAAATAAAATTAAAAAAATAAATAATGAAAATAAAATAAATCTAGCAATTAAAGAATATATTAAAAACTTAGATTTTAATGAACAAAAAATATTAATTCCAATTGTTGCAAAAAGATTAATTCTTTCAAACATATTAAAAACTAAACCTTATGAAAACATAAGAAATGAACAAATATTAAATATTTTATTTGAAAATAATTTTTTTAAAAAAAAATTAGTTCTAAAAAATTTATCAAAAATAGAATACAAAAAAAAATATTTATCTAATAAAAAAACAATTGATTTAGATTTTTCAAATATTTGGCCATATTTATTACAAAAGGAATATAATAATATTTCATATGAAACTATGAATTGTAAATGCTGTAAACCAAAAAGTATTTTTGAAACAAATGTTTTATCAAGTTCTTTAATAGAAGTAAATTTTTTAAAAAATGGGTATTATTTTATTTCAAAAAATAAAAATTGGGGAAATTATTTTCATAAAAATAATAAAAATAAAGAAAATAGAATTAATTTTATGAAAATAAACAAATTAAATGAAATACCTATTGGACCATTCTATGAAAATCAAAAAGAACAAATTCCTTTAATAGATGCTTTTAATCTTACAAAAGAAAAAGATATAAAAATTACAAATAAAAAAAATTCATTAAATTGGTATTGTAGAGAAAAAGAATCATTTGTATCTGAAATAATACATGATTTAAAAAAAAGACTAACAAATATTGAAATATCAATTAATCTTAGTAATTCTGCAAATAATGTAAACACTTTAGCAAATGGTCTTGAAAATACTCCTAATTTTATATTATATATTACAGAATATAAGTTATTAAATGATTTATTAGAAGAAATACCAAGATTTATGGTTCACAAAAATACAAAATTTTATGATCCTTTAGTTTCAGAAAATATAATTTATTTACAAAAAGATACTTTAATTAAAGTTAGTGAAAATAAATATAGATTTATTTACAATGATCAAAAAATTTATACAAAAGATAAAAACTTTATTAAAAAAATAAATAATTATTTCCCTAAAATTAATTTACCTATTCCAAGATTAATTACAAATTAAAAAAAATAAGATAGTAACTGTAAGATTATATTTTTTAAAAATTTAGTTTCTTTATAGAAACTAAATATTTTTTATTCTAATAATAGTCCAAATAGCAGAAATACCTACTAAGATATAAACAATATCTCTTAAAACAGGTATACTTCCTAAAATAGCTTGTACTAAATCAAATTTAAAAAAACCAACTAAAAGCCAATTTAGACCCCCAACTATTAAAAGAATTAAAGCAACCCAATCAACTACATTTCTATTCATTTTATACACCTCCAAATAAAATAAATAACAAAAAAATTTAATTATTTAAAAATTATATTATTTAGATAAAACAATTTCTATTGCAGAAACTTTCATAGGAGTATTATTTTCTGTAGAGATTTCTTCTGTAGAAATTAATATATTTTCAATTTTTAAAGTATTTACAAATTTATTTTTAACAATTTCTGAAACATCTACTGCTTTTGAAATTGTCTTTCCTCTAGCTTTAATAACCACTATATTTGCACCTTGATTAAATTGAGTTATTACAGCAAGAACATAAGACATAGTACCTTTTTTACCTATAAAAATTGTGTTACCTTCAACATTGTCCATTTTTCCACCTTTTGTAAAATTTTTGTATATCTATTTAAAATAAATATAGATATCTCTATATAAATCTCTAAATATATTTATAGAAAGAAAAGTATTTAAAAAGCTATGAAAACCTAAAATTTAAAAAATAAGGTTATTAAAAAAAATAATTAAAAATTTTAAAAAAAATTATCTAAAATCCTTATCAATAACTTTAATTGTTTCTACAAACTTATCAATTTCTTCAAAAGTATTATAGAAATATAAAGAAGCTCTAACTAAACCTTTTGGATTATACCTAGTAACTATAGGCTGAGCACAATGTGTTCCTGATCTAGTAGCAATATCAGAAACTTCATCTAAAAGAGAAGAAACTACTCTTGGATCAAAACCTTTAAGATTAAACAATAAAATAGGAGCTTGTATTTTAGAATCTTTTGGATTAAAGACTTCTAAATTTTTTATTGAAGAAGTTTTTTCTAATAAATAATCTAAAAGCTTAGAATCATTTTTAGAAATATTATCCATTCCAATATTTTCTAAATAATCAATTGCAGAAAAAGCACCAAAAGCCCCTGCTATGTTTGGAGTTCCTGCTTCAAACTTTAAAGGTAGTTTATTCCATTCACTTTTCTCTAAAGTTACATTTTTAATCATATCTCCACCATATCTAAATGGATTAAATTTTTCTAAAAGACTTTCTTTTGCAATTAAAAATCCAATTCCAGTAGGCCCAAGCATTTTATGTGCTGTAAAAACTAAAAAATCACAATCTAATTCTTTAAAATCAATCTTCATATGAGGACATGCTTGAGAAGCATCAATTAAAACAAGTGCATTTTTTTCATGTGCTTTTTTAATAATTTCTTTAACAGGATTAATTGTTCCTATTGTGTTTGATATATATGTAATTGTTACAAGCTTTGTACTTTCATCTAATTTTTTTTCAAAATCATTTAAGTCAAGTTTAAAATTAGAATCAACTTCTATAAATTCTAAATTTAAATTTAACTTTTTAGAAATAAACTGCCAAGGAACTATATTTGCATGATGTTCCATAACACTAGAAATTATTTTATCATTTTTTTTAAAATAATCAGAAGTGTATAAAAAATACATAACTTGATTAATTGAATCTGTACTATTTAATGTAAAAATAACTTCTGTTTTTTTAGAATTGATAAATCTTGCAACCTTTTCATGTGTGTTTTCATAAATTACAGAAGATTCCATAGAAAGCCTATGTATTCCTCTATGTACATTTGAAGTACATTCTTTATAATATTTATTTATATTTTCAATTACGCAATCAGGTTTAAGAGAAGTAGCACCATTATCAAAATATACTAAATTTTTATTATTTCTTAAAACTGGAAAATCTTTTCTTAATTTTTCAAAATTCATTAAAATTCACTTTAAATTATATTTAATTTTTATATTTCCTAAAAAAATTAAATTTGATTAAAATATATAATTAACAAATATAAAAATACTTATAAATATATAATTAACAAATATAAAAATACTTATAAATATATAATATATAAATATATTAAAGAAAAACATTTAAAAAAAGAAGGAAATAAAATGAATATAAAAAAAGAACAAATAGTTACACCTTGGCAAGTTTCTGGAGAAATAGACTATGAAAAATTAATTTCTCAATTCGGAACAACCAAATTAACTGAAAAATTAAAAAAAGACTTAGAAAACAAAACAAAAAGTAAAAAACTACATTTATTTTTTAGAAGAAATTTTATATATTCACATAGAGATTTTAATAAAATTGTAGAAAACATAGAAAATAATAATTTTTATATTTATACAGGAAGAGGGCCTTCTGGAAAAATGCACATAGGTCATTTAATTTCATTTATAACTGCAAAATGGTTTCAAGACGAATTTGGATGTAATGTTTATATTATGCTTTCAGATGATGAAAAATATTTAATTTCAAAAAAATTAAACCTAGAAGAGATAAATAAAATAAGTATACAAAATTTTGAAGAAATTGCTGCAATTGGATTTGATCCTGATAAAACTTTCTTTTTTAAAAATACAGAATATATATCTAAAATGTATAAAACTGCTTTAAAATTTGCAAAAAGAACAAATTTATCAACTGCAAAAGCAATTTTTGGATTTAATAATGAAACTAATTTAGGTCATATATTTTATACAATGATTCAAATAGTACCTACAACTTTTGAAAGAGATAAATATTGTTTAATACCTGCAGGAATAGATCAAGATCCTTATTGGAGAATTCAAAGAGATATTTCCGAAAAATTAAACTTTAAAAAAGTCACAGCAATACATAATAAATTATTATCCCCAATACAAGGAATAAATGGAAAAATGTCTTCATCAAATGAAAATAGTGCTATATTTTTAGATGATGATGAAAAAACTATAAAAAATAAAATAAATAAATATGCATTTTCAGGAGGAAAACCAACTCTAGAAGAACATAGAAAATATGGGGGAATTCCTGAAATTGATGTATGCTATAATTGGTTAAATATATTATTTGAAGAAGAAGATAATAAAATTAATGAGATTTATAAAAATTATAAAACTGGTAAACTCACAAGTGGAGAATTAAAAAAAATATTAATTGAAAAAATAATTTTATTTATTAAAAAACATAAAGAAAACAAAGAAAAAAATAAAAAAGATCTAAATAAATATATGTATTCTGGGAAACTTGCAAAACAAATGTGGGAAAAATAAAAAATTTTAAAAAATATATTTAAGTTTCCAAAAGTCTGGTAGTGTAGTGGCTAAGCATATAAGACCCTGGATCTTATGACAGGAGTTCGAATCTCCTCCAGACTATTTAATTTATTTCTTAAAAAAATAAAAATAGGATATAATATGAAAATAGCAATAGATTTTGATGAAACTATTTTTTATTCTAAACAGAAATTTATAGATTTTCATAATGCTAAATTTAAAACTAAAATAAATTATAAAAAAAAAGAAGACGAAAAAATATATGATTATTTAAAAATAGATTATACTGAATATATTAATAGATTTATTATTTTTTCAAAAACAAAATACCATGAAAAAATAAAACCAATTGAAGATTCTATAGAAATAATTAAAAAAATAAAAAAAGAAAACGAATTATATATAATAACAGCAAGAAATAATTTAATTAAAAAAGAAACTTTATTTTTATTAAATAAATATTTTAAAAACTGCTTTAAAAAAATTATATTTTTAAACTATACAAATAAAAAGAAAGATGAAAAATTTGAAATTTGTAAAAAAATAAAAATTGACCTAATTATTGAAGATAATTTAGATAATGCCTATAAATGTGCAGAGAATGGTATTTTTGTAATATTACTAAAAAATAAAAATCATAATTTTCAAACTAAAAAAAAAATAAAACATAAAAAAATAATAATTGTGAAAAACTGGAAAGAAATTGAAAAACAAATAAAAAATATTAAAATTAAGATGATTTAAAAAATTTAATAATTTCTGGAAATAATTTAAATATTTTTGGTTTTAAAAAAAGCTTTGTAAAAAATAGAGACGGATAATCCATATTTCCTTTTTTTTCTAAAAATTTATCTAAATCTATAGATTTTAATTTAATAATAAAATCTTCTAATTCAGGATCTGTTTTTGAAAAAATATATTTTTTAATTTTATAATGTAATTTTAATTCTTTTAGAAGTTTGGAAATTAAAATATTATAATTACTTAATGGTTTTTTATATTTTAAAAAATCATAAATTGCTTTTTGAGCATATTCACAAGATAAAAGACCAAAATTAATTCCACCTCCAGTAGTTGCTTTTACAAAAAATGCAGAATCTCCTATAATTATTTTATTTTTAAAAACATAATTCTTAAAAGGTTTTGAAATAGGAATAATTCCAGAACTTTCAGAAACTATTTTTGTAAAAAGAATATTTCTTTTAGAAATAAATGAACTAAAAACTTCTTTAGGATTTTGACCCAAAATAGAACCAACACCAATTTTTGCAAGATTTTTATTAATTGGAATTATCCATGAAAAAAAAGATTTAGAAGGGGCACCTAAATAAATAAATACTTTTTTTGAATTAAAATTTCCTTCTGCTAAAACTTGATATGCATGAATATTTTCTGAATTATCATAGTTAAAAGGAATACTTTTTCTAACTATAGAATTTGGTCCATCAGCGCCAACTAAAACATCAAAATAAATTTCTTTTTTTATAGAAGTTTTTAAATCTTTATATTCTAAATTGTTTGAATAGATTTTTTCAACAATACAATTATAATTTATTTCAACACCAACAGATTTTGCAAGATCTCTTAAAATTTTATCAAATTTATCTCTATCAATTACATATGCCATATCTTTTTTAGAATTTATATCTAAAAAAAATTTATATGGAGAATAAATTTTAACAGCCCCTAAATTATTAATTACAAAATCTTTAGGGTCTAATATTTTTGAAAGAAAAGAATTATTAAAACCATCTTTACTTATAAGCCCACCACAAGAAATATTTTCCCCAGAATCTGAATTTTTTTCAAAAATAGATACATAAATAGAAGGATTATTTTTTTTAAGAAGATATGCACAATAAAGCCCAATAGGGCCTGCACCTACAATTATAATTCTTTTTTCAATACCTCTGATCATAATTCATCATTTTTTAACTCTTTTAACAGCATCTAAAATAAACTCATAATTACTTTCAAAAGTATTATTGGAAATACCATAATCATTTTCTAAAGAAGAATTTTTATCTTCTAAAGATTTTTTAGAAGGATAATCTGAAGATTTTAAATTATCATCATTATTTTCTAAAGAAGAATTGTTCTTACCCAAAATATTATTTATATCATCTGATTTTGTAGGATTAACTAAATCTCTTTTCTTTTTTGTAGCAGAAACAATTAACCAAATAATTATTAATAAAAATATTAAAGCAACTAAACCAACTGCAAAATATGAAACTAAAGAATTACTTTTAATAATGTTTAAATCAATATCTTTAGAAGTAACAACTCCATTTAAAACAATCGGAGAACTAAACTCAATTTGATTAAAATTAGTAGCTACATCAAAATCTGTAATTGGATTTAAATTTTTATAACTTAAAGAAAAATTACTTTCTGCAGGGATTACAATTGTATATATAATTATAGGATCATCTAAAAGAACTTTTACTTCATGACTAAAAATTAAATCTTTTATATCACTTGCAAAATTTTTTGGAATATTTTCAATAAAAGTAATTGTTTTTTCCTTTTTAGAAATATTTTTAAAAGAAAGATTTATAGAAAGAAATTTTTCAGAATCAATTTCTAAAACTGAAAAAGTTCTAGAAGAAATTATACTATTTTCTAAATACAATATATTTGTATCTGTCAATATATTTTGATCAATAACAATAGGCAAAACATTTACAAAAGAATTTTGATCAAAAGAATAATTAAAATCAATAGTTTGTATAATTGATTCTTTTGGAAGAATATCTATAACTTTATCAAGATCAGAATTAATTTTATTATAAAGATTTGTTGCTTCTAAGACACTTTTTTTATTATATAATTCTTCAGCAACATTTAAATCAATATCAATAACATTTAAACTATTTAAAATATCTTTAGAAATAATTATTAAAAGTTGATCAAAAATTTTTAATTTAGAAATTATATCATCATATTTTTGATTTACTTGTGTAATTATATTTTCTAAATTAACTATTTCTTCATCTACATTATCAAAAATTATATTAAATTTTTTTACAACCACATTTAATGCAGGATCATATGCAACAACTGAAACTATATGGTTACCATCTTCATAATCAGTAGTTAATACACTACAATTATAATCTGTAGAATCTTCTTTTAAACAAAGAGAAATTGTATCATTTAATAAATATTGAAACTTTGTAATATCTTCAGAAAAAGAAGAAATATTAATATTTAAATTTGGATTATTAAAATCATAAATATAATTAAAATCTGGAAGTGTAGTATCTAAAACAAACTCAAATATATCTGTTGATTCTTCATCAGATAAATTAACACCTGTTATTTGAATTTCAGAATCACCATTTTCTTCAAAGAAATTATAATCTAAAGTTAAAGTTTTATCTTGATCCCAAACTCCAGAAGAAATTGTTTTTAGAGAAGAATTATCAAGTTTTATTTTAACAGTTGGTTTTTGTTTTAAAGTTTCATCTGAAACAAATGTAAAACTAGAAATGCCTTTATTTAAATAAATAATATCTTCTATATTAGATTTTGGAGAAACAGACATTGTAAAAGTAGGTCCAAATCTTTTAGTTTCTCCAGAAACTAAACTACTTAAATCAGATTCATTTCCAGCTTCATCAACTGCAGAAATTTTTAAATAATAAGTCTCATTAATATTTGGATCGAAAACATAAGTTTCATTATATGTAGTCTCATATTCTGAATTTATTCCTACTGCATCTAAATTTGAATAATATACTTTATAATAATCTATACCACTATAATTATCATCAGATTCATCCCATGTAAGATATAAAGAACCATTTGTTCTTGAACTTACATCTACATTTGTAGGTTTATCTGGTGCATGACCATCATATTTAACATCATCTGATTTTCTAGTAACTAAATAAGGATCATCTTCACTTTTTGCTTCAACATATATTGTTTTTTTACCATCATCAGAATTACAACCATTTCCAGAAGTTATATTAAATTCATTATAAACTTCTGAATCTCCTGAAACTTCAATCCAAGAAGTAAAAGTTGAAGCATTACAACTAAATCTAATTAAATTTACATCATTACTAAATTCTAAATTAATATCTGGAGTAGCATTATTTGTATAATCAGATTCAATTTCAACAAATAAATCAGGACCTGTCTTCACACTAGAAGAATCTACTTGAGATATATTTCCTGCATTATCAATTGCAACAACACCATAATAGTATCTTGTATCATCATCTTTTTCAGAAGTATCTTCACAAGACTTTGTTGCTGAAGAAGAAACTGTACAAATTAAAGTTTGAGAAGTTACATTTGTAAAATCACTTTCAGATCTATAAACTTTATATTCTTTTATTCCACTTCCAGAGTCAGTTGAAGTCCCCCAACTTACAATTGTTATATTATTATCAACATCTCTTGTAAGAGTTGCTTCAGTAGGAGTTGTTGGAACTTGTGAATCTATTTGTATATCAAAACTTTTTGAAATATTATTATTAACATAATCATTTACATCAAAAGAAACTTCAAAAACTTGTCCATCTGTAAAAGATGATTCAACAGGTACATAAAAACCATTTATTTCTGTATTAAAATCTCTATAAGAAGCATATGTTGTTGAATTTGGATCAACAACTGTAATTAAGGAATTTGGATTTACTGGATTTATTCCTGACAAGTTATCTTCTAAAACAATTTGTATAACAAAATCATTTGAATCTGTATAATAAGTAGAACCATCTTCTAAAGTTCCTAAATTAAAAGAACTAATTGTTGGGGAGGTGTTGTCTACAATTATATTTTTATTAGTAGCAATAGTATCATCTAAAGATCCAGAATTAGAAGCAGCATCTAAAACTCCTATTAATGAAAAATAATTTCCATCTGTATACTCAGTAGTATCCACATTAATTTCATTATCAGGATGTACAGAAATTTGTAAATCAAATAACACAGATAAAAGTAAATTTGATTGAAGTTCACAATAATCTAATTCATAACCATCTTCAATTAAATCAGCAACATAATATACAAGTCCAGAATCTGCATCTGAATAACCACTCATAGTAAAATTAATATCTCCGGAATAATAATTTTCATAATTACTTCCTAAAGACTCAATTGTATAATCTCCAATAACTGGAGAAATAATATCTACAGTCAAAGAATCATTTTGACCTCCTGCAGAAACAACAATTTCATCAACATCATTTACAATTATTTTAGGATAACCTTCTGGTTCTTTAAAAGAAGAAGATGAAGAATCATAATCTATATAAAAAAAACCAGTAAAAACATCACCATCTTTCACATTTATATTAAAATCAATTGGAGTTGTTTCTTTATCAGAATCAATAATTACAGGGATTTCAGTAAATCCTGTAGAATCATCAACAGTTACTTGAAATTTATAACTACTTCCAGAATCTCCTCCATAAGAATTTACTATATTTACATCAGTTACAGTATATGCATACATTGTAAATAAACTAAAAACAAATAATAAACTAAAAACAAACAATATTTTTTTTAACATAAATAATCTTTTTTAACATATTTTAAATATCTTTAAATAACTAACATCTATTAGTTATATTATATTTTATAGTTGTTGTAAACATATTTAAATATATTTCTTTTAAAAATATATTTAATTTTGAAAAAAAATAAAAAATGAATTAAAATGATTAAAAAAATAGAAAAAGAAGGAAAAAAAATAACAATTATTGGAACAGCACACATTTCTAAAAAAAATGCAATGCAAGTAAAAGAAATAATTGAAAAAGAACTTCCAGACATTGTTGCAATTGAACTAGATATAGAAAGATTTAGATCAATGACAAGTAAAGACAAAAAAGAAGCAAAATTAAAAGATGTTTTTAGAGCAAAAAAACCTTTTTTATTTTTAGTATACTACATTTTAGGAAAAACACAACAAAAAATGGCAGCAAGATTTGGAATAAAGCCAGGTGTAGAGATGATGCAAGCAGCAGTTTCTGCAAAAAATGTAAATGCAAAAATTCTTCTAGCAGATAGAAATGCACAATTTACCATAAATAAATTAATTAAATCTTTAACTTTTAGAGATAAATTAAAATTATTTTTTTCAGGATTTAATACAAAAAAAGAACTTGGAAAAGATTTTAATGTAGATAGTTTATTAAAAGATGTAGAAAGTAAAAAACAAAGTGAAACTGTTGATAAAATTTTAAAAATATTTCTTAAAAAACATAAAACTATTAAAAGAGTTTTAATTGATGAAAGAGATAAATACATGGCTTTCCAAATACAACAAGTTCTTAGAAAAGATGAATTTAATAAAATTGTAATTGTTGTTGGGGCAGGACATGTTCCTGGTTTAATTAAAAATTTAGATAATAAAAAAATAGATATTAAAAAGATTATGAATTATTAAAAATTTCTAAAAAATTATACAATAAATAATAATGCATAAGCAGTAAAATTATAAAGTAAATGGGCAATATAATTTGGAAAAATATTTTTATTTTTTTTATAATTATAAGAAAGCAATAAACCTAATAAAAAAGCACCAATTATTTCAAAAATAGAACCATATGAAAAATGTGCAAAACCAAAAATTAAAGAAGAAATAACAATTCCTGTTTTTTTAGTTAAAAAAGCTCTAAAAAACCATTCTTCTAAAAAAACTCTAATTACAAATAAATATATTATATAAAATATTGGAAAAGAAATTATAATATCCCCAACAAGATGCAAATCATTTTCAATTCCAAAAATTAAAAAAAACAAACTTAATAAAACACTTAATAAAAAAATTGAAGTATATAAAATTATACTTTTTTTAAAACAAACTTTAAAATTAATTTTAGATATACCTAATTCTTTTAATAAATCTTTAAACTTTATTTTTCTATTAAAAAAATAAATAAAATAAATTGGAAAGAAAAAAAGAAAAAGGTCTAATATTATATCAATAATAACACCTTTTTAAATAAAATTATTCCCAAATAGTCATACCACAATTTCCACAAGAATATCTAGTTCTACCATCATTAGATTTATGAGCACCCATTTTTACACCGACACCACATTTAGGACAATCTTTTCCAAGTCTTTGAACAGTTTCTCCAGATATTTTATAAAATTGACTTTTTTTAATATTAACAGTTTTTTTAATAACTTTTTTTCCTTTTTTTTCGCCTTTTGATCCTTTCTTTTTAGCCATTAAAAATCACTCCTTATCCTCTTTTAAAATATCTTTTGCATCATCATTTGTATCATCAGCTATTTTTTCTTTAACTTCTTCAATTATCCCTGTTCTTTTAATCTTATATTCAAGTTCTAATTCTTTTAATGTTTTTAAATCATCATAAACTTTAATATATGCATTTGATATTCTTTCACCAAAATTTTGAACAATTTTATCAATAACAATTAAATTGTCATTAACTCCTAAAACAGCAGAAACTTTTTTTAAAAGCTCTTTTCTATTTGGAGTTTTTGCAGATCTAATTTTTACAAAAACATTTGTTCTTTTTAATAAATCATTTCTTGATTTTTCAATTTCAATATCCATATTTTTCACCTAAAATCTTAATTTTTGTGAGAGAGCAAAAACTAAAATTTATAAAAACTACTTTCGTAGATTTTAATAAATTTTTCTTAAAACATATTTATGTTTTTAAGTATATTATATTTTTAAATATATTATATTTTTAAGTATATTATATTTTTAAGTATATTATATTTTTAAGTATATTATATTTTTAAATAAAAATTATCTACTTAATCTTAAAGCATATTTACCAGGAGTTTCTACTCCCATTGCTTTTCCAATTTCTGATTTCTCAAAATCTATAATCAATGCAGTACCTTTCCAAAATGTAGTAAAATTAGAAGAACCACAAACAGGACAAATTTTTAAATATTCTTCTTTTCCAGAATTATTAGGTTCTGTTTCTTCAATTATTTTTCTACATTTTCTACAAACTTTTTTATTCATTTTTTACCACCTTTTTTTCTTGTGGATTCTTTAGAAGATATATTTCTTTTAGAAGTTTTCTTTTTAGTAGATTTTGAATCCATTAAAAGCCATTCTTCTTTTCCAAGTCCATCTTGTCTCATTGTAAGACCAATTTTTGTATCTGCAATTGTTTTTTTAAAACTAATATTTGCAATTCTAGTAAGAACTTTATCTTCAACAACTAAAATTTTATTACTATCTTTTGCAGAAAAACCTGGGAGTTCTGGATTATAAGAATTAAAATCAGGCATAACTTGAGAAACATGACAAAGACCTTCAAAAGGACCTATATTTATAAATGCACCAAAATCTGTTGCTTGTGAAACTTTACCTCTTATAATTTCATGAAGTTTTGGCATAAAAGAAACTACTGAAAATTTAACTTTAAAAAAAACATTTGAATCTCCTGCAATAATTTCTCCATCACTATGTTCTAAAACATCAGTAACACATAAGATAAGACCAATATCTTTATCCATAATACCTTCATAATCTTTACTTAATTGATCTAAAATAATATCTTTTAATTCCCCAGAAAGACTTAATGGAGATACTGCAACAATACCATCTATATTATATTTATTATACATTCAAAATACACCTTTTTTAAATTTACTTAAATTTTTTATTTTAAAAATTAAAATACTTTTTTAAAATAATTAAGATAATAAAACTCCATTATTTTTTAAAACTAAAACTCTATTTCTAAATTTTTTTATTTTATCTTTTAATTTTTTATCATTTGTATATATTATATATTTATTACTAAAATATATTAATAAGTTATCTATTTTTTGAAATTTTGGATGTTTGTTAATAATTTCAGAATTTACTTCTAAAATTTTAAATTTATTTAAATCTAATAATTTTTTTAAATAATTTATAATTAATCTGCATTTATTTGGTTTGTTTTTTAAAACTTTAGAAAGTTCTTCAAAAACTTTATCTAATATAAAAAATTCTGCATCTGGGATTATAATATTTACCTCATCAAAAATATCTTTTTTATTTTCATACATATAAATTAATACATTTGTATCTATTAAAACTTTATTTAACTTCACCATAACCTGAAAGTCTCCATCTACTATTTATATTTCTACTAATTGCAACTTTATCTAATTTATAAAAAACAGCAGGTTTTGATAAAATTAATTCCATAAAATCATTTTTAACTTTCTTAACTAAAGCTAAATGAGCTGCAGAACCAATTACAATTACAATTTTTTCTCCAACTTTTATTTTTGTTTTATTAGAATCTTTTAAAATTTCAACAGCATTATAAATTATATCAAAATTATTTGAAACTATTGGCTTTGATTTTTCATCACAAATAATTTGACCAACCATTTTATCTGAATAACATATAAAAGGATCAAGCTTTGTACCAACTGCAATAAGCCCACCAGGAATTGCTTTATCTATAGAACAATCTCCTGCATTTAAAGAAACTACTTCAAATTCTAAAGGTTTTTCAATACCTGGATAAATAAATACTTTTTGACCAACCTTTATATTCCCTTCTAAAATAGCCCCCCCTAAAATACCACCTTTTAAATCATTTATATTTGTACCAGGTATATTAACATCAAAAGACCTTACTATTTGCATTCTTAAAGGAACATCTTCTTTAAATTTAGGAACAGGTATGTATTTTATTAAAGCATAAATCAAAGCATCTATATTTGTATCAAAATGCGCAGATGTAGGAATAATTGGAGCATCTTTATATCCTTCTTTATCTAAAAAAGCTCGTAAATTATTATAATTTTCAATAGCTTTATCTTTTGAAACTAAATCAATTTTATTTTGTGCAACTACAATATTTTTTAAACCATGCATCTTTAAAGCCATAAGATGTTCAATAGTTCTTGGTTGTGGGCATTCTTCATTTGCAGCAACAACTAAAATTGCACCATTTAATAAAGTTGCCCCAGAAAGCATAACTGCCATCAATGTTTCATGACCAGGAGTATCTACAAAAGAAACTTTTCTTACAAGTTCAGTTTTATTTCCTGTTAAAGGATGTTTTTTAGAAGAACAATATGAAGTAATACCTTCAATTGTAGGATCTTTATAAAACTCAGCATCAGCATATCCAAGCTTTATAGAAATACCTTGTTTTATTTCTTCTGAATGCCTATCTGTCCATCTACCTGTAAGTTTAGATGTTAAAGTTGTTTTCCCATGGTCAACATGTCCTATAACACCAATATTTACTTCTGCTTGTTTTAATTTATTCATTTTAACAAATCCTTTTTTTATAAAATAATTTTATATTTAAATATTTTTTAACTTAAAAATATCTAATAAAGTCTTAATCTAAAAATCATTCTTTCTTTTCTTCTTTTGGTTTAATATATTTTTCATCTAAAATTTTTGTATCCCCAGAAGTAATTTTTAAATTAACTAACTGAATATGCTTAGATATAATTCTACCACAAACTCTTTTTCTTCTTCTTTCACCTTTTCTTTTAGGTTTAAATCCAACTCCTCCAGAAAGAAGCATTTTTTTTCTAAGCTCAGAATCAAAAGAAGGATGCATTGGAAAACCATCTTTATCAGCCCCGCCAGTAATTATTGCTTTTAAACCAGGAGTTATAAAAGATAATTCAATTTCATCTTTTAATTTTTTACCTAATAACAATAATTCCATTTTTTCATCTGCATCTACAGAATAGGTTTTAGATGTTTTTGGATCTGAAATATTTAACTTCATAATTACACCTCATTTTTTAAAAATTATAAACTATATCTTCTCATTTTAGCTTTAGAAATAAGCTCTAATTCTTTATCTGTTAATTCATCTTTTAAAGAATCTAATTTTTCTAAAGAATCATTTGTTAATAAAACTTCAAAAACATCTTCTTCTTTAAAATCTTTTAAATAAACTGCATTTTTGATTGAAATTGCAGATTCTTTTTCTTCTTCTAAAACAGAAATTGCTTTTCCATCATTTTGAATACCTTGAATAACACCAATTTCTTTATTTCCAGAATTAATAATTCTTGCACCAACAACTAATTTACCAATTAAAACTTTAATTCCTACGATAGCAGGTTTACTTGTTCTAAAAATATGATTTTTTAAAATTTTAAATTTACAAGGATAAACTATTTCTTTTAAAATTTTATTTCTTTCATCATCATTTATTTTTAAAAGCCAATCATTATAATCTTCAATTAATTTATAGATAATATTATTTTTAAATATAGGTATTTTATCTTTTTCTGATTTTTCTTCTAAATCTTTTGAAATTTTAGAATTAAATAAAAATAAAACACCTTTTTTTTTATTTTGTTCATTTAAAATTTTTAATTCAAGATAATCTTTTTGTGTAACTTCACCAATATCTGCTTTTGCAATACAAATATTATTTTTTTCTAAAAGCTTTGTTAAAGCTTCTAAAGACCCTAAAGTATCTGTTTTTATAAAAGCACCTTCTTGTTCAGAATTAATTACACAAGAAAGAGGTCTTTCTTTTAAATTTTTAATAGCATCTAAATCTTCTGAAGAAACAATAACACTACCTGGAAGACATTTATCTAAATCTGGAGCAATAATTTTAACACCACTTGCAGCAGAAACAAATTCAACATTTTCAAAATTTGTTTTTTTATTAATTGCACTTAAAACATTAATTTTTAATAAAGCTTTAACTTTTGATTCAATAATACCTTGTTTTGTTAAAAAAGAAATTCTATCCTTTAATTTCAAAATTCCCTGATAAATAATTACATCTGCTGCAGTTCCAATACCTTTAACTTCACCAAGTTCTAAAATGGTACCTTGTGCTTTTTGAAATTCTTGAATTGTTATTCTTGTACCTAAAAATTTTTGACTTAAAGTGGCAAGAAATAAAATTGATTCTGTAAGCCCCCATTCTTTTTCTGCAGAAGTAGGAATAATTGCAATTTGTTTTTTAAAGTCAGAAACTCTATCAAATCTTTCTGCAGAAAATCCTTTATCATATAATTGCCCAACAATTTTGTAGATTAATTCATCTAAATAATCTGAAATATTTTTAGATTGTTTTGATAAAGAAAAAGAAATATCTTTTCCTTCTTGATACCATCCTTTAATTAAATCAACTTTATTTGCTAAAATAATAAAAGGAACTTTATACATTTTTAAAATTTCTAAAGTTTCAATATCTTGAGCTTGTAAACCTTTATTAATATCTATAACTAAAACAACAAGATCTGCAAGAGATCCACCTCTTTCTCTTAAATTATCAAAAGCATTATGCCCAGGAGTATCTATAAATAATAACCCAGGAATAGTAACATCAAATTTATATTTATTAAATAAATGAAAACACATTTTTTTAATAACATCTAAAGTAATCTCTGTAGCACCAATATGTTGAGTAATTTTTCCAGCTTCTAATTTTGCAATACTACTTCCTTTAATTTTATCTAGAAAAGTGGTTTTACCAGAGTCTATATGACCCATAATTGTTATTATAGGTTGCCTATACAATAAATCACCAAATTAAAAATTATATTTTTTAAAGAAGAGAAAAGAAAAAAATTAAATTTTTTTCTTAATTCTTGATTTTTCAAGATGATATTTATCTGTCCATTTTGTTCTATGTGGTTTATATTTTTTATTAAGAACAGTTATTTTACATTTACTAGAACAGAAGTTATAAACAGTACCATCTTTTTTAGCATATATAATTCCAGAACCTTCTGGAATTTCTTTACCACAAAATGTACATTTCATAACAATCACCTAGAATTAATATCCTTTGCTTCTGTTTCAGGGTTTAATAATAATAAAATGTCTCCAAGTCTAACATTACCTTTAACATTTCTTTTTTTTATTCTTCCCTTTTCATAACCATCTAAAACTTTACAAAGAACTTGAGTAGCTTCTCCTCTTGAACCAGTTCTACCTACAATTTCTACAACTTCTGCAGGTATTCCTTCATCAGCCATTTAAAACACCCCACTACTCTTTATCTTCAGCTTCTTTTGGTTTTTCTTTAACTTCTTTTGGTTTTTCTTCTTTTTTTCCACCAATTAAATCATTAATTTTTGTAATTAATGAAGTTAATTCTTTTTGAGCAACTCCAGCATCTAAAATAGCAATAGAACTTGCTTTTGCAGATATACCTACAGCTTTTCCTAAATCATCTTTTGTTTTAAAATAAGTAAAAGGTATATTTTTTTCTTTACAAATTATTGGTAAATGCATTACAATTTCTACAGGAGTAACATCTTCTGCAATAGCAATTAATTTTGCATTAGACCTCTCTACAGCTTTAGTAACTTCATTTATACCAATTTTTACTTTACCAGACTTAGATATTTTTTTAAAAACTTCAGTTTGAAGATTTAATAGATCATCTGACACAGTAAATTTTACAAATTCAGACATACAAACTACCTCCTTAAATGTCATCGGTTTATTTTATTTTGTAAAATAAAAAAAGTAATATATAATATAAGCACAATAAGCTTTATAAATAGATTTTTTTAAAAAAAATATTATAAAAAAATTAAAAATAAAAAATATTATTCTTAAGATATATTATTATTTATAAAATAAACTTAACAAAGATAAAATAATATATATAATAATATATCATAATTATGATCATCTATAACTATTAAACTAATATGTATATTTATATTAATTATTTAAAATTTATGTTAAAAAAATTAGGATTTTCAAAAAAATATAACCTAAATTTTATTATATAACTAAAAAAATAAAATAAAAAATAAAAAATAAAATTAATTTAATTTTTTTTCAAAATATATTATAAAATAAATTTAAATAAATTTATTATAATTATTAATATATAAAAATAGAAAATATAAATTTTTATAAATATAAATATTCTGTTAAAAAAAATTAATTAATATTTAAATCAATTTTTTTTTTAATATTAAAGAGACTTTTTTTTACAACTAATTTAGATTCTAAATCCCAATAAAGTTTTGAATTATTTCCTGTAAATATAGAAATCTTATTAATAATATTCCCAACTTTAGTTGAATTTAATGGATCTATAGAATTTTTTGAAGGAATTTTAATTTTAAAAGAATATTCTAAAGGAGAAATTGTTTTTGAATAATTTTTCAAACTATCTAAAGATTGTTTAAAATTAAACAAAATTTTTTTATTTTTATAAGCTTTACCATTAGAATCATATTCTTTTACATATTTATAGGAAATTAATTTAATATATAATTCTTTTCCAATTAAATCTTTATTAATATTTATAAATAATTTACCTTTAATAAAATCATCATATTTTAAATTATAAGAATCTAATTTAATATCTATTTTTCCTTTTTTTTTAAATAAACACATATTATAAAACTTTTTTTTAATTTTTTATAAAAATATATAATTAGAAAAATATAAAAAGAGAATGTATTTAAAAAATAAAACTATTTTTTCCAATAAGAATTAAAATGAGTAGATAAAGCATTTGCAAGAGATAGATTATTTTCTAAAACAGTTAAATGATAACTTTTTTTGGCTTCAGAAAGATCTGTAAGAGCCATAATAACTTTATGTTTATCTAAAACAAAAGCATCCATAGAATGATTAATTTCTTGAACTGAAAAATGTTTAGGTAAATTATGGACTTTAGTCATTGGATTTGTTAAAATCTTAATGCCTAAATTATCTCTAGGAATAAGAGACTTTAAAGAATCAATTCTTTGATCAATATGAGTAAATCCCAAAACTTCTTTTTCAGCAGAATTTAATTCTTGAGATAAATATTTATTATAATCATTTAAATTATTAACTTGCAAAATTTTTTCCTTATTAGAAGAAAGTTCAACATCCCAATTTTTATTTGCTACAACATCATCTACTTTTTTAGAAAGTAAGTCAAATTCTTTTTTCTTAGAATCAATTAGTTGACTAAAAATTTCATTAGGATTAATAACTTTAAAAGTTTTTGGAGATTTATAAACCTCTAAAACTAAACCTTTTGCTTTAAGCTTATCTAAAACATCATAAATTCTTGTTTTTGGAATTTGAGAATTTCTACTAATTGTTGGAGCATCAGATTCAGAAAATTTAAATAAAGTAGTTAATGCTTTTGCTTCATATTCTGTTAAATTTAAATCTCTTAAAAGAGAAACAATAGAAGTATCTTTCATATAAACCACTTATTTTATATATATAATATGTTGAAATACTTTATATAATTAACTAATAATAATTAAATATAAAAAAATATAATTATAAAAAAAATAAAAATACTTTTTAATTTAAAAAAAATAAAAAAATTAATTTTTATTAAATTTTTTTCTAAATCTTGGTCTTGGTGTAATATCTTTTTTATCTTTTTTATCTTTATTATCATCATCAAAAATAAAATCTTCAACTTTATAACTAAATTCTTCTGGTTTTTTAATAAATCCATTTTTTAATTGTAATTCTCTATTTAATAACCAAAAGAAAAGTGCAACAGATTTTCTACCTTTGTTATTAAATGGAATAATAAAATCTATATTTCTAATATTACTAGAAGTTGTAGCAAGAGCAACAATAGGGGCTCTTATTTTTTTTGCTTCTAATATTGCCTGTCTATCTATATTTGGATCTACAATAAATACTAATTTAGGCTCTACAAAATGTTCAGATTCTGGATTTGTAAAAGTACCTGGAATAAATCTTCCTACTTTTGAATTATATCCAAAAGTTTTTTCTAAAAGTTTAATACCTGTAAGAGAATATTTTTTTCTTGAAACAAAAATAACATCTTTAGGATCATATTTTGATAAAAAATCTATAGCAATAGCAATTCTTTTATCAATTATTTGAACATCCATTACATTTAATTTATCACTTCTTGATTTAAAGATAAATCTTCTCATAGCTCCATTTTTATATTTTGTACCTATATGAATACCATTTTTAAGATATAAATCTATATTTACTAAAGTTCCTTTAGAACTATCATTTTTTTCAACCATTATATCAACTCTTTATATATTTTCATTTTAATTATACATCATTATCTCATCAATGGTTTCAACATGAGATAATAACATTCTTCTACAACAATATTTTTTAATACCAAGCTTATCAAGTGCTTTTTCAGGAGATAATTTTTCTTCATTTACAAGCTTTATAAACTCTTCATATTTATTTGCAATAACTTGACCACAAGAAAAACACCTTATAGGAATAATCATAAAATCACCTTTTAGAGCTTTGCTTTTTACTTCTAGCTCCTCTTCCTAATTGTTTTTTAGGTTCTTTATTTCTAACATCATCAATTAATAAATATCTATCATATATTAAAAATTTATCTTTTAATGTTTTTTTACTACCATTTGCAAGAACAATTCCTTTTGCAATACAACTTCTAACAGCTTGTACTTGCCCAGAAACTCCCCCTCCAGATACATTTATTAAAAAATCAAATTTTGAAAATTCTTCTGGAGCAATATGAGTGGGTTCTAAAACTAGAGATTGTTTATAACCTGTATAAAAAGAATCTACAGAAGTATTATTAATTCTAATATTCCCTTTTCCAGACTTAATTACAGCTCTTGCCTTTGCCTTTTTTCTATTCGCTTTAACATTATATATTTTTACCATAATATAACCTATTTTTATAATTTTAATTTAGCCCCTAATTTTTTACAAAGAGCATTTAATGTTGTATGTTCTATATTTTTTTTATCTACTGCTTTTTCTAAATTTTTTGAAAATTCTTCAGGAACATCTATATAAACTGTTAATCTTTTTAAAGCATTTAGACCTTTTGGACTTCTTGGGAGCATACCTCTTACAGATCTTTTAAATAACAAATCTGGATATCTTGGTTGTTTTGGATTATGAAGTGGATTTCCTTTTCCCCCTCTTTCTCTTTTATCACTGATTTTTTTTAAAAGTAAAGTCCCATCTCCAGAAACAATAATAAGTCCAGAATTAACTACAACTATTTTATCATCAGTAGATAAAAGTTTTTTTGCAACATCAGATGCAAGTCTTCCATAAATTTTATTTTCTGCATTAATTAATATCATTTTAGTCACCAATTATTAATTTAAATAATTATTAAAGTATTTTTATAGTCAATTTTATCCTTACAAAAATCATCAAAAGATTTTATTGAATGAATTTTATTTTTTACAGAATCTGAATATTTATAAGCATAAACTGTAATTTTTTTTGAAACTTCCCCAGCACCTAATATTTTCCCAGGAACAACAACAATAGATCCATCTTTAACTACATTTAATTTTTCAAGCTTAGATAAATTTACAGAAATATTTTTTCTAACACTTTTTTCTAAAAGCTTTGCAACTCTTTTATAAATATCTTTATTATTTTGCTTATAAGCTTTATATAATTTATCAATCATTTCAACTTTTTCATTATTTTTCAAACTTTTTTTAATAGTCATATAAAAACACCTAAATTTTATAAAATTTTTAAAACATCTTAAATAAAATGCTGGGGACAGGATTCGAACCTGCGAAGCACTAAGCACAGGATCTTAAGTCCTGCCCCTTTGACCACTCGGGAACCCCAGCAAATAAAATTTAAAACATTTATTTTATTTTTTTCTTTAAAACAGAAAAATACTCCTTAACATATCTTTTTGATAATTTAATTAAATCTTTAATATCTATTTGACCAATTAATTCTAAATTTAATATATAATTATTAGTAGAATTAATTTTTAAACAGTTTTTATCACATTTTTCAATTTGTAAAACTACTAAATCTTGCATATTAGAATCTATTAAATATGGTTTTGAATTATTTAATGCATTTTTAGAAACTAAATCTAAAATATTTTTACAATCTTCACATGTTCTAGAAGAATCAACTTCAAAAAGTTGAGAATATGAAACAATTGAAGAAGAATATTTTACATGATCTTTACCAGAACCTATAACTGCAAAACAATCTAGATTTATTTTTTCACCTTCATTTAATTTTGTAATAGGTATATTATCATATGCCATTACAATATCAGGATCATTTGAAATAAAATCCTTTGAATAAACTGTACATGGACCTTGTTTATCTAAAGATAAAGTAACTTTTTTACCAGTATTGATTAAAGGAGTTTTAATAGGACAAAGACCTATTCTATTAGCAAGCATCTCATCAATCACAACAGAATCATTTATATGAAAATCAATTTCTTCAACTGCATATATTGGAAGAAGATAACTTATCATTCTTCTTAATGTATTTAAAATTATTGGATCTATATTTTCAACAAGAAACTTATTATTTTGAAACTCAGTTTCTAAAAATTTTATTTTAGTCATATTTAATCACACAGATAAAAAATTATATTTATATAAATTATTTTTTTCTTCTATAACATTTTTTCTTTCTACAACCATCATGAGGTATTGGAGTTGTATTTGTTATACTTAATATCTTTAATCCATGTCTTGTTAAAGACTTAATAGAAGGCTCAGCACCTTGACCAGGATTATTATATAAATTTCCTCCAGGAGCTCTAATTTTAACATGAACTTCTTTAATTCCTTTTTCTTTTGCTTTTTCTGCAATAACTTGAGACATTTTCATAGCAACATAAGGAGAACCTTCTTTATGTTGTGATTTAGTTAATTGCCCACCTGATGATTTTGCAATAACTTCTGCACCAGTCTCATCTGTTAAAACCATTATAGTATTATTTCTAGATGCAAAAATATTTATTAAACCAATCTTATCATTCCCAGCCATCTAGAATCACTCCTTAACTTCTTTTGTTTCTTCTTTTTTAGAATCTAAATCTACTTTTGATTTATCTTCTTTTGGAACAAAAGATTTTCCTTTAGTTTCAATTGATTTTTCAATTTCATTTTTTATTTTAGTATTTGAATAAGATATAGAATCATCTTTATAAATTAAAGAACTTGGAGTCTTTCTTATTTTTCCATTTACAAGAATATGTCCGTGTGTAATTAATTGTCTTGCTTGAGTTGGTGTTAATGAAAGTCCTTTTCTAAAAACTAATGTTTGAAGTCTTCTATCTAAAACATCATTTGCACTAATTTTTAAAACATCTTCAATTTTATGATCTTTAGTAAAAATACCTAATCTTATAAGCCTATTTAATAATTCATCTTTTCTAGTAGCATAATCATCTACTCTTCCAGCTAAAAGAAGTCTTGCTTTTTTTCTATAGTTTCTAACCATAGTTTCTGCTTTCCAGATTTCTTTTTTTCTTTTAAGACCATAATCATTAATGATTTTATTATCTGCTTTTATTTTTTGTTTATTCCACTTCATTCTAGGAACATCGTATAATCTATTTAATCTTTTTGGTTCACCCATAATTTATCACATTTAAAAAAAAATAAAAAAACTATTTTTTCTTAGAAACTCCTACAACTCCACCATTTCTAAAAGTAGATTTTGTTTTTTGACCTCTAACAGGAAGACCCCATTGTAATCTAAGACCTCTATAACTTTTAATTTTTCCAAGTCTTTGAAGATTTTTTCTAAGTTCTAATTTCAAATCAGCCATTATTAAATGTTTTTTTCCATCTCCATCAATTGTTTTTGCTCTATTTAAAAGCCAAGATGGAACTTCTTTATCTAAATTTAAAATAATATCATTTAAAACTTCAATATCATTTTCTTTTAAATAACCTATTTTTAAACTTTCTTGATTTGTTTTTTTATAAAAAATAACTTCTATTGCTTTCCCTAATCTATTACTAATTCCATAAATTAATTCAAGCCCATTTCCAATAGACATATATCCTGGGATATCCCTATTTGAAATTCTTACAACATGCTTAAAATCATCTTTTTCTTTACTTAAATCTAAATGAGAAGGAATATTTCTTGTTTTTTGTTTAAAAACTCTTTCAGTTTTTGTAACTTTAACAATAGAACTTTCTTTCTTTCTTGTATTTTTTTGTGGTTTTTTATTTCCACTTTTTGATTTAGAATTATTTACTTTTCCTTTTGCCTTTGCTTTAGCCATAATAAACACACATTTTCAAATTATAAAGGAAAGATATGATAAATACCTACCTTTTTTTCTTTATCTTTTTCTTTAAAATAAACAAAATTATTTTCTATTTTTTCTATTTTAATTTTTTTACCAAAATCATTTCCTTTAATTAAAATACATTCTTTTCCAGGTTTTAAAATTCCCATAAATACCACACTTATTCAATTTTATTATAAATCATATCAATATATTTTTTATATCTATAATCTACATCATCTTTTGTAATTAAATTATATTTAAGCATTACCGCTTGAAGATAAACATCATCTCTAACTTTTGAAGAAAGCATAGAAGATAATGGATTTTCTGGTCTTCTTTGTGTTTTTGACATTCTTAAAACTTCAAAAACTCTTTTTCCATGTGGCATACCTGATAATGGTTTTTTAGATATTGCACAAATATGCTTATTTGTTTTTTTCTTTTTAATAATTATTTTTGACTTACCACTTGGTGTTCTTACTGTTTTTAATTTTCTATTTCTTATACTTGCACTTGGCATATATTTCACCTTTTAAATATTATATAACAATCCTTTTTTATATACTATTTTTAAAAACTATTTTTCAAATTCTGCATAATATTTTTTACCTAATTTTTTATCATAAATATTATTAATTATCATAGATACAATAACACCTAAAATAATATAAGCCCACAAACCATTTACTGAAAAAATTATAAAATCATAAACTATTTTCCCATAATATTCTTTAATAACCCAAAGAATAGGCAGAGCAACAATCATCATAACAAACATAGATTTTTGAGTCATTTTAAATTGTTTTCCAACCATCTTAAAAGATTCTTTTTGTTTTGCTTTCATTTCATCTAATTTTTGTTCTTTAGATAATTTTTTTAATTCTTCATTTATTTTTTTACTTTCATATTTAAATTTAAAATATTCTTTTGGATTTACAGTTAAATGTTGAATAAATTTATATGCAAAAGCATAAAATAAAACAATAATTATTAAATCAACCCAATAACTTATAACAGGAACTTCAAACATTAATTCTTACCTTTTTTAAATTTTAATATTTTTTAATAACCAATTTTTAATTTTTAAAAAAATTAAAAACACAATAATTAAAAACAAAAACTATTTTTTACCCATTAATTGTTTTACAAGAGCACTAGATTCAAACATTTGATCTTTTGCCATTTGTTCATAAAATCTATAAATAATTCCGACAGTTAATAAAATTCCAATTCCTGAACCAATTGCACCAGTAAGATCTGAAAAAAATGCTAAAAGACCAACAAAAATGGAACCTAAAATTGTAATTGTTGGGATATATCTTTTTAAAACTGTTGTTAAAACTCTTTGATCTCTTCTAAAACCAGGAATTGACATCCCAGAAGATTGTAATTGTTTTGCAACAGATTCTGAATTTTGCCCCCCAACTTGAACCCAAAATTTTCCAAAAATAACACAAACTAAAACAAAAACAATCATATATCCAAAAGCTTGAAGCCAAGCATTACCTGTAACACTTCCTAAAATTGTTTTGGAAATTAAATCATATTGTGGGGTTAAAAACTCAGATATTTTAAAAACTAAATTTTCAAGAGCAGTATCTTTTGCAAGATTTACAAATAACTGTACATTTGCAAAAAGAGTAGATGCTAAAATAACTGGCATATTTGAAACATATAAAAGTTTAACAGGATATTTTGCACCCATACCACTACGTCCAACAGTTAATGGAATATTAACATGCATTCCTTCAACATAAACAATTACAAAAAATACAACTAAAGTTACTAAAATAGGAATAATAACACTTAATAAAAGAGTAGTTAATGCACCTGTTTTAATAGCATTAATTGCAATCCCTATTAACCCTACCTGACCATTTGCAATTGCAGGAAACATAAAAATTCTCCAAAGAATTGTTTGGGAAACTCCTGCAGCAATGAAAAGACCTATTCCTGAACCAATTCCATATTTTGAAACTACTTCATCTAAATACAATAAAACTATTGTACCTAATGCAGCTTGTAAAATAACAAGCATTGTCATTCCTGGAAGAGGAACAAGCATACCTACTTTTACAGAAACAATTGCTTCTACAAAAGCTAAAATTATTGCTAAAACTTTTTGCCAAATTCCAAATTTAGCTCTATCTTGGGGATTTGAAAAATCTAAATTAAAAATTTTAACCCCAACTAATAATTGTAAAATAATGGATGCTAAAACTATGGGCCCAATTCCCAAAGTAATAAGAGTTCCTAATTGACTAGCCATAACTAATTGAAGATATTCTAGTTGTAAAAGTGCTTCTGGGGCAACACCTATAATTTCTATATTACCTAATATAAAAAATACAGCTAAAACCAAACCAGTCCAAATTAATTTTTTTTTAAGATTTGGTACTTTTATTGGATCTTTTACAGATGGCAAAATTTTTTGCATCAAATTAATGAAACTCATTCAAACTTCCCTCCAGCTGCTTCAATCTTTGCTTTTGCTGTTTCTGTAAATTTAGCATTCTTAATAACAACTGATTTATTAATATTCCCAGTTCCTAAAACTTTATCGTATCCTAAATTTTTTAAATTAATTTCTTTAGAATCTTTTATTAATAAACTTAAATCTTTTAAAGTTATAGTTTTTAATTTATTTTTAGGTTTTAGAGTTACTTTAATTCCTATTGTTGAAGAAAATTTACCAAACTTATGTTTAAAAGAACCACCTCTACCTCTACCACCAGTAGAACCGCCTCCTCTATTATTTTTTGTATTTCCTTTCCCAAAAGTTCTTTTTCCTCTTAATCTATCTGTTTTTGATTTACTCATAAAAATTACCTTTCTAAATCATTCTTCTTAAAAGAGAATTAATATTTTCTCCTCTATATCCTAAAACTCCGCCTTCTTTAAAAGTTTTTTTAATACCTTTTTTATCATAACCTTTAGAAGGAGGTTTTAATCTAAAAACTGGTTTAATATTTAACTCTTTAATATTTTTCTTAGAAGAAAGAATATCTTCTGCAAGTTTTTCAAAATCTTTTTCTTGCTCAGAAATTTTAATTAATTTCCCTTCTTTTGTATAAACTTTCCCTCTTTTTTTTAAAAGTTTAATTAAAACATCCTTTGAAATTTCTCCCCAAGTAATATAATCTTTTGCTTTTTTAAGCATTCCTTTAATTTTAGGATTATCATTATATAAAACACAATGATTAACTCTAGTTAGATTTAATAACTCCATAGATCGTTCTATGTTTTCTCTAACCCCAATTTTTCCTCTAACTCTAAGTATTACAAACATATCAATTCACATTTAAAAATAAATTTATTCAACATCTTCTTTTTTATTTAAACTTTTTATTTTATTTAAATTTGATAAAGCATCAATTGCAGCTTTTACAAAATTTAACTTTGTATCTGTTGCACCTCTTGTTTTTGACCAAATATTAGAAATTCCTACAAGTTCAAAAACAGGTTTAATAGTATCACTTACTGCAAGACCAACTCCTTTTGGGGCTGGTAAAAGTTCAACTCTTAAAGAAGAACATTTCCCAACAGTTCTAAAAGGAATAGAATTATCATCAAAAGTATTACTTTCCCAACTACCTGAACCACTTTTAACAGAAACCATTTTTAATTTTGCATTTTGAATTGCTTTTTCTTGTGCTGTAAATCTTTCTAAATTTTTACCAGTACCAATACCTACATGCCCATTTCCATCTCCTACAATTGCAGAAACTCTAAAAGAAAAATGTCTCCCAGCTCTAGTAACTCTAGTTGTTTTTTTAACATCAATTACTTTTATTTTAATATCAGGAATTAAAAAATCAACAATTTGTGGTTCCATAATAACCCCAAACTTAAAAGCTTCATCTAAAGAACTAATTTCTCCAGATTTCACTTTTCTACCAAGATTTGTTTTTGGAACCCAAGAATCTCTATCAAATTCTGGATTTAAAGATCTTTCTTTTGGACTTCTTCTTTTTATTTTTGAATCTTTTCTTTCAACAGGCATAATTTTCACATTAATTTTATTTTAATAAACTATTTTTAATTTCTTCAAACTTTTTAGAAATATTATTTTTTAAAAAATTATCTATATGCAAACCATTTATTCTATCATCATTTGGAAAAGCCTTTGGATCATGAGGACAAATTATACCAAAATCTACAATTGCTTTTAATGCAGCATATATTTTAGACTTAGATTTATAATTTCTAAGACCAGTATCAAAAATAACTTTTGTAATATTTTTTTCTTTTAATTTTTTTGCAAGTAATAATGCAGTAAGATATATTGCAGGAGTACTTTTTAAACTATAATTCCATCCTAACTTTTTTAAATCATTAGATGTAATAGAAACAATTGTTTTATCTCCATTAACTTCATAAGAAATAACTTGACATCTTACAAGATTATTAGAAATTCTAGTAATAAATCTATATTCCCCAGACTTTAAAAATGCAAGTCTCTTTTTATAATCAGTTTTTTGTTCTCTTTTTCTTTTAAAAGAAACTTTATAAGTAGGACCGCTTTTCATTTATTTTCACCATTAATATATTCTTCTAAATGTTTTTTTCCTCTAAAATAATTACCTTTAATCATTAAATATAATTTTTTATAATTTTTATCATTTAATTTATCTTCTTTTTTTAACTCTTTTAATCTTTTTCTAAGACCTCTAACTTTCAAATTATAAACATTATCTTTTTGTCTTGCTTTCAAAGTACCCTTTTTTTTTCCAGGACCTTTTTTCCTTTTAAGTTTCTTTTTTTCTAAAAGATCTCTTGCTCTTCCTCTTGATTGTCCTGTATTTTTTTTAATATCTATAATTCCTTTTGAAATAATATCTTTAACATCACTTCTTGTAATTGCATCAGTAACTTGTTTTTTATTTTCTTCAAATTTTTCTAAATTGATAACTAACTTATGTTTTCCTTTTTTTAGAATCTTACCAGCAGTTTCTTTAATTTTATTTAATTTCATAAAAGTCACATTTTAATTTAAAACTTTAATATTTTTTTCCATTGCTAATTTTCTAATATCTTCTTTTTTCTTTTTACCTAAAGTAGATGAAAATCTAATAGCTACAGGTTCTTCTAAAAAGATATTATCAAAATCAGTCATAGAACAAACTAAAACTTCTTTTAAATTAGAAGGATGTTTATATTTATCTTCGTTTTTATGACCATATCCTACTTTAGGAATAGGTCCTCTTGGAGTTGCAAGTGTACTATCAATTCCTCTAGGTCTTCTCCATTTAGTAACATCTCTTCTTTTTTTTCTTCTTCTAGTTGTAAGAGGAAAATGCCCTCTAAAATTTGGTGTATCTTTACTCATAATTATTCACATTATAATTAAATCTATATATTTTTACCAGTAATATAAATACCATCATCAAAAACTCTATAATCTCTACCAATTACTCTTGCAGTAGATTCTAGACTACCTGCAGTTTGTCCAACTGCATATTTATTTTTACCTTTAACAATAATCTCCTTACCATTAACTTGAACTACACAACCTGGGGCAATTTTTGTTTTTCTAGGTTTTTTTTCTCCTAAAAAATTTGAGATTATTATATTTGTCCCATCTACTTTAACTGTTATTGGAAAGTGAGAATAAACTATTGATAAAGTATAAACATATTCTTTATCAAAACCATTAATTGCATTCATAATAATTTTTTTAATAGTATTTGATACAGACACAAACTTCCTTTTTTTATTTCTAGGGGTAATTATTATTTGATTATCTAAGACATCTATATATATATAAACAGGATTAAAAACAATTTCTTGAGAAACACCTGCTTTTTCTAAAATAATTATATTTTTTTCTATTTTTATAGAAATATCTTTAGAAACATCTATAATATTTTTTTTAATTTCTTTAATTTTTTTTTCTTCAGTCATAAAGATCAACATTAAATTTTTATAAACTATTTAATAAATATATGCAAGTAATCTACCACCAAGACCTAACTTTTTTGCATCTTTATGAGTCATTAAACCATTTGTAGTACTTACTACTAATAGACCAACATCTCTAGATATTAAATAAGACTTTTCAAACTTTTCAAAATCATTATTTTTTACAGCAAATCTAGGTTTTATTGCTTTACATTTATTTATTTTCCCACCGAGATTAACTTCTATTTTTTTATGAGGTCTACTATCAATAATTTTATAATTATTAATATATCCTTCATTTTTTAAAACATCCAAAATAGATATTAATAACTTTGAATAGTTTAGAACGCAATTACTTTTTGCAACATTTTCTGCATTATTTAAATTATTTAATGCATCCGCTATAGGATCATTTAAACTCATCGACTCACCCAAATGCTAATTATTTAATTATATTTTTTAAAACCTAATTCTTCTGCATGATCATTAAAACATCTTCTACAGATGTATAAATTATATTTTGTAATAACTCCTCTATGAGATCCACAAAATCTACATGCTTTACTTCTTTTAGTTTCTTTACTTGTTGGACTAATTTTTTTAGTCACACCTTTATTTTCTTTATTTGTAGTCATTCAACCACAACCCCAAATTTTTGTTTAATAAAATCAATTGCTTCATTTTTTGAAACAATTTGTTTTTTACCTAATTTTTGTTGATTATATTTTCTTAATTTAATTCTATAACCTCTTCTTCTAAGATTTATACAAACATCAAACCCTCTAATTCCAAGTTCTGGATCATATTTAATACCAGGAACATCTAAATATTCATGAATACCATATGAAAAATTACCTTCTTTTGTAAAAGACTTTGCTTTTAATTTATTTCTTTTTGCTTTAAGTGTAAGTGTTATAAAATCAATAGCTTCTTTTCCTCTAAGAGTTGTTTTACAACCAATAGGAAGCCCAGGTCTAATTCCCCAAGTTGGAAGTTTAACTTTACAAATTGTTTTAACAACATGTTTTTTAGTAACAAGTTCAAGAATTTTTGCAGATTTTTCTAATTCTGCACCTCCTTCTCCAACACCTATGTTTACAACAACTTTATCAATATAAATTTCTTTCATTGGATTATTTTTTGATTTTTCTTCAGGCATAAAAATCACATTAATTAATTTATTACAACTATATTTTTTTCTGTAGTTTCAAAGTCAATTCCACTTTCTTTTAATTGAATCAACATTTGTCTTTGCATATTACTTGGCTTAATTGATTCAATTTTTGCAATTTGACCAATATGTTTTCCACCAATAACTAAAACTTCTCTTCCTTTTTCTAAAGGAAAATATTCTTTTATAACATTTTCTTCTAAATCTAATTTTATAGAAGCCTTTGGTTTATAAGCAATATTTGTAGTAATTATTGTTCTACCATCATTTGTAGTTAATTGAACTTTTTCTTTTCCTAAAATCTTTTTAGATTTAATTTTACAAATTTTAAAAGTTGCTTCTTCTTTAGTGATTTCTTTTAAAGATAAAGAACCATTTAATTTATAATAAATTCTATAAAATTTATTTAATTTAGGAATTTCAAAAATATCATATAATCCAACAGGGAATCTATGATCTTTAACTTTCTTTTTATCAATATAAATTTCTCTATTTTTTATAATATATTTTACTTCTCTAGTATTATCTGCAAGATGTAAGATATCTTTTAAAATATAACCTACACTTAATGAAGTATTAGATGTATGTTTTCCTGGATTTTGTTTATATATAAATCTTTTTGTTTTATCAAGCCCAGAAACAACTCTAACACTACTTATTTTTAAACATTTAGTTTCGCCTTTATTTGCCATACTATTTCACCTTTGGTGATTTTTTAAATCTTTTAGAATCACTTAAAACTACATCTAAAATAACTAAATTAGATGGTGTAAAAGGAACAAATTTTTCTTGACCTTTTAAATTTTTATAAACTAAATCTTTTATATAAACTTTAGATTTAATATAACTTACTTTTTCAACTTTTCCACTTTTACCCTTATATTTTCCAACAAGTACTTTTACAGTATCACCTTTTCTTATAGGTAAAGCTTTTTTTCCAATTTCTAAAGCTTTCTTTTTATCAATTGGAGCAACAACTTGCTTTCTTTTAAGATGAAGTGGGGCCTTAAAAAACAATTTTCTTTGTTTTCCTGGGTTTTTAGTTTTAGTATTCATTAACAATCATTCTTTATAATTTTTTTAAAAATAAATTTATATAACAGCAGAAGAAAGCCCTGCTATCTTTGGATATCTTTCACCAACTTCTTTAGCAACACATCCTTTAACTTCAGATGCTTTTGGAAATCCTTTTAAATCTGTTAAAACAACAGCATTATCTTCAAAACAAATTCTTTTACCATTTTTTCTTCTATATTCTTTTTTTACTCTAACAATTACTGCTTTTTCAATTTTTTTTTTCATATTAGGGGTACCTTTTTTAACAACAACATTTACAAGAGATCCTATTCCTGCAGAAGGAAATTGTGTTTTTCTATTTTTAAATTTATAAACAGAAATAATTTCAACAATTTTTGCACCACTATTATCTGTACACACACATTGAGACTTTGTACAAAGCCCTCTTGTAACATTTGCACTTATTTGTTTCATACTTATACACCTTTTTTAAAAAATTAATTTTTAATATCTTGTTTTTTAATAACAATCATGGATTTAGTTTTACTTATTTTTCTAGTTTCACCACATAAAACATTATCCCCTACAGAAATTTCTAATCCATCAGGAACATGTGCAGCAAATTTACTTTTTTCAAATAAATATCTTTCATATTTTGGGATAAATTTAGTTCTAGAGATTTCAATTTGAGCAGTTTTTTTAGACTTCATTCTAATAACTTTTCCCTCTACCATTTTTCCTCTAACACTTAAATTATTTGTTTGTTTATTATTTACCATAAAAATCACATAATTTTTTTTAATTTAATAATTTCATTTTTTTTAATTTTAAAAATTTTTTGAGAATCATCAAATACAATTTCATCATTAGTTATAAAAATTACTCTTCCAATAAACCCAATTTTTGAAGGATCTGAAGCATTTTCTATTTTATAACTTTTTCCAATCATTTCAATATCTTTTAAATTAAGCATCAATTAATTCCTCTTGATAACCTTTTTCAATTAATAAAAGCTTAACTTTATCTTTTTGATTACCTTGAATTTCAACAACATTATTCTTTGTTGTACCACCACAAGCAAGCTTTTTTTTTAAATATTTTTCAACATCTTTTGCTTCTGAAGTTTTTGAAAACCCAGAAATTAATGTTGCAAATTTTTTAAATTTTTTTCTTTCAATTGTAATTTTTATTTGTTGAGATTCTTTTGAAATAGAATTTAAATCAAAAATCTCATTTGAAAGATGACTAACAGAACTTATATCTTTCATTATTTCTTACCCTCCACGGCATTAACTAAATTTAATTTAGATAATTGATTTTTTTTAGTTAAAAGTCTTGCAATTTCTTTTTTAAGTTCACCTTTTTTAGAAGTATTGTTAGTTTTTGTCTTAGAAGCAAGCATACCTTTATGTTTAGCAAGATCTAATTTTAATTTTTTAACTTTATTATCAATCTCTTCAATTGAATTGTATTCAATTTTTCTTTTTTTAACCATTTAAAATCAACTCTTAAATAATTATTTATCTACTTTTATTAAATCATCTAATTTAGAATCATTAGATATAGATAAATTTTTACTATCATCTTTTGTTTTTAAAACATCTTTTACTTTTGAAGTTACTTTTTTAGAAATATCTTTTTTTAAAGAACTATTTTCTTTAGAAACTTTCTTTTTAGATAAACTTTTTTTATCATTAGAAATTTCTTTAATATCTTTTTCTTTAATATCTTTTTCTTTAATATCTTTTTCTTTAATATCTTTTTCTTTAATATCTTTTTCTTTAATATCTTTTTCTTTAATATCTTTTTCTTTAATATCTTTTTCTTTAATATCTTTTGAACTTTTATCTACATTATCAATTTTTTCTTTAGATTTTTCTAAAATTTCTTCTTCCATTTTTATTTTAAAATCTCTACAAAGTTCAGAAACATCTACTTTATCACTAAACATAATATCTGGTTTTACAATTCTAAGTCTTATACCAATTGTTCCAAGACCAGGAAAAGTAGTTTTTTTCTCAAAACTTACAAGATCTTTTTGATCTCCTGCTTTTTTCATATATCCAAAAAAGAATCTAGATTTTCTTTTTCTTTGACCTTTTCCCGCAGTGTTTCCTTTTGCAACAATTTCAGCACCAATTGCACCAGCATTTTTAATTTGTCTTAATGCAGAATATACAACGCTTTTCCAAGAAATTCCCTTAGAAATATTTGCTTCAATATTTTCTATTATTACTTTTGCATCTAAATTTTTATTTGGAATTTCTCCAATTTCTATATGAACTTTTGAATATCCAAACTTATTTTCTAAATCATTAGTAAGTTCTCTGATATTTGCACCTTTTTTACCAATAATAAAACCAGGCTTTAAAGAATAAATTACAATTCTTGTATTAAAAGAAGTTTTAACAACTTCAACATCTATAAATCCTGCACTTTTTAGTTTTTTTTTAAGATAGTTTGCAATTGCAATCTTTTTTAATTTATCTTTTACAAAAATATTTTCCTTCACAGATTATTCCTCCAGAACAATCACTTCTATGTTTGTTGATTTAGACTCTCTTTGCTTACCGCTAACTCTTCCTAGAGGTTGCAATTTAGATCTAGTTACTCCTTTTGAAGCAAACATGTGAATGATTTTTAATTTATTAATATCTAAATTTTTATCTTCTGCATTAGAAGAAACATCTTTTAATAACTCTTTTACTAAAGCAGCACATTTAATAGGATATCTTCCTGAAGAAACTCCTCTTTTAGATTGACCTTTTCTATGCCCAACTTTTTTATTAAATCTAACTAATGGTAGAAAATCTTTTTTATCTTGAATATCTTGAGAAATTTTTATTGCTTTTTTTAATGGCATATTTTTAAAATAATTACAAAATTCTATTGAATATTTTGTAGAAACTTTTGCATTTTGCCTAGATGCCTTTGCAATTCTTTTTTCATCCAAAGGTTTTTGATAATTATAATTTTTTAAAGTCATATTAATCTACCTTTACTTTCTTTCACTTATTGCAGTACTTGACTTTGTAGCACCAATTCCTGCTTTACCATGAATTAATCTTTTTCTAGTAAGAACAAATTCCCCTAAATAATGCCCAAGCATTTCTGAAACAATAAAAACTGGTTTAAACTCTTTTCCATTATAAATACTTATTGTCTTTCCAACCATTTTAGGAGTCACAATTAAATCTCTTCTATGTGTTCTAATATTATTTTGCTTTATATCTTTTTCAACTCTTTGATAAAACTGATCAGATTCATTTCTAATAATATTTCGTCTAGCTCTAGAATTTACTAAACTTGCAAACTCTTTTAAAGATAATTTTTTTAAATCATCTAAAGATTTACCTTTATATAAAAAATCATTTGGTTCTTCCATTTAAACTCACATTTACTTCTTCTTTCTTCCAGTTCTCTTTGATGCAATTGAACCAACTTTTCTACCAGCAGGAGCATGTCTTGAAGTAGACTTAGAATGCCCTACATGATGTTGAAAACCACCAAAAGGATGATCAACAGGGTTCATAGCAACACCTCTAACTCTTGGATAAGGTTTGCTTTTTGCTTTCATTGCATGGAATTTACTACCAGCAGTAACAAATGGTTTATTTGTTCTTCCTGAAGCAGCTACAACACCAATTGTAGCTCTAACTCCTAATGGAAATGTTTTTAATTGTCCAGAAGGTAATTTCACCATAGCTTTTTCTTTTTTTGAAACTAAAACTGCAGATTGTCCACTTGCTCTAACAAATTTCCCACCATCTCCAAAGTTTTTTTCAATATTAAATATTTGAGTACCAGGAGCAATATCTTCTAAAAATAAAACATTACCAACTTTTTGACTAGCACCTTGCCCAAACTCTAACTTTTGACCAGTTAAAAGACCTTCAGAACATATTACATAATCTGTTTGTCCAGTTTCTAAAAGAATTTTTGCAATAGGCGCAGACCTTACTGGATCTGTAATCATTTCTATAACTTGTGCTTTTACAAGTTCTTTAAAATGATTATACCTAATATCTACTTTTGCATGAATAGTAGATTTATACTTTGGACTTCCTTTTCCTCTTCTTTGAAGTTTTAATCTTCTTCCCATAGTAATTACCTTTAAAAATTAATATCTATAATATTCCAAGCTTATTTGCTACATCTTGGGCATTATTTTCCTTTGAAAGAGTAACAAATGCTTTTTTTCTATTTTTTCTATCTAATAAAGTATTAATAGTTTTAACTTTCACATTATACATTTTTTCGACAGCATCTTTAATTTGTGCTTTTGTAGACTTTTTATTAACAACAAAAGTTAATCTATTTGCAGTTGAAATTAAATCAACAGCTTTTTCTGTAATAACAGGATATTCTACAACATCATAATATTCTATAATTTTCATTTTAATTCACCTTAGAAAATCTGTTTTTTAACTCTTCAATTGCATTTTCAGTATAAATTGTTAATCTTCCTGCATGTGTTCCAGGAGCAAGTTCATTAATTGAAAGATATTTTGCATTAATTACATCAACACCTTCAATATTTAAAAAGGACTTATAATTTTTATTATCTCCTAAAACAAACAAAATACTTTTTCTTCTTTTATATCGTCTACCCCTTGTTTTTCCTCTTCCTGCTCTAAAAGTTTTTGCATCTTTAGCTTTTTGTATATTTTCAATTAATCCTAATTTTTCTAAAAAAGAATCAACATCTTTTGTTTTTAAAACATCTTCTAAAGAAGAATCAACAATAATTGGGAGAGTTTTTATTGTTTCAGGAAGTAAAGAACCTCTAACACTTACAATAGACTTACTTGCAGTTGCAGAAATTGCACTTAAAATTGCTTTTGTTCTTTCCTTTGAATTTATTTTTTTAACTAAAATTTTTGAAACTTTTGGAGGATGCGCTCTAGGTCCACCTAATGCTTGAGAAACCCCTGCAACTCTTCCAGCCATAAGAACTGTTCTATTTTTTAATCTTGGAAGTCTTGCATGACCTGTATTAATAGAATTTTTCATTCTACTTGGTTTTCTTACACCTCTATATTCAGCAGTATTTAGTCTATTTGAATAAGGAGAATTACCTTTTGGTTGATAACTTTTTGATTGACTTGAAATTACTGCTCTTTTAATAAGATCAGGTCTATAATTTTCTTCAAAAAAGCTTGGCAAATTAATTTCCTTAATTACTTTTCCTTCTAAATTAAAAACATTTGTTTTCATAAAAACCCACTTTAATTAACTATAATTTTTATATCTGTTAACTCTACTAAATTTCTTTGTGGTCTTGTTGCATTTCTTAAAACTACAACTCTTTTAACAGGACCTGGAACAGAACCAGCAACCACAAGATAATTATTTTTTAAAACCCCATAATTTTGTAAACCTGCTTTAAAATTAACTTTATTTACATCTGAATCTATCATTAATAATTTTTTATTATAAGCAGTTCTATTATGGAAACCATGTTGACCTGCTCTAGGAACAGTATACATTATTGTAGCAGGATGCCATGGACCAATTGAACCAACATGTCTTTCTATTTGTTGGTGTTTTGGTCTTAATGTTTTTATATTAAATCTTTTAACAGGACCTGTTGTTCCATGTCCTTTAGAAATAGACTTAACATCTAAATAAGTATCAGCATTAAAAACTTCTAAAGCAGAAATGGTTTTATTTAATTTCTCTTTTAAATAATTTATTTGAGAATCATAATCTCCTGACAAAGGAATCTCTGCTAAAATTGGTTTCTTTTGACCAGTAGATGTTTTTTTAGAATCTAAATAAGCTAATAAAACTAAAGAATTTGCTTCATCTTTTCTTTTTAAAATATCATCTAAAGAAATTGTTTTTTTTGAATTTTTACCTTTTATTTTTCGTGAAATTAAATTATCAAAATTTAAAAATTCAAAAACAGCTTTTTTCCCAAAAATAATTTTATTATCTTTATAAAATCTGGCTCCTACAACCTTCAAATCAGGAGCATCAAGTAAAGTTACAGAAGTTACAACTTCTTGACCATAAGTAGAACTCTTCTTATGAGCATCTTTACCAATTACTTGGGCCATACCTGCTTTAATTGTAAAAAAACAAAGAGGCTTACAATCTGAATTATTTACAATATCTCCAAAACTATTAAACTTAGGAATAATTGATTTTGCTTTTACCCTAGGGTAAAAAGCCATAGAACCAGCTCTTGGTTTATATCTTCTTGGCATATTAAAAACACATTATTATTTTTTAAAATATTTTTAAATTTTTTTAAATATATTAAATCATTTTTTATAAAAATGCACAAACATAAATCTACTTTTTTAAAATTTTTAAAAAAACACATAAATCTTGCTTTGCATTTACATGTTAACTTTTAATTAAAAAAGTTAATATATTGTACCTGTTAACTAGCAGTGTACAAAGCTTATATTGTTTATATAATAATTAACTGAATAGAAAACTTTATAAATAGATTGCCAAAAAACAACCTAAAAAGCACTCAATTTGCACAAAAAAAACTTAAAAGAATAAAATAAGCTTTAAATGCAAAAATAAGGTGCAAAAGATTTCAAAACCTAAAAAAACATTCTAAAAAAACTCAGAATATTAATAAAATATAAAAATAACTAAAAATTTTTAGAAAAATTAAAACTATCTAAATTCTTTTTAGAAACCATTTTTTTATTATCAACCATATTTAGAGACTTTCTTTTGATATTAGAATTATTATTAATTAAAAAAGAATCATAAACTAACTTAAAACCATCTTTCTTATCTAAAACATCTTTCTTATCTAAAACATCTTTCTTATCTAAAACATCTTTCTTATCTAAAACAATCTTTTTAAAATTATTAGAATCATCCAAAATTAAAGAATTTTTTCTTTTTAAAAAAATATTTTTAATAGGCATAATATTTTTATGTTTTTTAATAAAATATACAATTATTATTAAAAATAAAATTATCAAAAAAATCAAAGTAATACTATTAAAAACGCCTAAAGAAAAAAAACCTGTATTAAATAAACTACCTTTTCTATTAAAAACAACATTTGTAGATGCTAAAGGTATATTTTTATCAAAATCATATAACATAACATCTAAATTATAATCCTTTGGAAAAAAACTACTACTTTTAATTTCATATTGTTTAATAATATTTGAATTTTTCAAAATAAAAAAATTCAAATCATCTCCTAAAACATCCATATTTTCTTTAAGATTATTAAATACAATTACAGAATTAATATCATTTAAAGAATTATTAACAACATCTATAGAAATAAACTTAGAAAAACTATTAGAAGAATCTAAAACATCAACAGACATTAAAAATTCAACAACATGATTTGAAATTAATGTTATTTTTAAAGGCTTTTGCAAAACTAAAGAATCATCTATAAAAAATTCAAAAAATCCATTAAAAGAATTATTTGTTAAAATACTTGAATTTATTCTAAAATATAAAATCTTTTCTTGATGTGGGGCAATTGTAAAAACATTATTACTATTAGAAAAATTAAGATTATCAGAAACTAAATAAGACAAACTAGAAGGAAAACCAGAAAGGGCTACAACAAAAGTTTTTGAAAAATCAGAATTATTTCTTAAAACAACAGATGTATCTATTTGATTACTTGTAGAACTAATTTCATTTGAAAAAGACAATAACTCTAAACTATTATCTAAAATTATTTCTTTTTTTAAAAAAGTAGAATAATTCACTTTAGGGCAATCACTTAATTTAATATTATAATTAATAATAGTAGAATTAATAAAATCAGAAATAAAAACATTATTTGTAAAATCCTCAAAACTTGAAAAATATAAAAAAGAAGGAGAAATATTAGCACCATCTGTAGTTAATTCTATGTAACCAGACTTATTTGTTTTATTTTTAAAAAAAATTTCAAAAGATTTAATATCTTGATTAGAATTTAAAGTTAAATATTTTGGAAAATCAAAAGAAAATTCACAATCACCAGATAAATAATAATTATTACTTTTTAAAATAGACTTTGAAATATCTGTATAAGAACAACTAACTCCATTTTCAAATCCACCCTTATATAAAAGCTCAGCATAACCAGATTTACCTAAAACTCCAAATTCAATATCTTTATATGAATTTTTATTAATTGTAAATGAATTGTCAATTACATCAATATCTAAATCAGAAAGATTAGATTTCAAAACATCATTTACAATAAAATCAAGATTAGAATTATTATATACTCTTAAAGTATTTTTACCTTCATTTACATTTATACTATCAGGTTTAATTAAACTACATTGATTTTGTTCTTTACCTATATATATATTAAACTCTTTTGAAATATCAGAATATAAACAACTTACTCCATTTTCAAACTTACCATATACATTTACCTTAGATTTATATAAATCATTAAAAACATCATAAGTCTTTAAATTGAAATTAAGTGAATTTTTTGAAAAAGCATTAACTGTATAAGACATTGGATTTTTTGAAATATCATAATCACTAGATCTATCATCAAAAACTATGTTTGTAATAATAAAATCTTTATTTGAAGAATTATAAATATAAAAACCATCTTGAAGAGAATAATCTTTAGAAATATTTTCTACTTGAGAAATTTGTGAAGTATAAATCTTAATATCAGAACATTCTCCAAAACCAGAGGTATTTTCAGAATCAATTATTCTAAATCTAAAATCTTGGTTTACTTTACAAGTTTTATCTTCTCTTCCGTCTCTAGTCATAACCCCTTTAACTTTAACTTCAATTTCCTCAGTTGTACTTGAATCAATTTCTTCTGAATCAACATTTATTTTTAAAGTTCTTGTTTGATCAACATTTATTCTTGAAGGATAATATGAAACATCTACATCTAAATTTTCAGAATCATTTATAGAAACTGATTCTATCTCAAATTCATAATCATAAGAATTATTTGTAATATCAATTTCAAATCTATCACTTGAATCTTCCATAATCTCAAAAGATATATTTTCAAAATCTATATCAGAACAATCCGCAGTTGAAGGATTTTCTTTATCTTCAATTGTATAGTTTACTCTAAATTCTTTATTACAAACTAAATCTCCGTATTTTGCAGTCACATAAACATCCATAAAAGAAGAATAATCATCTGAAACTGTATCTGCTAATAAATCAATTTGAGCACTTCTTGTTTGATAAGAAGAAATTGTATAAGGATAAGTTATATCTTCAACATCAAGTTCAGAAAGATCATTTGTTATAACAGATAAAATATCTAATGGGAAATCAACAGAATTATAAATATATAAATCATAGGTATCTTCTTTATCTTCCTCTAAATAAATATCATAAAATCCAGATAAAGAAAATTTAGAACAATCTATAACTTCAAGATCATTTGTATTACCAGAATTTCCAGAATTACCTGAAGTTCCATTTTCTTCAAAATAAACATAAGATGTATCTGTATCTGAATATACACCATCTGTAGTTACAATATCTAATTTTATTTCATAAAATTGATATTCTGGGTCAAAATAAAATAAATTATTATAAGTATATGAAATTGGAAGGTTTGGATATAATAAATATGAAGAAGTTGGGAGAGTATAAACAAAGTTTAATTGCCCATTTGGCAGAACCCCATAAACTCTTGGAGTTACTCTGACTGGAACATAATTATTAAAACCTGATGAATATGCAGAAAATCTTAAATCAATTGGTTCATAGTAATTTGAATATTGGGTATTTGAAAAAGTATAATAACTAGTACTTCTAACCTCAGTATATTCAAAACCTATATATGAAGCACATAGTGTGCTTGATATAAAAACTAAAATAATAAATATTAAATAAATTTTAAACTTCATTTTAAATCACACATTAATAAATTAAAAAAAACATTTTTTAAAAATAAAAACTACCATGTAAAAGAAACATAAGAATTTCCATTTGAATAAGATAAATTATTAGAATTATATGGATAATAATTTGTATAAGAAGAATAAACTGGAGTTATATACGAACTATGTGTAGGATAATAAGTATATACAGGATAATTATTATAAGCATAATAATTATATGCTGGATAAGAATTATAATAAGTTCCAGAATATGGATTTATTGTAGCATATGAATTATATGTATTTATATAATCATAACCTGCTTGAGAATAATTTCTTTGATAACTTACATTTGGATATATTGGATAATCATAAGTAACATAAGAATATGAAACATCAGTAATATCAAAATCTTCTGCAAAAATAAATGCTGAAAATAAAGAAACTAATAAAATCATAAAAATAAAAAACACTTTTTTCATAAATTATACCTCCAAAAACCAAATGTGGTTTGTAATAATATATAGAGAGAAAGTATTTATAAAGGTATTTAATTTAATAACTGAATAAAATTAATTACGCGAAACTAAAAAAAGAAAAAGAAAAAGCTTTAAAAGAAAATATACAATATATATTAAATAAGAAAAATAAAAAAGATTAAATATGCCTGAACAATCTGGAATATATCAAGATATTAAAGCCTTACAATCAAGTCTTTTAGTATTAAGACAAAAAATAAAATATTTAGTTCATAATGAAAAAATCTTGGGAAGAAATATACTTGTTTTAAATAAAAAAATTGCATCAAAAACAGAAACTACAAATAATAGTACAGGACTAAACTTTCAAGAGATTAAAGACATTACAAAAAGAATGGATAATATTGAAAAAAAAATAGAACACCTTGAACATTCTTTAGAACTTTTTTCAAAAAAATTTGCAAAAGAAGAAGACTTAAAAGAAATGAAATATATTATAGATAATATTAATCCATTAGAATACGCAACTATTTCTCAAGTTAAAAAAATTATTAAAGAAAATAAATAATTATTTTATTTTCTTAGTCCAAAAATAATATGTACCAATAACAATTATAATTATAAATAATCTAAATAAAAAACCATGCATTAAATTTGCAATACCTAAATTAAATTTTGTAATAATAAAAATAGTTATACTTATTCTAAATATATTAAAAATAATAACAACAAATAAAGCTAAAAATAAACCTTTTAATCTTTTTATAATAGAAAAATTAAAAGAAGACACTATAGCAGAAAAGATTAAACTAAGTTCAAGTATACCAGTACATAAAAAAGTAATAAAAACAGGATAATTTAAAGAAGAAATTAAAATAATAGAAACATTATTCAAACTATCAAAAACAAAACTAGAACTAATTAGAAAAATATTTTTGATTATGAAAAAAGAAGAAATACCATAAAAATAATTTATATAACTATAAATAAAAGTTTTTGAAAATAATAAAAAAAATATAATAAAGAAAAATAGAAAAAGAAATAAAAAATAAAGAGAAACTAATCTTTTTTTTTTATTATTAAAATCTGTTTTTAAAGTTTGTTTAAATTTAGAAAACATAAATTAAATTTATTTAACTAAAATAGCAGAAACTTGTCCAAATTGACCTGGTCTAGAAGTAACTTTTGCTTTTTCTTCTTTTCCATCAATATCTACTTTTATAATACACCCTTTTGTAATAACTTTTTGCCTTACAAAATGTTTATTTGCTTCATTTTCTAAAACATCTAAAATTTTTACCTTTTTAGATTTTCCTGCAATAGAAATTAAAGCAATATTTGTTTGGGAAAGTTTAACTTTCTTATTCCCACCAATAGTTCTTTCTTGAAATCTTTTTTCAACATCATTTACTGTTGTCTTTACAAAAGTTCCACCTTTATTACTTAAAGACTTTGTTTTTGCATTTACTGCATTATTGATTCCACCAGTTTTTTTTCTTTTAGAAATTTGTCTCCATTCAACCATGTTAGTTCACCTATAAATTTTAAAACAGTTACGATCATATTATTTTATTATGAGAGAAAGATTTAATATTAATAACAAAAAATATTATATTGAAAATATATTTTGTACAATAGATATTTATAATATAGAAAACTATTTAAAAAGAATTGAAAACATAAAAAATAACCAAAATCATAAAATAGAAATATTTATTGTCCCAAACACACATATATACAACAAAATACACCTAAATTATGCGATATATATCACATATTCTAAATTTATAGATAAAATTAATATATCAAAAAATAGATTTACTGAAATGCTATTAACTTTAAACTGTTCAGATCAAATTAATAAAATTTCAAAAAACTGGTATTTAAAAAAAGGGGAAAATAATTATTTTATAAATATTGTATCTAATAAAATTATTGACAAAAAAAAAAAAAAAGAAATTATTAAAGAATTAGATATTAAAGTTATTAGAAAAAATAAATATAATAAAGAAAATGCACTTTCTTTTTATAAAATAGAAAGAGGAAAAAAAGAAATTAACAAGATTATTGAGAAAATGACAACTTCTTATCTTAAAAACTAAAATAAATTTTATTAAATAAATAAAAATAATTATAAAATATAATATTATTATTAAAAATATTTATTACAGCATTATAAGAACTAGAAAATTTAAAAAAACCTAAAAAAGAACAAATAGAAGACTCAAGTTGAACTTTAGAAATATAGTCAATATCATATAAATAAATATTTTTTTTAGAAACCTTATAAAATCTTTTTAAACTTTTAGTTCTAACTTTAATAAAATTTGGATAAATAACATAACCAATAAAATCAACTCCATTATTAGTTAAATAAATATTTGCTTTCTTAAAAGGAATTTTTAATTTTAATTCTTTTTTTAAAAAAACACGACAGCAATATAAAATTTTATTTAAGTCTTTTTTAGAATTAGAAAATATTAAAAAATCATCTACATATCTAAAATATTTAGAAACAAATAAATTGTGTTTTATATATTGATCAAATTCATTAAGATAAATATTTGCAAACAACTGAGAAGTTAAATTACCAATAGGCACACCTTTATTTATAGATAAATTAGAACAATCACTATCTATAACTATGGATATTAAATTTTGAAGAGATTTATCTTTGATTTTTTTAAAAATAATTTCTTTTAAAATAGAATGATCTATTGAAAAAAAATATTTTTTAATATCTGCTTTTAAAAAATATTTTAGACAAGATTTATTTTGAATTACTTTTTTTAATCGATTTAATCCAAAATGAATACCTTTATTTTTTCTACAAGCAAAAGAATCATAAATAAAAGATTTTTCAAAAATTGGTTCAATAATATTTATTAAAGCATGTTGAACAACTCTATCCTTAAAAGGCAAAGATTTAATTATCCTTTCTTTAGGTTCAAAAATAGTAAAAACATTATAAGCACTTACAGAATATTTATTTTCAATTAATTCTTTTTGAAGAGAAAATAAATTTTTTTCTAAATTAAAAGAAAAATCTAAAACTTGTTTAGAATTAGGTTTTACTTTTCTTGCTTTTTTAAAAGCAAGAAATAAATTTCTAAAAGAAATAAATTCAGACCACAAATTATTATATGACTTCATAAAAAATCAAAAGAAAATTATAATTAATTTCATTTTATCAAAAACTACTAAAAATTATAATTTTAAAAAAATTTTTTGACTTAAACTCTTGGTATTTCCAAAAGGTGTTTTAAAAATAAAACACAAATCAGGTTTATACAGATGTAGTTTTTTAAAAATACTAATTATATCCTTAAATATAATTACTCATAATTTAACCTAAAAGGAAAAAACTACTACACACCGGAAACCGATGTTATAGTTCCGGTTCGAAGGACTATTGTTCAAATTCCGAGATAGAACTCCGGCATTTGAACCATTGTTCCAATTACCACCCACAAGAAAGGCACGAAATTTACTGTATACTACCTTTGTCTTTTAAGACAAATGTATATACTATAAACAATTTATAAATATTTCTTAATCAAGCCACCAACTAAAGAACCTAATGAAGTTATTTTTTTGGAAATAATTTCATATTTATTAAAATTTATTATTTTCAAATCTTTAGAAAGCCTAAAAGAAATTCTTAAAAGTTCTAAATTTAAATCAATTTTTTTAAGATAATCTAAATTATTATTTTTACTAAATAATATAATATCAGACATAACCTCTAATAAAATATCTTTTTGTTTTTTACCAAGACTATATTTATCTGATTTAGGATATTTTTTAAAAATAGGATATAACCATAATATGAGATTATAAGTTTCATTATAAAGTTTTAAATCAGATAACATATTTATTCATTTTTTTCAAATTTTTTTAATAAACCATTAAAAATAGAAAATTTCAAATTAAATAAATAAACATATCTATCAAATTGTTCTTTTGTAAAAATATCAAATTTATATAATAAAAGTAAATTTGAGATAATTTCTGAAAGATTATCTTTAGATTTAGAATAAAAAAAACATTTATCTTTTTTATAAAATCTAGAATAACCTTTTGAAAAATTTTCAATTAAACAAACACATTTATTTTTAAGATTTATTATAATAAAATTATTTTGAAAATTTTGCAAATCATCAAGTTCTTTTAAAAAATTACACACAAGTTCATTTATTTCAATATAACCAGTAAAATAAATTACATTTTTTTCAAGTTTCATCAAATCATCTTTTAAAAAATATTAGAAATAAGCCTTACTTTCAAAAAGCTTTAGCAAAAATTTGAACCTTGCCTTACGGCAAGAGGACAAATTTTTGCAAGTTTCAAGCATTAACAACTTCGTCTGACCCGTCTTGCCGTCTGGCCGTCTATCCCGTCAAAATACAAGATGGGTAAATATCAAATCCTTTTTTATGGAACTACTACACACCGGAAACCGAAGTAAGAGTACCGAGACGAAGGACCAGTGTTCAAATGCCGAGATAGAACTCCGGCATAAGAACCAATGCTCCAATAACCACCCACAAGAAAGGCACGATCACCCATATTATCCCCTCTATCACTATAAAAAACACCAATTCCATCACTAGTATCATAATTTTTATTTATTAAAAAAACATCTTTATAACTTAAACTATTTAAATTAGTCAAAATATCATAAGAAGTAATACCACCTTCAGAATATTCTAACCATTCACT
>JAQVTI010000025.1 GCA_028700115.1 Candidatus Iainarchaeum sp. | reverse complement strand
ATTTCTCTTGTTCAGAATGTGTCTTTATATCCTCGATATCAACGTCATCTATTGCTTCTAAATCTAATAAATAATGCGCAAATTCGTGTAATAATGTAAATATCTCCCTTCTATAACTCTTCTCTCTTTTTAACACAATTACATTTGGAGATATCAGAAAACCATTATAATTTACGGGATTTTTTTTATTAGGCGCCTCTATAAATTCAAATACAAAAACATTGTATTGCTCAATAATTCTTATAAGATATTCTAAATACGCTTTATCGCGGTCTTTATTCTGGGTGGCTTTATTAATTTTTATATTACTAAATTGTGCAAATTTATTTACCATTTCATTAGCCACATTTATGGGCAGTTTATCAGATGTATACCTATTTAATTTTCTATCTAAGTTATAATTAATCAATTTACTTAAATACAATAATTCAAACTTTTTTTCTTCAAAAGCAGTAACTATTTTTTTTGATTCAAAAATTATATCCGACTCAACAGCAATGTTGGGTTTTCTAAAAAAAATGCTTTTTGTGGGTTCAATTTTAATATCTGTGTTTAAAATATACCAATTCAATCCTTTTTCAAATATTGTATCTAACTTTTTAATAAATTTAAGTTCAACTTTAATTTTATCATTTAATACATCATTTATCTGTTGGATAAATACATCTCTCTTTTTATTACTGGGAGTTAAACGAGATGCTAAATCTGAAACCTCTAATTTATACTGGTCTAATAAATAGTTTAATCTATTTGGATTAATTCTATAATTTTCATCAGTCATAAGTATCTTATTTTATAGAAGATAATATTTATAAAACTTGTTTACTGAACATTAATTTTAGGTATATAATCATATCCTTCCTTAATTAACTTCTCTCTTGCGTGTTCTTTACAAAGATAAATCTTCTTTTCTTTCTCTGTAATATAATACTCTGCTTTCTTTGAACACTTTGAACACTTCATAATATATTTAAAGAAATAAAGTTAATTTAAAGTTTTGTTTTTTAATTAATTATAGAATTAAAAAATTATAATTATCTAACCCTATATTCTATAGTTTATTATTTAAGTTTAATCATATACTTCTTGAATTAAATTAACTATTTTGCTTTTATTAAATTGTGTTAAAAATTTAATTTCAATATTATCTCCAAAGAATTTCTCTGCGTGTTTAATTTTCTGGGTTTCCTCATTTCTCAAACTTTCTTCATCAGTATTTTTAGTTTCTACAATAAAATACAATTTTTTATTTCCATCTTTAAATTTCATCACATATGCAAAATCTGGAGAATAACTTTTACCACCGGCAACGGGTATTTTTATGGAGTTTTTGGGTATTTTTGTAAAAACAATTACTTCACTTATCTTTGTCTTAATATTCTCTTTTTCAAGCTCACTATCATAAAATAACTCATTAAATAAATAATTGTCAGCAACTTTTTCATCAGAATAAAAAACACCTATATCAGATGCATCAATATCTTCTTTTATTTTTCCATTTATATCAGTTATTTTTGTTGGATGAACCACACTTTTTACTTTTTGATATTCAATACTAAATTTATTTAATGCATTATACATCAAATAATTATCAAATTTTTGTTTGAAAATTCTTAGTGTTGTTTGATTAAGATATTTATTTATATCTATTTCAGCTTCTATAAAACACTTATGTATTGTTTTTAAGTTAATTTTTAAAGTCGAAGATAATTCTTTTAAAAAACTTTTATATTTCATTGTAGCAATTGGAATTATTTCATTTCCATAAATTGCAGTTTCTTCTCTTAAAACTGCACGATTATTTTCAAAATTAACTTGCACTATTTTTTCTTTTGTTCCTTCAACTACAAAATCTGTATTTTTTAGAAAATGTATAAAAAGTTCTTCAAATTTAGTTTCATTTTCAATTTTATATTCTAAAATGACTTTTTCATTAAGTTTTTCCCACAATTCTTTAAGCTCATTATATTTTTCAACTCTTACTTTTATTTTTTTATTTTGAGTTTTTGCTGTTCTGATTTTATTAGAATCAACACCTTCAAAAATAAGGGGATAATTTATTTTTATGTACTCAAATCCTTTTTCCTTAAAATCATTATTTCTTTTAATAACTCCTTCGTGATCTAATTTTTCTAATAATTCATCTTCTTTTAAGTTATATTTTTCAATTATTTGTTTAATTATATTATCTGTAAGCTTTTGAGGAATATCTTCTCTTGAAATAGCTCCTGATTTTTCATTAATTTCATCTCTTAATTTTTCCACAAAATCATTTTCGGTAAAGTCTACAAAATAATTAAGATAAAATTGCTCATCTTTTACACGATTTCCATATTCATTAACAGGTAAGCGAAGTCCTCTTCCTACTTCTTGAAGTTTTGAAGTTTCTGAACCACTACTTCTTAATTTACAAATTTGAAAAATATTAGGATTATCCCATCCTTCTCTTAAAGTCCATTTAGAAAAAATAAATCTTCTTGGATTTTCTAAGCTTAATATTGCTTGTTTATCGTGTAAAATTTCATTTACTTCTTTTTCAATTACTTCATCAGTTTCTTTTTTATCTACTGCGAAATAACCCCCATGGGTTTTAGAAATATCTTCTAAAGTTTTTTCTAAATAATTCTTATAAAATCCGTCTTTTTCGGTTTTTAATAATTGCTTAACTTCTAATAATATATACTTTTCAACTGTTGTTTTGATATATCCATTTTGATTCCGATATTCTTCAATGTTATCAATAAAAAACAAGGTAAGTGGTTTTATTTTTACACCCCTAGTTAAATATTTTTTTTCTTGCTCAAAATGATGTTTTACGGCTTTCTGGATCATCGTCTCTTGTAAAGTTTCAGCATAAGAATAGGGATTAAATTTATCTCCTTTCTTTAATTCTAATCCATTCGATAAGACTACCGTCGTTTTATTTAGATTTTCGACAAACAAATCTTTCATTGCTGAATGAACTTTTTCTAAACTTTCACTTTTAGAAATTTTAAATGTTTTAGTATTGTTATTTTCTAATAAATGAAAATTTGCCTCTTTTCCATCTGAATTTGTAAATTTAACTATTGCGTTTTTTCCATCTTCAAATTCGGTAATATGTGCCGTAACTCCTTTTACAAGATTTCTATTAAAAGAATCAACTGCAGTTAAATTATAAATCAAATTTTCGTTTTCTTTAAAAGTTGCACCATACCTTATGATGAATTGTGGGTTAATTTTTTGGAGATTTTCCCAAGTCTTGTTATCTTTATCAAATTTATGAGGTTCATCAATTATCATAAAGGGATTAGTTGCAGAAATTGCCTCAAAAGGAACTGTGTGATTATCTAATAACGTTTTATCAAATTTCTCCTGCATTGTTTTCGAATTTACCATTCCTGCATTAATTATCAAAACCTGAATTTTATTTTTTTCAAAATTCCCACTATTTACAAAACTATTTACTGACGGAGGCATATAAGATTTTTTATTTTTACTTCCATTTTTACTTTCTACAATATGAAGCTTAATTGTTTTATCATATTGCTCTTTAAAATGTTCTCTTGCACTATCGGATTTCAGAAAATCTATTGTTCCAGCTTTAATAGGTAAAGTCGGTACTACTATAACAAATTTAAATATTCCATAAAGTTTATTTAATTCAAATATAGTTTTAGTATAAGTATAGGTTTTTCCTGTTCCTGTCTCCATCATAACATCAATTATGTTGCTTTTACCGTTTATATTTCTTTCAATACTATTTTGCTCTTGTATATTTCCAATATTCTGCACATATTTAAAACCGATATTTTTATCAAAAAATGGATTTATACACTCTTTTTGAATGCCTTCTGATCTTACAATTTCTAAACCTTCAAAAACACCAACAGTTGATTTAACTGCTTGTTCTTGATGTTCTAAGTTTTTTTCAAAATTAAATCCAGTCATAGTTAATACCTAATTATAAAGTCAATATCAATGTGCTTTTTATTTGCATAATTTTTAACATTATCTGCAATTTCTCTTAATATTTTACTTTGGAAGTTATAACCAAAAACAATAATTATAGCTGGATTAAACTCCTTGTTTATATCAATTTCTTCAAGAAGTTTTTTGAGATTTTTTGTTTCAAATCCTTTATCAATTAAATAGAGTTTATTATCTAAATAACAGCCTTTGTATCCATCTAAATCTATTTCTTTGAGATTTTTTGTAAGAGAAAAGCCATCATAAGTTTTCCAAGTTATAAGAAGTATTTCTAGGTCTTCTTTACTTAATTTTTTTTCGTCAAAAAGTTTTGTTTGCGAATTAAAATTTTCTGCTTCTAAAATATAATCCCCCCAATTACCTTTATTATTTGAAATGGTCTCAAAAATTTTAAAACCAAAATCTATACTTGATAAATCTTTAGGTTCTTTTAATTTGTTATTATCTTCTTTAATTTTGTTTCCTGCTCTTACAAGTCTTTCTTTTGTAATATCAAAAATTGTAGGGTTTTCTATTTTTAATTCGTTTTTTACAAAATCATAAGCCGTTTTATTTTTCTGGGAATCTATAACTTCAGGAAGTTGTACTAAAATATATTTCCTGTTTCCATCATCTTCTACATTAAGTTGCATAACTGCATCTCCAGTTGTACCTGACCCCGCAAAGAAATCAAGGATTATAACTTCAGAGTCTTCACCTGCTTGGCTAACTATTTTTTTTATAAGATTAGTTGGCTTTCTGTATGGAAATACTTTGGGTCCTAACATTTCATCTACAGCTTCTTCGTAAGTATCTTGTGCATGAAATAGTCCTAAATTAGACTTAATGGGCATATTTGCATTTTTAAACTCATTGAAAAACTCTTTTTGTTTTGGAAGTCCACCAAGCTCTTTCGGAAAAACAATACGATTCTCTTCAATCATTTTTTTTAAAGATTCTTTTGAAAATGCCCAGTAATTTGTAAATTTATTTCCTGTTTTAGGGTCAATAATTGAAAATTTTTCGCTATTTTCTAATGTGCTTTTAATATTAGAAAGTCTCCAAATGCCTCTTTCATCATTATCAGGATTTGAAAATGTATCTTTTGTTCTTTCTTCACCAAATAGTTTAGAATTTGTACTTTTTGAGTAACACAAAATATATTCATGGATATTTACAACCATATTTTTTGTAGGAACTCCTTTTGCGGAATTTTTTTTATCCCAAATAAAAATCTCCACAAAATTTTCCTCCCCAAATATCTCATCCATCAAAATTCTTAATTGTGCAACTTCGTTATCATCAATTGAAACAAAAATCACGCCATCATCTTTTAATAATTGTTTTGCTATATACAAACGAGGATACATAAAAGTAAGCCATGCTGAATGAGAATTGCTTTTGCTTTGAGTAAAATCTAAGATTCTTTTAGCTTTCTCATTATCAATGCCTGCTAATTTTGAAAGTTCTTCTACACTAAATTTCCTGTCATCTTGATAAACAAAACCATCTCCTCCAGTATTATAAGGAGGATCAATATAAATCATCTTTATTTTTTCATTATAGGCATTAGAAAGGTGTTTTAAAACTTCTAAATTATCTCCTTTAATAAGTAAATTATCAGAATTCTTATTTTCTGGTTTTTTATTCCACTCTTTATTTTCTTTAAGAAGTGTTGTTGCTTCATCATTTGCTAATAAACGAGCATAACTCTTTCCAAGCCAATCCATTCCATAGCTTTCATTTGAAAAATCAATGTCTTCATTTTTTGAAAGTTCTTTCTTAAACTTTTCAAAATCAAAATTGCCTTTCTTGTTAAAACAATGTGAAAAATTCGTTTTCAATATTTCCAAATCTTTACTTGGAATTTTGATATTATTAGTTGTTAATTGATTTATATTTGTCATTTTAATAATTCACCTTCTATTTAAATATTCATTGGCTTGTTCTTGTCTGTAAGTATTTCTTTAGATTTTACTTCTTTTAAAATTGGCAACTTTTTTTGACAATCTAAAACAACTTGCTCTGGTTCTTTTTCTTCTTCCCAAACAAGACCGTATTTTTTTCGTGATTTTAATTTCTTGTTTTCTTCTTTAAGTTTCTTAATTTCTTCTAATAATTTAGAAATTTCTTTTTCTTGCATAAAAATCACTTATATAGTATTTCTATATGGTCAAAAGATTATAAAAATGTATCTTATACTTGTATATTAATTAAAATTATCTGTGTTATTTTGTTCTAAATTTTGTTTGTCTTCTTGCTTTCTTTTTTCTAACTCTTTAAGATAATCTGCCATTGCTTGTAACCTATCTTTTACTGCCAATACATTATTAGCAACTTCTGTTTTAAATCTTTGTCTTAAATCATCAGATGCAAATACAGTTTCTAAAACAAATTTTTTGTTTTCTCTTAATTCTCTTATGGCTTTTATTTTCTCACTGTTGTTTTTACTGAAAAATACTATCTTATA
>JAQVTI010000024.1 GCA_028700115.1 Candidatus Iainarchaeum sp. | reverse complement strand
AAATAGTTTTTATCTTATTTTTTCTTTCTATTAAGGTTTTTGTATCTAATTCTAAAAGATCTATTTTACCAACTAAGCCCAGCTCCTCACTATATATATCTATTCCTTCTAATGTGTTTTTTTTTGTGTTATACTTTTTGGAATCTATTTTTTTATGTGCTAATTGTCCTTTTAATTGATCTGTTGAATGATAAGTCTTTTCATCAAAAGAGTAGTACAAATTATGAAAATATATACTTCTTGGGCAAAAAATAAAATCATTAAGATTTGAAATAATAATGTTTTCTTCCATTTTTAGATTTTTTTGTTGTTTTTTAAAATACCTTGTAATTTATTATTTCTTGGCATCATTTTCTACTATATCTTTCCATCTTTTTGCAACATTAAATGCAGCAATTTTATCAGGATCTGAAATTTCTTTTAAAAAATCAAATTTAGGTAATAATTCTTTAGTATCAAAACCACAAGAAGGATCTGGCCCACACTTATATTGATGTAATTTAAATTTTAGTTCATCAGCCTTTTCTTTATCCCAAGTATATGGCTTTTCGCAATATGGACAATCTTTACTTGTTCTATCTTTATTAACAAACAAAATAGCACCTAATTGAAAATTTTGTTTATTTACAAGCAAATTTTTTTTGGTTTTCTCTTCTCTTATTTCCCACAAATTTTTTATGTGCGGAGGAACAAGCCCCATAGTTTGGAATTTTTGAATCAGTGCTTTTTCAAATGGAATTGAGGTATTTATATAATTTCTTTCAAATTTATTTAATTCTTCACTAGATTTTAAATTTTCTAAAACCACATATCCTGGGTAATATTTTTGTAAATAAGTAATTACACCAACCATATTAGAAACAAGTGCTCTTCTTAAATTATTTATTTTTGGAATTGTTGGTGTGTGCGTGTTAGGTTCATTTTTATCTACTAATTTATTATCTAATAATTCAGTTAGATATACTTGAAAATTACTTAAAACATTTTCTTTTGAATAAATTAAATCATCTTTTATTAATAACCCCTCTAAATCTCTTCCAAAATTATTTTCAAAATGATAAACTATTTTATCACTAGTATATGGGTAATATCTTAATTCACGAGAAGAAGGGTCCTCTAAATTTTCTGATCCCCATTTTAGTTCTTTATGATCAGGGGTTATTTTTCCTTCTGATACCAATTCAAATAATACTCTTTTTGCTGCTTCTTTTTTCATTTTTAAAAAGGTTAGTAGATCTCCATTCACTATTATTTTATCTTTGATTACTTTTGCGGTAGTTAAATCAATACAAGTTACTGTTTTTTTATTAAACCAATTTGGATCATTTATCTTATCTATAAAATAAGAAATATTTGCTATAATTCTTTTTGGTTTTCTTTTTTCCATTGGCAAATTCTCTAAATCCGAAATTGCTTTTTTATTATATAGTTCCTTTTTAAGTTCATATACTTTAATATCTTCTTCTCCATTTGGAAATTTTGGTTTTAATATTGTTTTTGTTTTATCATCTACCGTATATGTATAAACATCATTTTTATCAAATTTAGCTAAACACAATGTTGATAATTCAATAGACCCTCTATCAATTCCATATTTATATGTGCCTTCTAAATTAATTTTATTAAACTGATCATTAAATTCTTGAATCTTCTTTATTAGCTCTTCTGTTTTAGCAAATACTAATTCAGGATAAAGTTTGCCTGGATTTAAAGTAAATGTGAAATAACAGGTATATTGATCAACAATAAATCTATTTTTTATTTTTGTTAAATCAAAACCTTTTTCTTCTAAATATTTAATATGTTCTTCATTTTTTTCTCTATATCTTATTTTTACTTCTGGGTTAATTCTTAAATTAATACCTGGGTTTTCCCAAAAAGTATTCCATATTTCAGAGGTTATTCTTTTATAATCACTTTCTTTTGTTTGATAGGTGTTTTTTGGTCTATCTTCTAAATCATAAGATGTTATTTTAAATATTAAAATATTACACTCTTTAATTAATTTTTCACAAGATTCCTTTGATAAACCAATTTTTTCTAAAACATAACAATTTTTTTCTAAAAGCATTTCAAATTCTTTTAGATCTTTTACTTTTTGTAGATCTTCTAAATTAAATTTGGATAAGTCTAATAAGCTTTTAGCATACTCACTTTTAATAAGTTCCTTAAAAAAAGACAATTTAAGTTCGCTTTTTGTTTTTATATCTGTACTAAAATTAATCTTTTTTCTTTGATTTTTAATTTTTTGCTCATCATCTGTTGCTTCTTTTACTTTTTTTTGAAGATCTTTTAGATAATCTGGCATATCTTTAACAAAAGAACTTTCTTCTGCAAAACATAGTTTATTTAATGCTCTCATTGTTAATGATGTTAATTGGTATATATTTACATCTGTAGAGTTATCAGATTTTAATAAATCCTTAAATTTTGTTCTATTTTCTTTTGGAACCATCCACAATTCTTTTTCATCAGATCTATCTACTACAAATGACCAATATTTTAAAGTTTGAGACTCAATTTTTTCTTTTTCAATAGCTCTAATTTTTGCTTTTAATTTACCTGTTTTCTGTGCAATTACTTTAAAAATCTTACAAAAATTAGTATAATTTGAAAAACAAAAGGTGTATCTATCATGCCAATTTTTTTCATTACTGATATAAAAATCAGGATCACCAGATTTTCGAGGGTGTCTTTTTATAAAATAGAAACCTCGTTTCTGTTTTAATGCACTAATTTCTAATTTTATTTGATCTTTATTATTGTTGGTTGTTTGTAGTTTTAAATTAAGTTCATTTATCTTATCTGTTAAATTAATTATACTTGTTAATGCTCTATCATCTGCAAATAATCTAGAATATTTATAGGCAAGGTCATTACCACTATCACCACTATAAAATGTTTTAATTTTTTTATTGTTTTCTTTATAAAAATTATAATTATCTGCTAATTTTTTTAAAATTTCGTCTTTATCTAATCCAGAATTAATATATTGAAATAATAAAGATTTTTGGGTACTTTTATATACTTTAAATAAATTATATTCCTCTTGTTTTATTTCATATTCTTTTTTCAATTGACTTAATTCAAAATTATAATCTTTAGGTTTTTTATTTATAGTATAATAATTCATACTTCCACTAGCAATAAGAAGACCAGCATTTTGTGCTGGGGCATATTTAATAACACAAGAATTTAATTTTTCTTCAAATATTAATATTAACTTTTGAAATTCAGCAACTTTAGTGGTGTTTTTATCATTAGAATAAAAAGAAAAATCTTTTATATAATTAAAATAATTCTTACTACTAATTAACAATAAATAATAGGCAATTTCTGATCGTCTAATCATTAGATTTTCTTTATCTTGTAATAAATTATTTAAATGATTTATTGCATCTGTCCAATCCACAATCCATTTTTTAAAAGAGTCTGACAAATATGGAAAATTAGTTATTGAAAAATCAACACTTTTATTTTTAGAACCATCATAAAATTCTAATTTAGTATAATATCTTAACCACTGCTTTTTAATAGAAACAAATTTAGTTAATATTGGGGATTTATTTTTATCTAATTTTAGTTCGTTTTTTTCTGTTTTTAGGTATATTAAATCTTTAAAATCATCAACAATTTTTAAACCTAAATCAATAAGATCTAATGGATTGGAATTATTACTTTCAAATTTTGGAAGTTCTCCACATTTGTGTTCTAATTTAAATCTTATTGCTTTATTATAAGAATAATCTCCTAAAAATTTCAATTCAGACATTAATTACACCTCTTTATTCTTTCATTTATATAATCATTATTCTGTAGTCTTAGATCTACTTTTTTATCTGATTCTTGGTTTTTAATTTTATCTATTATCATTAATCCCTTTAAACCAATATGATAAGCACCATTAGCATCGGCATCTTTTGGTTCATTATCTTTTGCAGATCTAGAATCAAAGAATTTGTCATCTTTACCTTTTACACAAGATAATATATAGTCTTCATCGCTATTACTTCTTGAATTTCTTAATTGTAATATTAATTTGAGAATATCTATTAATTTTTCTAAAAATTCTTTAGAATTAATATTAATTACTTGATCTTTTATATCATTTTCACTGGTATAATCCATTTCATAATCTTTAAATAATTTTTTTAATTCTTCAGTTACATTAACTTCTTTTGTATCCCACATATTATTTTTTTCTGAATTTCTAAATTGTTTTAATTTTATCCCATTTGACCAAATAGACCAATTATCTTTAATTAATTTAGTTTTATCATTTTTACTTTTAAAATCAGAATAATTAAAATTAAATTCAAACAGATCTTCCGCTGGATGGTATTTAATATATTGGAATTTATTTAAAAGATCTTGCGCTTGTTTTATATTTTCAAATTTAGGATATATAAAATTAATAAATCCTGTTTTTGGACAAATTTTAGATGTATAACTTGCAGGAACATAAAATATAATACCAGATTGTTTTCCTAATTTTTTAAAACTATCAAATTTGCTTGTTAATTGATAGGCCTTAAGAGAACCACCAATTTCAGTAGAATCTTTTTCTTTAAACATTAAATAATTTAATTTATCAATAAGCATTTTTTCAAATTTTTGATAAACTTGTTTTTCTATTTTAAATCTACCTTTTTTAAATCCATAATTTAAATCTTCTAAAACAATAATAGCATTATTTTCTACTGCCATTTTAGAAATTTTATAAATCACTTGAGATAAATATCCTTCTTTTAATTCTTTAATATTAACTATTTTATGCCAATTTTGCCTAGCATCTTTTCTTTTTCCTTCGATTGAATCTAATTTAGCTTTATAATCTGATTTTCTATTTAAATCATCAAAAACAGAGTTTAATGAATTCTGAGATAATATATTCCCATTAGAATCTAAAAGAGTATAATATAATAAATTTCGCTCTCCACGATCTATGCTTAGAATATTAACTTCATTAGATTTAATAATTTTATTTACTTCGTTGTTAATAGATTTTAAATCTTTTTGTTTAAAATTTAAAGTAATTGGACAATGGAACAGAAATTTATCTTCAGTATATCTTTTATCTTTAATCAAATCATAATCAAAGCAACTTGTTTTTTTATTGTTTATTGGATCTTTGTTATCTATATTTTGATTTTTAGGGTGAGTTATTTTTGCGGGTAATGATTTTTCTCTATAAAAAAGTTCTGCCTCTCCATTTAATTTATACACAACATTTTTTAAATTTTCTTTTGAGAATAGTTCTTCCCAATATATTGTATGAAGATTTTTTTTACCCTTATTATATATTCCTTTATTTTTGGAATAATCTTTATTATAAATTTGGAATAAATAAAATTTGCCTGAATCGACTAAATCTAAAATAGATTCATAATTTAGTTTAATAAAATCTATTATATATCCTTGATTTGCCACATCTAAATAAAATTCTGAAGAATCAGCATACTTTTTGGTTTCTTTAAATTTAAAATTAAAAACACCCCATTCTGGATGTTTACTTAAACTTTCTTTTAAAAAATCAATAAATTTATGACAATCATCTAAATTAAAATCTTTTTTTTCATAACCTTCTTGTGGTTTTCCATTTTTGGTATGCGATGAATGATTTCTTATATCTATTATTTCGTTAGAGGGATTATAATATTTTATATTACCCTTACTAAAAAATACTTTTGGCAACATTTTATTTGGACCAGGTAATAATTTATAAACCATTTTTTCTAAAGCGTCTACATTTTCGGATGTCTCTAAATTATCCAATATCTTTTTATTTTCAGGATTTAAAATCCCAAGATAATAATAATTTTCTTTTTTAAAAAGAACTCCAAAATTATCCTTTTCTTTATTTTTATCCCAACCATCTAAAAGAGTAGAATTATTAAAATTTAATTTGAACTTTTTTGTTACAAATGGTTTTTTGGTTATATAATTTCTAGTTTGATTATATATTTTAATTAATTCTAATAATTTTTCATAAATGTCATTAAATTCAGTATAAAAACTAGAATCTAATTCATATGCTTCTGATTTTTTCTCTTTGTCATCATCTAAAGGTTTATTTTTTAGACTAACATAAAGTGGTTTAATAAAATGTAATAAATCCATTATAGAATCTAAAAATTGCTTTATAAGATCCCCCTTTTCTGTCTTTTCACCAATATCAAATCTATCCCCATTTGGATCATACTTTATATTTTTAAATTTATCATATGAATCGGTAATTTCTGAAAAAAGATCTTTATCATCTAATTTAAATGATTTAAAATAATCAGAAATTGATTTATTAAAACCAATTAATTTTAACCCTTGCTCTATTTCCGAAATAGAAAAATATTTTTGTTTTAAAAACAAATCTATTTTTTTATCTGTTTTGAAATTTTTTTCTGTAATTGCATATTCCCTTAAACCTAATCTTATCTTACTATAATCTTTAAAAAGATCTTGAGAAATTGTTGTTAAAGTTGAATCATTTCTAATATATA
>JAQVTI010000023.1 GCA_028700115.1 Candidatus Iainarchaeum sp. | reverse complement strand
TTTACAGATATTATTTATATCTTTTTGTTTCTAAAGAGATCTAATTTATTTTGCCTCTATAGCTCAGTGGCTAGAGCAACAGTCTTGTAAACTGTAGGTCGTGGGTTCAAATCCCATTAGAGGCTTATTTTAAAAAGTTAAAAGCCCTTCATTTAATAAATATGATGTGTAATGTGGGAAAAAATAATAAAGTTTATTGAATCATTTAAATTAGTTGAATTAGTATATACGCTTTCTGATAAAACAGATGATTTTACAGATAACTTTTCAGAATGGCTATTTCTTATCAAATTTATATTATTTTTAATAACAAGAAGAATAATACTAATACCAGGAATATTTATTTTAATTATAATTTTATTAGGATGGAATATTTTTTGGATAATTTTAGGAATTTGGATAGTATTAGAATTAATTTATAAGTTCACTGAAGAAACAAATAGATTTTAATTAATTTTAGGAATATAACTATAACCCTCTTTAATTAATTTTTCCCTAGAGTGTTCTTTACATAAATATATCTTTTTATTATCTTTAGTAATATAATATTCTGCTTTTTTAGAACACTTTGAGCACTTCATATAGTATTTAATAATATAAAGTTAATTTAAATGTTATCTATCGTATAAATATTTTAATTTAACAGGTAATTTTCCTTTATTTAATTGCATAAATAAATTATCGCATCTTAAATAATTTATATCTCCATATAATTTTTTGAATATTTCAAATATTAAAGAAATACTTAAATAAGCTTCATCTCTACCATAAAAATAATTTTCAGGGTCAGATTCATCAATTTCTTTTGGTTTTTTATTCCTTCCAATGTATCCTACAACGTGTTTAACTAAAGTTTTTTTATTTTTAATTATAAAATAACCACTGTTAAGGCCAATTACTTTCTTAAAATTGGCCATTGATGATTTTCTTTTCTCAATATTACAATGTACAAATGAATTTCTTAATTCTACAAAAGACTCTATTTCACTTCTTAATGATTCCAACTCTTTTAAATAATTAAATAAATTAATAATACTTTTAGGTTTATTTATAACTATATTTGATAGATTACATTTATTTGTATAAAATATATCTTTAATTAAATTAGTATTACTTTGATTTCTTCTTGATATTTCATACTTAAATAAATATTCTAATAGTATTCCGGATAAAGAAAAAAAACCAGCTAAATTAATCGAATGACAATTATAATATTCAATTAATTTTCTATACATTTCAATTATTTCGCTTCTAATATTATACCATTCTTGTAATTTTGATTTAGATCTATAATAATCTCCTGGAGATAATTTTTTGGCAAAAGGAAGATCAATTTCAGTTAATAAATATTTAGAAGTAATTATTTCTTCAGGAAATTCACCATCATATAAATCATAAATATATTTTTGATAAATTGTATTTGTTAAATCAGGATATATTTTAATCATTTATAATCAATAAAATATTTATAACTATTAATAACTTTAAATCAACACATTATCTAAATCAATCCAATCTTTAAAATCAGATTTACTTATACTATCTTTTAAACTATTCTCAGAATTATCAACATTATTTGATTTATAACTATAAATATGTCTATTATTTAACATCCAAATATCAGATAAATTTACTACAATTCCACCTATAATATCTTGTTTTTGTTTTTTTATCCACTCTTGTAATGCTTCAGCTTTATAAATAGTGTCATTTGATTTAGCAGTATTACCTTTCTTTGTGTCTAATATTAAGATTTTGTTAGATTTTAGTCTAATAATCCAATCTGGATAAAATAATTTAAATTTGTTATCATCTTTATTAAAATATTTTACTGCAAAATTATCTCTTCCAGAATCTCCTGATTTATACCACCAATCGATAGTGTCTTTAGATTCTAAATATTTTATAAATTTTTCTTCATTATCTTTTCCAGAATAAGATTTTTTTATATAAAATGGACTAATTGCACATTTTTTTACACTCTTTTCTTCATAATCATCTGTATAAAATAAGTTTTTTAAAGGAACTTCTAATTTAATAAACTGCTCTTTTCTTTCTTCTTTTTCTTTAACTTCTTTTAGTCTTACATCTTTATGAACTTCAAAAGATTTTGATATGGCTTTATATAGAACACTATTTTCTTTTAATAAATCACAAACAATAATTTTATAATATATTTCTCTATCAGAATCTATAGTATTTTGAAACCACACATTTAATGATCTTTTTAATGTTGCCCAAGATCTTTCTGGAGCAAATTTTCTACTTTCCTCTTCTTGTTTTGCAATTTTATTGTAACATAATAAATTATATGTTTTTTCAATATCATTTTGAGAAGTTTCATTATTATAATCAATCCCTTTATCTTTAATTTCTTTTACAAAATTATCGTAACACTCTATTTCTGCATCAACAATCATTTTATTATTTACAATTGGATTTTTTAGCTCTAATCCTTTTTCTTTTAATTTGTTCCAACTTTCTCCTTTAAATCCATCAACTATATTAAAATATTCATTAAACACTTTATCTAATGTATATTCATAACTAGCCCCTAGATCATTATAATCTACTCTACTTAAATATGTAGAATTTAATACAATTGGTTCAATATTTTTTTTTATTTTTGATTGATGTACAAAAGGTTTATTTTCTCCTTGTTTATTATCAGGCAAATTAATTTGATTTCTTTCATAATTAGTATATAAATAACCATAATTTAAATCTAAAATATCATAATGTTTTGCTTCAGGCATTCTTAATATTCTTCCTACTGTTTGAGTATGAAAAACAGGATTTTTTATTTCTCTAAACATTACTAATATTTGTGCTCTTGGACAATCCCATCCTGTTGCTGCAGCTTGTTTAAATATTAAATAAGAAATATCAGAATTATTTTTCTCAATATATTCTAAATTTTCTTTTTTTTCTGATAACCAAATAGCAATATTTTCATCTTTTATTTTTTTTTCTCTTAAAAACTCTTTAACTAATTCTAATTTAGATTTATCTTGTGTCTCTTTTCTTGCTTTGTCATCATTTGGTAATTGTATCAAAACTAAAGGATTAATATTAATGTTTTTTTGAGAAAATATCTCCAATAATTCTTGTCTTTTATTGTGTGCTAACTCTAAAAGTAAAATGTCTTGATCAATCTCTTTTTTAGAAACTACATCTAAGTTTTCTTTTGTTTGAGTAATTATCTTTTCTTTAATTAATCCTTCTTTAATTACATCTAATCTATCTACTTCTACAAAACCTTTTTTTAAATTAGTTACTTCTGAATAGGTTGGTTCTTCTTTAGGAGTTGCAGTTATATGTAATATTATCTTTGGATCAATTATATCAATTATTTCTTTAGCAAGTGTTGTATCTTTATCTCTGTGTGCTTCATCAATTATTAATATTAATTCTCTTCCTTCTTTTTTTGTTCTGATAATAAATTCATCAAATATTCCTTTATCCCATTCTGATTTTTCAGAATCTCTTCTTAATATTCTTCCTTCTTTTGTTGAAGATTTTATTTTTTGCCAATTTATAAAAAAAACTTCGTTTTTAGTCATTTTTTTTTTATTTAGATCATTTAAATCTAATAAACCCAATTCTCCTACATTATCATAATAATTATCTAATTTATTTTTACTTTGTTCATATGATTCTTCACTAAAAGTAATCCACAAATATGCTTTATCAACATCAAATTGAGGATCTATTGTTAAATCTTTTAAAAATTGTGCAATCATTATTGTTTTTCCTGAACCTGTTGGAGATTTAAATATTAAATCTATTTGTCTATTATCTGTATTCCACAATTTTAAAAATTGATTTCTTAATTCAGCAATTGCTTTTTTTTGAAAAGTCTTTAATTCAATATTCATATTATCGCCTATAATTTGTTTATTTCTTTATAAACATCAATTATTGGTTGGGGAATATCTTTTATTTTTATATTAGAATAACCTAGCTCTTCTCCAGTATATTCTGTTTTACCCCAACTAAATAAATATATAATTTTCTTTGAATCATATTTATTAATCTTTTTTAATAATTCATTTAATTTTTTATGAGATTCTATAAAATAAATACCTACAACTTTTTTATCATTCTTAAAGATTTGGTAATATTCATTTTTTTCTAATTCTTCAAAAGCATCTTCTTTAATTGCAATTAATTCTCCTGCTTGATAAGTTAAATTTAATTTTTTATTATCTGATACTTTATAAATACTATCAACATCTATAAAATTAGTTTTAAAATATTTTAAATTACCACCCATACCTTCTACTTTTACATTTTTAATTGTTTTATAACCTTTTATTGCTTTTTCAATTCTTGGATAACAAATATCTGAACAAACTTTTTTACCGTCCCCATTATTATCTTCATTATTAGTACATAAAATAAATTTTCTATTTCCTTTATCAACATTTAAATCTAAAACTGAATGAGCTGTTGTACCAGTACCTGCAAAAAAATCTAAAATAATTGCATTTTTTTTAGAACTTATTTTTAAAATATAATTTATTAATTTAATTGGTTTCGGAAAATCAAAAATTTGTTCTCCAAAAATGTTTTTTAAGTCATTAGTACCATCTTGCCCACTACCAACTTCTTTATATTTCAATAAAGTAACAGGCACAATTCCTGCTTGAACCTCTGTTAAAAATCTTTTTATTCTTGGAACATTAGATCCAGTTTTACCAAACCAAATTCTATTATCATTTAATAATTTTTGAATTTTATCTTTAGAATATCTCCAACACCTCCCTTTTGGGGGGTAAATTTCTGTACTATTAGGTCTTTTTATTGAAAAAACATATTTTTCACTAAATGTTGTTGCTAACATTGTTCCTGAAGACCAATTGCCTCTTGGATCATTATCAGGATTAGAATAACCTTTGTTATGTTCTTCTGTTCTTTCTAACAAATTTCTTTTAAATAAAATTTTTTGTTTTGCATAAAGTAAAATATACTCTTGAGATGTAGAAATATATTTATTATCATTTTTTGGCGCGAAGTTTTTTTCCCAAACAAATTTAGAAATAAAATTATCTTCTCCAAATATTTCATCACAGAGAAGTTTTAATTGTGAAACTTCATTATCATCAATAGAAATAAAAATAACTCCATCATTTTTTAAAAGATTTTTTGCAAGAAGCAATCTTTTATTCATAAAGTTAAGCCATTTAGAATGTTTATAATTATCATTTTCATCTATAAATTTATCATTATATTTCCACTCTTTAGCTTTACCAGTATTATAAGGAGGATCAATATAAATGACATCAACCTTTCCTTTATGAGTATAATTTAAAACTTGTAAAGCGTGATAATTATCGCCTTCTATTAAAATATTAATTGGTTTATCTTTATCAGTAAGTATCTCTTTACTTTTTACTTCTTTTAAGATAGGAATCTTTTTTTGACAATCTAAAACTACTTGTTCAGGTTCTTTCTCTTCTTCCCAAACTAAACCATATTTTTTTCTTGATTTTAATTTTTGGTTTTCATCTTTAAGTTTATTAATCTCTTTTAATAATTTAGAAATTTCTTGATCAACCATAATTATCACTATTTATAAATCTTATATTGTTAAAAGAATATAAAAATATATCTAAAATCGGACATTTTTGGTCATTTTTAATAAAACAATATCTTAAGTATCTTTTAAAGATTTTAAATTTAAAATCAAGTCATCTCCTTGTTTTAATTATTTATTTATAAAAATTTCTTTTGTTCATTTGCTTCTTCTCTAAAATTAATTTTTTTGTTTGGATAGTCTAATTGATAGTCTTCAATAAAACCATTATCTTCTTTTAATTCATTTTTAATTTGTTCAATTGATTTTTTAGAGTCTTCTCTGTATCCTTTTATATCCTTTTCAAAAAAATCAATAAAATAATCAATTATGCCTTTATCTAATACTTCTTTAAAAAGTTCAATATCTTTGTCTTTTAATTTATAACTAGCCATTACCTCATCATCATCTTTAGTTAAAAAATCATTTTCTAGTAATTCATAATAATAAAATCTGTTTTTTAAAATACATTCTTCTAAATTCAAGATTTTATCTTTAAAGTTATCAAAAGATAAGACACCCATATTAATATGAATAACTATATATCTTAAAGATTTGATTAGTTCTAATAGATTATTAATCACTAAATTTTTTCTTTGAAAATCTTTTTTAATAAAATGAATACGATTCATATCCATTGTTAATTTTATATTATCATTATCTGTTGCAGGTCTTATAACTCCATTTACAAAGATATGACTTGGATATTTATATAATTTATATTCTTTCTTAAAATCGTCAATCTCTTTTTCAACCTCTAATTCAGTTTTTCCAGAGATTAATAAATTATATTTTAAATCTTCAAGTAATGGAGTAATTATTTTATTTAATAGTTCTTTATCTCTTCTTTTCTGAATTATATCTTTTGATCTTATAGATCTGTTTGCTTTTAAATAATAAATAATCCAATTTTGTCTTATTAAAGGATTTGTGTCAACATTTGTGTCAACATTTGTGTCAACATTCTGTCTAAT
>JAQVTI010000013.1 GCA_028700115.1 Candidatus Iainarchaeum sp. | reverse complement strand
AAGGAGATGTTTCTTTTTTTAAATCATATAATCTGTCTTGAACATATTTTATTATTTCTTTATTTTGTTTTAAACCAATATATACAACCCTGTTATCTGTTTCTGTTATGTTATATGTAGAATATTCAGTTTTATTAATTTTTATTAGTTTTCCTAAAGAAATAAGAGCATCTATCTTTCTATTGGCAGTAATATCACTACAATTTTGTTCTTTTATAATATACTCTTTTAATTCGGTCTTAGGTATAAATCTCTTTTCTTTAACAAATTCAATAATTTTGCTATTGTCTTCTTTAACCATATAATTTACCTTTCAAATTAGTTATCAGTTATAATATAATATATATCACGATATATTTAAATATATATCTATTTCTATATCAAAATCTATATCAAATATATATATCATACGGTTGTCTCATAAGTTATTTAATAATTAAACGGTGATTGATATGACCAGAATGATAATAACAATTCCAAAGAATGTAAAGAGAGCAATTGAAACAGCTTCAGTAATAAGAGAATGTTCTGAATCAGAAGTTGTAAGAATTGCACTTTATTACCATTTGAAAGAATATATAGAACAAGAAGAGGGGAAATGATGTTTTCTAGAAAATATAGAAGTTTTACTTCTTGGCTAAAAGCAGGGAATAGAAAAACAAGATATGGAAGATCTATAATCGCAAAACATTACATATTACCTAATAAAACATTATCTGAATTATCTAAATTAAACTTTAGTGATTTTCTAATTAGTAATAAGAAATGGATAGATCTAACAAAAAAAGAAAAAAGAGAAAGAAATCTAGTTATTTCAGCAATAAGAAGAATAAGAAATAAAGAAACACTTAATTCTGTAATCAATAATTTAGGCATAACAAAAGAATTAATACAAAAACATCTTGGAAAATATCTATTTAAGAAAAACAATAGGTGGGCAGTTCTTTCTAAAGATTATTTACAAACTTCTATGATGATTTATGAAAAAGATTTAGGGATAAATCATATAATTGTTACAAGTTCTAAAGATAGATCAATAATCGGGGAATATTTTTCAAATATTAAAAAAGCACTAAGATCAGGAGATGCAAGTTATCTTGAAAAATATAAAAAAATTAGATTAAAAGATGCTAGTGGAAAATATCATAAACTTGAAACTGATCTTAATAAAGTTAAAGATTATGAAAACTCTATTGAAGAACCAGAATTTTTAGAAATATATAGGGATAGATAAATATGGAAGATAAATTACAATGTGCTATCTGTGGAGAAGATCATCCAGCAGTTATTAGAAAAATAGAAAAACATCATGTTTTTGGAAAAGTTAATTCTAATTATACAATAGCACTTTGTAATAATTGCCATAATAAAACTACTTATGACCAAAACAAATTATCGCCAAAAGAGAGATCTAATTTTAATGACACTAAAAAACTAAAGTTTCTATTAATTTCAATAGGTAGTTTATTGAAAACAATAGGAGATGAATTATTGAAACTGGAGAGATTACTAAATGAAAAGCATACAATTGAGGGCTTATGCTCCGACAAAGAAAAGACAGAATAATTTACTTGAAACTAAAACAAAACACAATAGGGTTTTAGTATTTGATACAGAAACTACAACTGATGAATATCAAAATTTAAAATTTGGCTTTTTTCAAGTATATCTAAATAATGTAGTAATAAAACAAGGTTTATTTTATGATAATTTAAGTTCTATAGAATTAGAAATATTAAATCGCTATTCAAAACAAAAAGGCATTCCTGTATATACATTACAAGAATTTATAGATAAAGTCTTTTATTATCAAGTGTTTCATTCTAAAGCATTATGTATTGGTTTTAATTTAGCTTTTGATTTGTCCAGAATTGCATTTAATTTTACAAATTCAAGAAATAATAATAAAGGTGGCTTTACATTTAAGTTATCTGAAAATAAAAATAATCCTCCAATAGTAATTAAAAAACTAGGAGATGCCTATTCTTTTAGTTTTCAAAGAACCTTTAAGAATAGAAAAGAAGATTATTTTTCTGGAAATTTTTTAGATGTTCAAAAATTAGCAGAAATATTATTAGAACAAAAACATATTAGTTTATCAAAAGTAGGAGAAATATTAAACACAACTACAAAAAAACAAAAAACTAATGAACATGGCAAAATAACTAAAGAATATATTGATTATAACATTTATGATGTTTTAACAACTTATAATGTATATACAAAATTAGTTTCTGAATTTGAAAGATATAATATTGATATTCCAATAACAAAAGTATATAGTTCAGCTTCTTTAGGAAAATATGCTTTAAATCAATTAGGTATTAATCCATTTAGAGAAAATAATCCTGATTTTGATAAATCTATATTAGGAAACATAATGACTTCTTATTATGGGGGAAGATGTGAATGCAATTATAGAAAAAAACCAATTCTTACAGATGTTCTTGACTTTACTTCTATGTATCCAACAATTACTATTCTATATGATATTTGGGATTTTATTATTGCTAAAGAAATAATAACTGAAGATGTTACTCTAGAAATTAAAGGTTTATTAAAAAATATTGATTTAGAACAATTAAAAGATAAAAAAATATATAAAATGTTTAATGTGTTAGTAAAAATTAAACCAAATAATGATTTTTTACCAATTAGGATGGATTACAAAGGAGATAATAAAACAAATAATGTTGGTTTAAACTATTTAACCAGTAATCAAGAAGTTTGGTATTCTCTCCCTGATGTTATTGCTTCTAAAATTTATATAAATAAAGTTCCTGAGATAATTAAAGCAATTAGATTTATTCCAAAAGGTATTCAAGACACTCTCAAATCTTCAAATGTTGTTGGAATTGATATAGATCCAAAGAAAGATAATCTAATTAAGATACTTGTAGAAGAAAGACAAATGCTAAAGAATACCCCTAAAGACCATAAAGATTACAATTTAAATAATAGTAAGCAAAAATCACTAAAAATTTTAGTAAATGCTCTTAGTTATGGTATTTTTATTGAATTAAATACAAAAGTAATTAATCAAGAACAAAAAATATATGGTTTAAATGAATTTAAATCTAAAACTAACCATGTAGAAGCAGAAGGGAGATATTTTAATCCTGTTTTAGCAACTATAATAACTTCAGGGGCTAGGTTATTCTTAACAATTGCTCAAACAATAGCAGAAAAAGAAGGGCAGAAACACTATTATATGGATACAGATAGTATTTTTGTTTCTCCAGACATATCTAATAAGATAATTAATTACTTTAATTACTTAAATCCTTATGAGTTAAACATTCCAATACTTAAGAAAGATAAAGAAAATCTATTATTTTATGGGATTTGTAGTAAGAGATATTGTTTATATCAATTAAAATGTAATACAATAGACATTATTGACTATAAATTACATGGATTAGGGCATCTAATTAACCCTTATAATAGTAAAATAGCTGATTGGCACAAAGAAATTTGGCAGATTGTAATACAAATATATTATGGAAGTATTACAGAAGGTATTACATTTGAAAAATATTCTGGGTTATATGGAATAGCAAAATTAACAATTTCCACTCCAAATGTTATGAGAAGATTTAATCTAATGAATAAAGATAAAGAATATTTAAACCATATAAAACCCTTTAATTTTGTTTATGTTGGATTTACTACTAAAGATAATGTTAAACCATTAATACCTTTTGGGAAAGATCCACAAGAAGCAGTTTATAGTGATTTTATTGATTATAAAACTGGAGAAATCAAGAATGGTATAGAATATTGGAAAGCCTTAGGAAATACCATTTTAGATTTTTATGATCATCTTGAAAAGAAATTTAATGGAGATATTGGTTATCTTGAAAGAAAATCAATTATTTCAAATGACATTCAATATATAGGAAAAGAAGCAAATAATATTGATGAAGAAGCACTAAATCCATTTAAGCCAATAGAATATAAAAATAATGATCAATTCAAAAGAGATTTAGAAACATTAAGTAATAAAGAATTGAAAGAAAAATATGGCTTCAAAACAAGAAGCCATGTTAAGTATTGGAAAGACAAATATTTTTAATATATTCGCCTATGTTTTTCTTAATTATCTTTTTTTGTAACAGTTTTCTATAACATATACTTCTATATTTAAAGTCAAAATTCTGAATTTTATTAATAAATAATCCACAATTTATAAAATAAGATAATATAGTATCTATGTTGATTTTTTTTTGCTTTTTCTTATCTACATTGTAATAAATTGTATTATTTTTAATATAATAATTTGAATGAGCAAAAGAATTTCTTAAATCTTTGTTTAAAAATTTTAAAAGGAACTTATGGAACTTCGGGTCCCAGATTTGTATTATTTTTAATGTACTATCAGCATCATTCTCATATATATTTTTTTGATCCATTTCTAGTTTCTTTTTTATATTGAGAATTATTTGAATTAGTTGATTGTATTGCTTTTGCAGTCGGTTTTAAATAATTAATAATATAATCAAAATTATTAGAATATAAAGACAATAAAACAAATTTATAAGTAAAATCATTTATTTCTTTTTTTTCCGATAATTCCTTAATTTTTATAAGATCATGTGCAACATCTAAAAAATAATTTGTGTATTCATTATGTTTTTCCGAAAATTTAATAATATCAAAAAAAGTAAAATTATATTTCTTATTATTTATTAATTCAATTAATCTTTTTTCTAAATCAAAATTTAAATAAAGAGGGTATTTTTGTTTATAATTTGTGTTTTGTAATAATCGCTCACATTTAATTTTTTTAAATCTATTATTTGATTTTATATAATTTTCATCACATAGTTTTATATCAGATCTAATTTTATTTAAATAATCTAATCTACCCATATAAATAAATTATATAGAAATAATTAAAAACCGTACAAAAAAAGCGGGTTAGCTATATCCCAAAAAATAAAAGCCTCTAGGGGGATTTGAACCCTCGACCTACAGTTTACAAGACTGTTGCTCTAGCCACTGAGCTATAGAGGCAATTAACTTATTTTTTTAAAAGTGTTTATAAATTATTTTTAAAAAAGGTTAATTGTTTTAAAGAAAATTAGCTTCTTTATAATATATATTACTAAAGAAAACTTTTTAAATAAATCTTTATTGTAACTTATATATAATTCTCAAAAATACCAATACTTAATAGTTTATATTTGTTTTCTTCTACTTTAATTATATTAAAATCAAACTAATATTAAATAAGATTAAATATGCCTATATTCAGAAAAAGAAAAATAACAACTGGTGTTGCAACAGTTTGTAAAAATAAAAAAAAAGATTCATGGACTATGAATGGAGATATAAATAGATTTTATGAATCAAAACAATTAGTAAATAGTATATTTAAAGAAAAAGATCTTTTTTCAAAAGAAAAAGTAAATAATATAATGTTTTTAGGTCCTGGAAAAGGAGAAGATTTACATAATTGGAAAAAAACTTTTAAAAATAATAAATATAAAACAAGTTTTGATGTTTTAGGTTTAGAAAACACAATTACTGAAAGTGTTAAAAAAGATATAGTTAATAGAGATTTTTCAATAGGAAGGCCTGTTGAACATATAGATCCTACTAGAGATTCTAGAGATAAAAGATTATTTGATCATTTAAATAATAAATATTCTTTAGTAGTTTCTCAATTTGGTGTAAGTTACCATACAAAGCATCCTTCATATAATCTGTTTGCAAGTTCTTTATTACTTAAAAAAGAAGGTGTATTATATTCTTCAATAAATTCTTCTTATATACATTTAAAAGCCGGAATTATTAAATATAATAGAGTAAATTCAAAAATTCATTCAAAAGAACTAGATAAGCTTGAAAAACATTTTCATAAGTTTGTAGAAATTTATAATAAACAGAAAAAAACAAATCTAAAATTTGAATTTGATATAAGAGATATTGATAATTTATTCTATGTGAGAATAAAAAGAATTAATTAATATTTTTTAAAGCATCAACTGCATTCATTTTGGCAGCTTTTCTTGCAGGTAAAACCCCAGCAATCAAACCTATTATGATTGATAAAATTAAAGTAATTATTATAATTTCTGGATTTATTATTATTTGAAGCATATCAAAATTTCTATATGAAGCATACCATTCTACTGCTTTTGCAAGACCAATTCCAAAAACAAGCCCTATTACTCCACCAATTATTGATAGTATTATAGATTCTGATACAAATATAAATAATATGTCACTTATTTTAGCACCAATTGATTTTAATATACCAACTTCTTTAGTTCTTTCAATTACTGAAGTATAAATTGAATTCATTATACCTACACTTCCAACAATTACAGAAATTGCTGCAATTGTTATTAATAAAATTTGAAGACTATTTAGTATATTTCTAATAAGACTTAATATTTGTTTTGCAGTTATTACAGTAAATGTATTTTCTTGATGTGTTTTTTCTAATTTTTTTTCAATTTTTTCCTTAACTTCATCTACATCATAACCATCTTTAATAGTCACCATGATTTGTTGAAGTTCATCTGAAGTTCCAAAAATTTCATTTCCTGCATCTTGAGGTATATATATTTGTGAATCATCTTGTGTATTTCCAATAGTTTCTAGTATTCCAATTATTTTAAAGTCAACTTCTTTAATTTTAATCTTGCTTCCAATCTTTACTTCTTTTTCAAATAAACCATCTGCAAAATAAGAACCTATTATAGCAACATGCCCACTTTTTCCTTGAAGAGAAGTTCCTTTTTCAATTTCTAGGTTCATTGTTTCAAATATACCATCTGCTTTTTTTCTATCTGCCATTATTACAAAGGCATATTCATCTTGATTTGAAACTGTTATTTTTCCAATCTTATAACTTATTCCAAAGACTTTATTGACTTCTGCAAGCCTTTCAATATCTTTTACATCTCTTTCTGTAAGTTTAATATCATCACTAAGTCTTGAAGAAGCCCCAAATTCTCCATTTGCTCCTCCTCCAAAATTTACTGGAGTTATATAAATATTGTTAATTCCCATATCCATAAATTGTTTTTTAACAGAATTAAATAAACCTTCACTAATTAGAATAAGTGCGATAATTGATGCAATTCCAATTGTTACAGATAAAATTGTAAGAATTGATCTTAGTTTTCTTTTTTTAATATTTTTTAAAACTAGATTTAATAGATATTTAATTTTTTCAGAATTCATTAATTACACTTTTTAAAAATAAAAAATATTTTAGGAAAAAAGAAAGATTATTTCTTTTTTCTAAAAATTCCTTTAATTTCTTTTAAAGCAGGTTTTATTAAAATCTTAGTCAACCATTTTAATAAAAGTACTAAAATTGATAGTCCTATAATAAAACCTAATATTCCAAAGATTATAGATATTACACTAGTTACTCCTGATTTTGCTCCTGTTTGAGAAACAATTTCTATAGTTATTTCTTTTTGTATCATTTGTTCTTTTAAATTTCTATCTTTATAGTAAACTTCAAGAGTTATATTGTATTCTCCTAGAGTTATGTTTCTTGTTTGTAAGTCTAGTTCAATACTATCATAATTATCTTTTTCAATTGAACCTATAAAATAAGATGGTGCATTTGCGATGTCTGATATTAAATTAATATATACAGATTCAGCATCTACATTTCCTATATTATAAATTTCAAGAGAAATTTTCTCAGTTGAGTTTGCCTTAAGTTTATAATTTTCCCCAACTGATAGGATATTAGTAATTATTTCAGGATTATCAATAATTTCTATACCTATATTTCTATTAGTTTCATAATTTCCATCATTATCTTTGTATTCTATTGTAATAGGTAGAGTATAACTATTAAGGCTTGCATTTTTAGATACATTTATTCTAAATTTTATAATTTGTTCAGAACCAATTTCTAAATTTTCTATATATTTTGTTTTAAGATCTAAAATATTTATGTATGTGTCTTCAGAATTATCTAAAGTTATAAAAATATCTTTTGCGTTTTTTCCACCTAAATTTTTTATAGTTAAAGAAACTTCTGAATTTTTACCAATTTCTGCAGTTTCAATATTTGAAGATATAATGTCAACTATAGCATTATCTCCAGAAACATCAATTTCTATATTTTTTATTGTATATGTTTCAAATCCATTTCTTTTGTATTTAAAATTTAGATTATAAGTTCTGTCTAAAGCATCAGGACTTGTTTTTAAATCATATTTTATAACTTTTGTTTGATGAGGTGCAAGTTGTTTAATTGTACCTATGTTTTCATTATTTTCTAGAAGTGAAAAAGGATATTCTAATTCTAAAATATATTCGATATTTTCTGCAACTGTATTACTATTGTTTGTAAGTTGTATCCATAATTCAAATTCATCTCCAGAAATCACTGGAGTTGGGCTATAAGTGTAATTATCTGCATTTAAATTAATTATGTCATAATCTATTGTTTCTGCAAATAGATTTACAGAAAATAAACTAATTATTAAAATTGCAAAAATTACAGGTATTAAGTATTTTTTATAATTCATAATTTCTCATATTTTCATTTAAATTTTTCTAAAGTTGATCTTAATTCTTGATTAAATTCTAATAATCTTTCTTCATTTTTTATTTTTTTAAAAGATTCTTGTAAATTTTTAGTAATTTCTTGCATTTTTTGTTTTCTAAGTGAGCTTGTTTCTTTTTCAGATATTTGAGATAATTTTTGTAATAATGTTAAAGATTTTGTAATGGTTTCTTTTTTTGGTTTAATTGTTCTACTACCTATCATTCTTATATTTTGTTTTGATTTAGTTAAATTTGTTTTTTTTCTTTTTATTGGCATTTTTAATTCACCTTTTTTTGTATATAAAAATATATTTTAATATATTATGATTTAAATCTTTATAAAACTATTCTTCTCTTAAAGAATCTACTGCTTCTTGTCTAGATGCTTGGTTTGCTGGAAGATATCCTGAAATTAAACCAATTATAAATGAAAATCCAATTGCAAGAATAATTATTTCTATATTTATAGACACAAATAGATCTATTTCAAAATAACTACTAATTATTTTTACAAGAATAGATACTAAAAAACCTAAAAAAGTACCTATTGCCCCTCCAACTATTCCAATCAAACCTGCTTCTAATAAAAATATTTTTAGAATATCTTTTCTTTTTGCTCCAATTGCTTTTAATACCCCAATTTCTTTTCTTCTTTCAAGAACAGAAGTATACATTGAGTTCATTATTCCAATTCCTCCAACTAAAAGAGAAATTGCAGCAATTCCAATTACAACAATTGAAACTGTGTTTAATATTTCTTCTCTATCTTTTGCTTTATCAATTGGAGTTGAAACAGTAAAGTCTTTTTCCCCTCTTTTAATTTCTAGTTTTTGTTCAATTTTTTTAGAAACAATTTCAATATCTTTACCTTGTTTTACAATTGCAATTATTGAATCAACTGAATTTTCTGAGCTTTCTGTAATATCAATTAAAGTTTCAATTGGAAAATACATTAATGTGTTTGTTGTACTAGATCCAGTGTCTTCTAATATACCAATTACTGTATATTTTTCATTATTTATTTCTAATTTATCATTTATATTTATTTTTTTATCAAACAAATCTTTTTCATTATAAAAATCATAACCTATTATTACTTGTTTAGATTTATTATTTTCAAAAAAATTACCTTTTAGAAGTTTAAAATTATCTTGTTCTAAAATTCTTTCAAAGTTTTCTGTATTGTATCCTTTTGAAGTTATAAAATTTATTTCTCCATTAAATTCAGTTTTTATATTTGCATTAACTTCTCCAGAAACAAACTCTAAATCACTTATTTTTTCTAAGTTTCTAATATCTTCTTGTCCTAACCCAATTTCTGTTTCTGCACCAAAAGTTGTATATTTTGATTCAATTGTAATTTTGTTTGCACCCATTTTTCCAAATTGTTCATTTATACTAGTTTTTAGTCCTTGGGAAAGTGACATTAAAGACACAATTGCAAATACACCAATAATTATACCTATAATTGTAAGCCAGCTTCTAAGTTTTCTTCTTTTTAGATTTTTTAAAACAAAATTAAAAATATTTATCATTTAATAATTCACATTTTTTTATCAGTTAGAACTTTTCCATCTTTTAGAAAGATTTGTCTTTTTGATTCTTTTGCTACATTTTTATCATGTGTAATAATTATTACAGTTTTTCCTTTTTTATTTAGATTTTTTAAAACATTCATAATTTCTTTAGAAGATTTAGAATCAAGTGCACCAGTAGGTTCATCTGCAAGTAGAATTTCAGGATTGTTTGCAAGAGATCTTGCGATTGCTACTCTTTGTTGTTGACCTCCAGAAAGTTCAGTAGGTCTATGATTTATTCTATCTCCAAGTCCTACTTCTTTTAATAAATCTTCACATCTTTTATTATATTCTTCTTTAAGTTCATCTTCTTGAAATAAAATAGGAAGTCTTACATTTTCAAATGCTGTTAGAGTTGTAATTAAATTAAATTCTTGGAAAACAAAACCTATATTTTTCCCTCTTAAAGTAGCTAAGTCATCTTCAGAGAGATTAGATAGTTTATTTCCGTTAATTAGAGTTTCTCCTTTAGAAGGCAAATCAAGTGCACCAATAATATGCATCATAGTAGATTTTCCAGAACCAGAAGGACCCATAATTGAGACAAATTCCCCCTTATTAATTTTTAGGGATACATTATCTAATGCTTTTACATTTATTTCTCCCATTTTATAGATTTTAGAAACATCTCTTAGTTCAACTACACAATCTGTCATTTATTATCGTTCTTTTAATATATTTTTTTTATATAAACTATATATATAAAAATATAATATTTTATAAAGGATTTGGTTATTAATAATTATAATATTTTAAAATTTTTTAAAAATTTATATATTAAATTTTTATTTTTTTTAAAAATTAATAATATGTGATAATTATGTTTTTAGAATATATTTTTTTAGGAAATACAATTAAGGCTTATTTAATTTTTATAATATTTATTTTTTTAGGTTTTATTATATCTAAAATTTTTGTTTTTTTAACTTTAAATATTTTTAAAAAGATTTCAAAAATTACAAAAAATAAATTAGATGATATAATTATTAATATTCTTTCAAAACCTATGCCTTTTAAAATAATTATAATAATTATATTTTTTAATATAGGTTTTAAATATTTAAATGTATTAACCTGGATTTCAGAATTTATTAGAATAGGTTCATTTTTATTGTATGTTTTAGGTTTTTCTTTGTTTTTAATCAAATTTTTATTAGGATTAATTAAAGAATATTTTGAAAAAATTGCACGAAAAACAGATTCTAAATTAGATGATCAATTAATTCCTCTTTTAAAAGGTTTAAGTAAGGTTATAGTATTTACAATTTCTGTTTTAATTGTTTTAAAATATTTTGGGTATAATATTAGTGCTCTTTTAGCAGGACTTGGAATTGGGGGTTTAGCAATTGCTTTTGCTGCAAAAGATATTTTAGAAAATTTTTTAAGTGGTATTATTATATTTACAGAAAAACCATTTCAGATAGATGATATTATAAAAACATCAGATGGTTTTGGAACAATTGAAGAAGTTGGGATTAGGTCTTCTAAAATTAGAACTTTTGATGGAACTTTAATAAATCTTCCAAATTCACATTTAACTACAAAAGCTGTTGAAAATATCTCGAAAAGACCTACAAGAAAAGAAGTTGTTAAATTAGGCTTAACTTATGATACTTCTGTTTCAAAACTTGAGAAAGCTAAAAAAATAATTACAAATATTTTAACAAAAGAAAAAAGAATTTCAGAAATATTTTATGTAACTTTTGAATCTTTTGGGGAATTTTCTTTAAATATTTCAGTAATTTATTATATTTCTTTTGTAGATTATGCTATTTATCTTGAAACAATTGATTCTGTAAATATGCAAATTAAAAAAGAATTTGAAAAAGCAAAAATTGACTTTGCATATCCTACACAAACAATTGAACTTAAGAAATAATTTTCTTAAGTCTTTTTTTCTTTTTTTTAAAAAGTTTTATTTTTAAATATATTTTATATTTATTTATATATTTTAATGAAATTTATTGAAAACATTAAATTAAAAAATAAAAATTGTAAAGTTTACAAGATTAACTCATCTGTAGTTTATATTTTTAAAAAATTACATTTAGAAATTTTAAAAAATACACCTTTAAGTTTTGATTGTGCTTATGAGTATTCTCGTTTTAAAGAAGATATTAAAAATAAGAAAGAAGATATTAAAAATAAGAAAGATTATATCTTTTTAATGTATTATAGAAATAAACCTGTTGCTTTTTCTTTTATGTCAGTTGCTAAGTTTGATAAATTTAATTTGCTTTATATTAAAAGATATAAATTAACTAAAAAACAATTGCCTTTTTTATATGATTTAAATGGGGTTGGGGTTTTAGAAAAATTTAGAGGTTTAGGTATTCAAGATTATTTTATTAAATTAAGAATAGATTATGCTAAAAAACTTGGACAAAAATACTTTTTTGTTTCTATTAATCCTAAAAATATGTGGTCTTTGAAAAATGCAAAAAAGAATGATTTTAGAGAAACTGAAAAATATATTAATTATGAGGGGAATAAAAGAGTTTTTCTAAGAAAAGATGTTTTATAAAATATTTGTGTTATATTTTTACTTATGATTAAGAGATTAAATTCTTTTTTAAATAAACGTAAAACTGAAAGATTAAAAAAACAAAATGAAATTAGAAAGAAACTTCCTAAAGGTTCTTTTTCTAGAAAGTTTTATGGTATTTCAAAAGATCTAAAAAAAGAAACTATTATAATTAAATCTCCTGGTGGACATATTATTTATAATAGTCAAGGTTATAAAAATAAAGTTGAAATACCTGTTAAATTTTTAGAAAATTTGAAAAAAAATGATAGAGATTTAAGTAAACTACAATTAATTCATAATCATACTATTTCTAAAAAAAGTAGTATGGGCTCTAAACCTTCATTTAATGATATTAGACTATTTTTAGATATGTATAGACAGTTTGATATTACTAATTTTACTATTTTATTTATAGATAAATATAACCTAAAAGAATTTGGGAGAATATTTTTAAAATTGGATTCTTTAGATGTTATGAATAAATTAAAAAATTTTAAAAACAGATCTGATTATAATATTTGGTTTAAAGAAAATACACTTTACTTTGGTAAGCCTATTGAGTTTATATCTATTAATGATTTAAAATATTTTGGATTTAAGTATAGATTTTTGGGATTGAATGGACATAAATATAATTCTGAAAAAGAAATTTTCCAAAATAAATAATTTTTCTAAGAAAAGATGTTTTATAAATTCTTTTTATCTTTAAATATTTGATATGCAAGAAAATATTACTCCAGAAATGGAATTTGAAGATCCTAATTCATTTTATACAAAAAAAGAATCTAATAGATATGAATATTCTAGTGGTATGAAAAAAACTCAAAATGAATTGACTCAAGTTGCATTAGACCTATCTGATTTTGAAAAAACAAATTTTTCTAATCTTAAAGTTTTAGATATAGGTTGTGGGACTGGTTTTTCTTTGGAATATCTTGTTTTTTTAGGGTTTGAAAAAAATAATCTTATAGGAATTGAACCTTCTTTAGAGATGAAAGCAATTTGTGAAAATAAAGGTTTTTTAACAAAAGAAGGTGGCTTTGAGGATTTAAGTAAACTTGATTTAGAAAAAAACTATTTTGATTTAATAATTTCTATTTCTGCTTTTCAATGGGTTTTAACAAATAAATCTGAAATTGAAATAAAGAATGTTTGTAAAAAAATTTCAAAAAGTATATTTAGTTTGCTTAAAGAAAATGGAAAAGCAATCTTTCAATTTTATCCTCCTTTTGGAAAAAATAATGAAAAATATATAGAAATAATTTTATCTATTTTTAATAGAATTGGTTTTTCTTCTAAAAAATATATTTTTAAAGAAAATTCTATAAAAAAAAGAAAATATTTTCTTATTTTTTCAAAATAACTTTTATTTTTCTAAATAATTACTAAAATTTTGATTTTTTCTTTAATTCAAGATATTTATTAAAACAATTAAGTTTATATATGTTATATTTTACATATTATTATAATATTTTATATTTTAAAAAAATAAAAAATAAAAGGTGTAGTTAATGAATAAGAATAATAAAAAAATTTTAAAACATGTTCTTGCAGCAGTAATTATATTTACTGCAGTATTTTTTGCATCTGCTTATGCGAATGGTCAAAAAGTTGTAGATGAAGAAGTTTCTATTTTATGGGTTTCTCATACAGAATATTGGAAAGATGATGCTGCATCTACTATTATTAGACTTGCAGATTATAAAGGGAATCCTTATAAAGTTGATAATTGTTTTGTAACAATACTTTATCCAGATAAAACTATCTTTGTAGATAATAAGCCTTTACAAGAATCAAATATTTTAGGAAATTGGTTTAGAACAGATTCATTAGTTGATGCTCCTTTAGGAACATATGAACAAGAAGTAACATGTTATAAAGGTTCTCAAGAAGTTAAAACTTCACAATCTTTTCATTTAAATCCTGCTTTAGAACAAATTAGTACACTTACAGAAATGAGTAATTCTTTAGATTTAGATTTATCTGATGTAAATGTTTCAATAAATGCAAATCTTGCACAAACTGGTGAGGTATTAAATACAAATTTAAATAATTTAAATACTTCCTTAAATACAATTTTAGAAGATATTAATTCTGGTTTGAATACAGAAATACAACAAGGTGTTAATACATTAGGAACAGAATTAAATAATGTATCTCTTTTAATAAATGGAAATATAACACAAACAGGACAAGATGTTATTACAAATATATCTTTATCAAATACATCTTTAACAAATTTATTAAATTCAGTAAATTCTCAAATACTTTCTCAAATGGATCTTGATTTAAATGTTCTTCAAACAGATCTAGAGAATGTAAATTTACAAATCTCTGGTATTGTTTCTCAAACTGGTCAAGAAATAAATACAAATATAGATTCATTAGATATTTCTTTAAAAGAATTATTAAATACAATAAATAATAATTTATCTTCACAATTAGGTCAAGAAATAGATGATTTAAATTTAAGTTTAGAAAATGTAAATTTAAATTTAGAAGGAGTTGTTTCTAATACAGGAGATCAAATTAATGCTAATTTAAATAATGTAAATATTTCTTTAACAAATCTTTTAACTACATTAAATACAAATTTATCTACTCAAATAACAGATGGATTTGAAGATGTTTTAACAGAACTTGATAATGTTAAAATTAATTTATTAGCTACAATTGCTTCTACTGGAGAAGAAATAAATACAAATATAGATTTGATGGATACTTCTCTTACAAATTTATTAAATTCTATAAATTTAGATTTATCTTCTCAAATAACAAATGAGTTTAATAATACAAATGCATTGATTGCTCAAAAGTTTTTAGATTCAAATATTCTTTTAACAGAAAGTTTGAATAATTTAGAATTAAATCTAAATGGGCAAGTTGTATCTACAGGTACTAAAATACAAGCACAAATTTCGGATTTAAATTCTTCTTTAAGTAATATAATTTTAAATAATCTTGTAAATAATTTAACATCTCAATTAGATTTGCTTTTAGCCCAAATTTCTTCAGATATAGCAAATGTACAAGAAGACACATTCTGGCTTACAAATCATGCTATGAATGATTTAGATATGATTGAAATTGAAAATAGATTTTTGTCAGTAGATTCTTCTTTAAATAATATTGAAAATTTTTGTTCAACAAGTGATACAAATACAAGTGATTTATGTAAAGAAATTTATAATATCAGAAATGCAATTTCAATAATGCAAGAAGATCAAAATAATAGACTTTCACAAATAAATACAACTACTTTAAATACTTGGCAACTTTTAAGTGGAGATATAGCTACAAATATAGATTCATTATTAATTGATGTAGGTATTATAAAAGAACAAACAACAGATATTAATGCAACAACTCATGAAATTTTAAATGAAATACAATCAGAAATAGATGTTAGAATAATTTCATAAGTAATTGTAATTATAGATTTGTTTTTGTAATTGTTGTATAATATATAAATTTATAAAAAATGTTTTTAAAAACATTTTTTATTTAATTTATATTTAAATTTTTAGAATAATTTAAAAATACTTTAAAAATACTTTAAAAATACTTTAAAAATACTTTAAAAATATGGACCGTTTAAAAAATTTTAATTCTTATAAAAAAAGGGATTTTTCTTTTAAAAAAATTAATTTTTCAAAGAAATATTTATTTATCAGTATATTTTTTATTTTATTAATTATAATTATTTTTTATTTTATTTTTAATAATAATTTTAAAAATGGTGATCCATTAATTAAAATGGTTTCTGGAACAGAATATATTTCTGGAGAACAAGGACAAGTTATTGTTAGGCTTCAAGATAATAAAGGAAATGCAATAACTGATGCTAATTGTGTTTTATCTTTACTTTATCCAGATAAATCTTATTTTTTAATAGATATTCCTATGATTCCTACATCTGTTCCTGGTAATTATTATCATCCATTTATTACTCCTGAAAGAGAAGGAATTTATGAAGAACATATTGTTTGTAAAGTCAACCAAAATGACAACATTTTAGATTTACATATATCTTATTCTTTTCATGTTTCAACGGGACTTAATTTAATTGTTGAAGTTTCTAGAGCTCAAAGAGAACAATATGAAGATTTAGTTAATAGAGTAAATTATTTAGATTCAAATTTATCTTATAAAATGAAGGATTTAGATACTAAAATTAATAATGTTCAAAATTATATAGATACAAATGTTATGGATAAAGTAAGTGAATTATCTCAAAATTTAAATGATGTTAATGCTTCTTTAAATAATTCTGTTGATGGAATTGAATCTAGAATGAATGAAACTATGATCGAAAACTTTGATGCTTTATATCAAAGATTTAGAGAAAGTTATAATGCTATGGCATCTATTTTTAGTGGTGAATAATTTTTTATTTTTATATAATTTTTAAAAATATTAATGTTTTTATAAACATTTCTCTTTATATATTATTTATATAAATATAATATATTTATTAAAATTAAATAAAAACAAAACAAAATAAAATAAAATAAAAACAAAATAAAATAAAATTAGATGAAAATATTGAGAAAATATGTATGATTTTTTAAAATTTGAATCAAAATGGCAAAAAAGATGGAAAGATGAAAAAATTGGCGAAGTTAATAGAGATGAAACAAAACCAAAATTCTTTTTAATTTGGGCATATCTTACTGTTTCTGGTTTTCATCATGTAGGTCATATGAGAGGGTATTCATATGCAGATGCAATTTCAAGATTTAAAAGAATGCAAGGATATAATGTTTTGATGCCTGCTGGAGGTCATGCAAGTGGAAATAGTGCTGTTTCTAAATCTATAAAAATTTTAAGAAATGATTTAAATATAATTAATTATTATAAATCAATGGGGTTTAATGATTCTGATTTAAATATTATGAAAAATCCTGAAGGGTTTATTGATTTTTTTTCAAAAATATATGTTCAAGATTATGAATCTTATGGGTTTATTGGAGATTGGAGAAGATTTACATTAACTACAAATAAAGATTATAATAAATTTATTGAATGGCAATTTAAAAAATTAAAAGAAAAAGATTTATTAATACAAAAACCTTATTTTGCAACAGCATGTATTAATTGTGGTCCAGTTGCAGTAGATCCTTCTGAGTCAGATATTTCTAAGGGGGGTAATGCTCAAAAAAATGAATATACTATATTAAAAATGAAACTTGTAGATAAAGAAAATACCTTTGTTGTTGTTGCAACTCTTAGACCAGAAACTGTTTTTGGTCAAACCAATTTATGGATTGATTATGATTTAGATTATTATTATATAAAAATAAATAATGAAATATGGATTGCATCAAAAGAATTTGCAGAAAAATTAAAATATCAAAAAGAAAATATAGATATTTTAGATACTATTTCTGGAAAAGAACTTTCTGGGAAATATGTTATAGCTCCTGGGGTAAATAGAAAAATAATTATTCTTCCATCTAGTTTTTGTGATCCAAATATAGGTACTGGAATTGTAACTTCAGTTCCTTCTGACGCTCCTGCAGATTGGATTGGTCTTTATGATTTACAAAATTCTAAAGAATTATGTGATAGATATAATTTATCTTATGATGAAATTATTAAAATTAAACCAATAGAAATAATTAAATCTAAAGATTTTGGAACTTTGCCAGCATTAAAAATATGTAAAGATTATAATATAACTTCTCAAAAAGATATTGATAAATTAGAAAAAGCTAAAAAAGAAGTTTATAAAAAAGGATTTCATACAGGAATTATGCTTTCTAGTTGTGGGGTATATTCTGGGCAAAAAGTAGAAATTGCAAAAGAAAATATTAAAAAAGATTTGATAGATAATAATCTTGCAGATTTATTTTTTGATCTTTCTGAAGAAGTAATTTGTAGATGTGGAGAAAAAGTTGTTATTAAAAAAATTGATGATCAATGGTTCATTAAATATTCTGATAAAGATTTAACTAAAAAAACAATAAATCATTCTCAAGAAATGCTTTTACTTCCTGAACAATATAAAAAAAATATTCCTAATATATTAAATTGGTTTGATGATAGAGCATGTGCAAGACAAGGAAATTGGTTGGGTACTAAATTTCCTTTTGATAAAAGTTATACAATTGAACCAATTGCAGATAGTACATTATATCCTATATTTTATTTAGTATCACTTTATACAAATAAAGGAATTTTAAAAACAGACAATCTTACAGAAGAGTTTTTTGATTATATATTTTTAGATAAAGGTAATTTAGAAGACGTTTCTATTAAATCAGATATTTCTATAGATATTTTAAATAATATTAAAAAAGATGTTGAATATTGGTATCCTTTAGATATTAATTTAGGTGGGCAAGATCATTTAACAGTTCATTTTCCTGTATTTTTAATGAATCATGTTGGTATTTTACCAAAAAAATTTTGGCCAAAAGGAATTATTGTAAATTGGTGGGTTATAAATAAATCTGGAAAAATTTCAAAATCTAAAGGTGGTGCAAGAAGTATTGGTCAAGAAGCAAAAAATTATTCTGTTGATGCAATTAGATTATTTTATGCAAATGTTGCTTCTCCTTTTGTAAATATTGATTTTCCTCCTGAGGATTTAAAAAAATATAAACAAAGATTGGAAAAAATATATTATTTTATAATAGAAATTATAGATAATAAAGATTTTTTAGAAAATAAAAATTATTCCAATTTAGATAATTGGATTATATCTAAATTTTATAAAAGGCTTGAAAAAGTTATTTGTTCTATGAATAATGTTGAGTTAAAAGAAGCAACTGATGAAATTTATTTTAATTTTTATAATGATTTACATTGGTATTTTAGAAGAGGAGGAAATAATAAATTAGTTTTATTAGAAGTAATTACTAATTGGATTCTTACAATGGGTCTTTTTACACCTCATCTTTCTGAAGAATTAAATGAAATTATTGGTAATAAAAATTTAGTTGCAGTATCTAAATTTCCAGAAGTAATTCTTTCTAAAATAGATTTAAAACTTGATGAAAATGAAAAAGCTATTGAAAATTTAATATCAGATATTAGAAATGTTTCTAAAATGGCAAATCAAGAAAAAATTAATAAAGTTATTTTATATATTTCTGAAAAATGGAAATATGAAGTATATAATTTAATATCTGATTTGTTTTTAGAAACTAAAAATATTGGGAAAATTATGTCTATTTTATCACAAAAATATCCTGATAAGAAAAAAGAACTTGGAAAAATAGTTCCAAAAGTTTTAAAACAACCTTCTCTTTTAGAAATTTGTTATAATCAAGAAGAAGAATATGAATTATATGTTTCTGCAAAAACATTTTTAGAAAAAGAATTTAATATTTCTTTTAATATTTTAAAAGCAGAAGATTCTTTAGATATAAAAGCAAAAGGTGCTAGTCCAGGAAAAATAGGTATTCTTATTGAATAGTTGTTTTATTATAATTTGGAAATTGTAAGATGATTTTATGTTTATTTATCAAAAAGAATATTTAAAAATTATACAAGAATATACTTCTAATATTTATAAAGCCTATAAAATTTCTAAAAAAATTTATTCTTCAAAGAAAATTTTTGGAATAAATCAATTTAGGTATGTTTTAAAAATTACAGAATATTTAACAGATTATGATGAAAATATAATTATTTGTGCTTTACTTTATAATCCTTATCAATATAATATTTGTCTTAAAAAAGAAAATTATTTCCCAAAAGATATTAGAAAAATTTGTAAAGATTATTATTTTTTTAATTTTATTTATTTGATTTCTAATAAAGATATTAGTTTTGATGAAATTAAAGAAATTATTATAAAGTCATTTTTTAAAATTGAAGCTGTTTTAGTTGTTTTTGCAGAATGTTTAGCTATTTTATATTTTATAGATAAAATTAAAATAAATTATTTTAAAAAAAGATTTTTAGATGTTATTGAATTTAGTATTATCCCTCTTACAAATCAATTAGGATTATATAATTTTAAAGATTTATTATTAAATAAATTAATTTATATAAAATCTAAAAATAAATTTGAAGAAACCAAAAAATATCTGTTAGATAAATATCCTATTGAAAATTTAAAGCCTTTTAAAGATATTATTATTGATTTTTTAAAAAAAGAAAATTTAAAACCAATTAGATATTCTTATAGATATAAAAGTGTAGGTAGTTTTTATGAAAAAATATATCTTTCTAGAAAAATATCTATTGATAAGGTTTTTGATGTTTATGCAATTAGATTAATTTATGATACTAAAAAATATTGTTATTTGGTTTTAAATAAAATTAAAAAAAAATTTAAAGAATTCCCAAATAGTAAAGTTAATGATTTTATTAAAAATCCAAAAGAAAATGGTTATCAGTCTATTCATATTAGAATTGAAATAAATAATTATCCTATAGAAATACAGATTAGAACTATTGAAATGAATAATACTGCTGAATTTGGGATTGCAGCTCATTTTCATTATAAGCATATATCTTCTAAAATAGATTTAAAAGATAAAAAATTGATAAATTTTTTAAAAAATAAAAACAATATTTCTAAAAGAGATAAAAATTATAATGATTATATATCTGTATTTACCCCTTCTAGAGAAAAAATAGATATCCCTAAAAAATCTACAATTTTAGATTTTGCATTTTATCTTCATTCGGATTTTGCAAAATATTTTTCTTATGCTATTATAGATTCAGAAAAAATCTTTAATAAAAATTATCTTTTAAAAAATTATCAAACTATTAAAATTATTAAATCAAATAAGTTTTCACTTTGTAAACAAGATATAGATAATTTGTTTGTTGATAAAAATATTAGAGAATTAAAAAAATTAGTTTAAATTTTATTTTTTATTTGATCAAAAATAACATTTAAAATACAATTGTATTTTTCATCAATTCTTTGAATTGTAGTTAGTTTAATTATCTTTTCAGCATTTATTTTAAATTTTTTAGTATATGTTTTTTCAAGGTATTTTTTATTTGTTTTTGTTTTTATAATTTTATTATTTTCAATTAAATCTATTTTTATAATATTTTCATTAGAATATAATATTTTAAAAATTAAATCAATACAATTCATATTAGGTGCATTTTGTTTATATATTTGCATAATATTATTCATATTATTTTTATAGGTGTTTTCTTTAAAAATTAACATAGTGTTGTTATCATTATTATTATAAACTATATCTTCTAATATATTTATTTCATAAATTCTACAGTTATAATTAATTATTTTTTCTTTTAAAATATCTTTTAAAAAATAGTTAGTATTTATTTTTAATATTGAATTTACATTTTTATTTAAAACATTTTTTTCAATATTGAATATGTCTGTAAAATTTTTATTTGTAAAAACAATTTTTTTATTTTCATCATAAATTAAAATAATTTCAGATATGTAGTTTGTCAAATAATCTATGTTTTTATTTTTGTTTATATTATATATTTTAAATTTTCTATTTGTTTCTACTCTTATTGTTTTTTTTGCATTTAATATTTCTAAATATTTTGCACAAGTATTTCTATTTAATTTCAAATTAGTAGATATTTGTTTTATTGTTTGATTTTTACTTTTTTTAAGATAGTCTTCTATTTTTTTAAGATTTTCATTTTCAATATTTATTTTCATTAGGATCTTTTATTTTGAATCTATATTTATTATTATGATAATTTATATATAAATATTTTCTATAGATTTTGATTCTTATATAAATGTTTGCCTTGCATAAGTTATTTTTTAATAATTATTGGTAAATTTAATTCATTAGATAATTTTTTTGAAATTTTTTCTCCTACTTCTGAAAAGGGCCAAACAAAAAGTGTTATTTTTGGATTTATTTTTATATAATATTTTACAATTTTTTTTAATTGTTTATATATTATTTTTTTTCTACGATATTTTTTTAAAATTATAAAATAACATAAATAAATGCATTTAAAATTTTTTAAATTTACCTTATTTATAGAATTATCTATTAATTCTTGTTCACTTATTTTTTCTTTTAAAAACAAGTTCATATTTTTTAAATTAGTTGGGATTATTGTAATTTCTCCAATTGGGTTTTTATCATATATTATTGTTTCTGATTTTGGGAATTTATTTATTAATAAATTTAGTTTATTTAAATTTAAATCTGCTTCTTGTTTTGTTTTTTTAAAATATTTATTATATATTATATTTAATTGATTATCTTCTTTAATATTTATTTTTGTAGGGTATTTATATTTTATCATATTTTATTTCCCAGAAACAATTTCTATTACATCATTTGTTTTTAGTTTGTGATCTTTTCCTAAAAGCATTTTTGTTTTAACATCAATTGCTTTTATGAAATTTTTCCCAAAATCAGTATGTAGTTTAAAAGCAAAATCTAATGCAGTTGACTTTGGGGGCATTAGAAAACAATCTGGTAAAATATTTCCATTTTTATCTCCTAGTCCTTTTGTGCCTCCTGGATAGATAGGCATGTATCCAAGAGTTTCAAAAACTACTTTGTCTAAAATTAGTTGTATCCCAGTTGAATTATATTTTTGTAAAATATTTTCTTTAATAAATTTTAAAGCATTTTTTTGTATTTCATTAATATCTTCTTTTAAAATTTTAAAATCATCTTCTCCAGGAATATATTCTATAATGTTATTTTTTTCTGCATTTTTTAAAGCAACTTCTGATTCAGCTGAACAAGGAATTATTATTCTATTAGGATATTTTTTAATTAATTTTTCTAAATTGTCTTTTCCAAAAGGCATATCTATTTTATTTGCTGCAATTATAATTGGTTTTGAAAGTTCTCTTATATTTTTTGTGAAATTTAAAATTTCTTCATCTGACCAATCAATCAAGTTTTTGTCTTTAAGATTATATTTTTTTAAAACTAAATCTATTTCTTCTTCTTTAGCACCAATTGCTCCTTTTAAATATTCTTCTAGAATTGTTAATGTTTTTTGTTTTTTCACTCTTTGGCTAGTTCCTATTTTTGTAAAATTTTTTTTAAATATTCCAAAAAGCCAATTATTTATTTCTTTTTCTAAAAATTCAATTTCATCTGCTGGATTTATACTTCCTGCTTTTACATTTTTTCCTTCTTGATCAGTAGATCCAGAGATATCTATAACTTGTATTAATGCATCAGCCATATTTAAATCTGTTAAAAATTTATTTCCAAGTCCCCTTCCTTCACTAGCACCAGGAACTAGTCCTGCAACATCAATTAAATCAACAGGTAGAAATCTAATATGGTTTTTACAATATCCATATCTTGGATTACATTGTGTATTTAATTCTTTACATACACATGGTTTATTTCTTATAAAGCCAATGCCTTTGTTTGCATCTATTGTAGTAAATGGATAATTTGCAGATTCTACATTCATTAAAGTCATTGCTTTAAAAAAAGTTGTTTTTCCTACATTTGGTTTCCCAACAATTCCAATTAACATATTTTTTCACAAATTTTTAATATTTATTTTATTTTTATTAAATAAAAAGAATTAAATATAGCTTATAGATATAATATAACTATATATACATTTAAAAAATGTGATTTATTTTGAAAAATATATTTTTTTTTAAAAAACCTGCAAAAATATCATTTTATATTTATTTAATTGTATTTTTATTAATTGTTTTAGCTGGCATTTTAAATATTATTTTTAGAAATGATGATAATTCTTTAAAATTAGAACAAGATGCAATTAATGAATGTATTAGTTTATGTAAAATAGAAAAATCAAAAAATATTTCTTTAATAGATGGACCTTGTTTATCTGAAGAAATTGTTTCAAATTGGGCTTGTGATATAACTCATTCTCCAAAAATTGATATTTTGGATAATAATCCTATTAATCAATGTTATTCTTATAAAAATGGGGAAATTAAACATATTGTTGAAGTTTCTGAAAAATGTGAATTAATTTCTTCTAAATAAATTTATGATTTTTTATTAAATTAATTTTTTCTAAAATCTTATTTTTTTAATAAAAAATTCCCTGGCATTTTAAAATAATGGGTTTAGAATAAACCTCAAATATTTGCTTATTTTTGTTTTAAAGGTATTTTGAAGTTTTATTTTTATTTAAATTACTTTAAATAACTTATTTTTATTTATTTTTTTAAATCTCTTAGGAGGTCGACCTATCCTTTTATAAACTTACCTCTTCTATAAGTTATATTACCTATTACAAGTTTTTTTGAAATAGGTTTGACCGTTTTGTTTCTAGTTTTTTAGAGACGAAATATTTTATATTTACGGGATGAGAAAAGTAGAAAACCAACTTTATTTGTCAAAGTAAGTTTATTAAGCTTAAATTTGATTCTTAAATTTCTGTAAAGCTAATTAGTGGATAACTTGGCTTGTAGACCGATGAAGGACGTGGCAAGCTGCGATAAGCTTGGGGTAGGTGCATGCAACCTTTGATCCCAAGATTTCTGAATTATTCATTCTTTTAGAATGAAGGGGAACCCAGGGAAATGAAGCATCTGAGTACCTGGTGGAAAAGAAAACAATAGTGATTTTGTTAGTAGGGTCGACCGAAAACAAAAAAGAACAAACCGAATCTCATATAGTAATATGTGAGACATGTGGTGTGGTCCATTTATTTCTTAAATATTTAAATCGAAGCAATCTGGAAAGATTTACCATAGAGGGTGATAGTCCTGTAGATATGTAATATTTGAGAAAATTTTTGGAATCCAAGAGTATTGCGCGTTGGATATCGCGTAAAAATATGGCAGGCATTTACTGCTAATTCTAAATATTCTACAAGACCGATAGCGAACGAGTACTGTGAAGGAATGTTGAAAAGCACCCTTAACGGGGGGTTAAAAGCACTTGAAACTAATTAGCTACAGTTCGGGCATGGCTTGAAAGGAATGAAGACGATCAATAAGGGATAGTGGGTAACTGCTAGAACGTCGATTGTCTGATCAGAGTCATGTCGTCCGTCACGAAGCACGGGCGAAGGAATTAGTTTATGTGGCAAGACAAGGTAATTAAGTTACTGTGTCGTAGGGAAACCGATTTGTCGCAGAATTTTCAGGACAGAGGTGTTAACTGTGCCTTTAGTCACATAAACTAGACCCGAAACCAGGTGATAAACTCCTGAGCAAGGTGAAGCCAACCAACTGGTTGGTGGAGGCCTGAAGCGGTGCTAGTCTAACTGCTCGTCTGACTTGGGAGTAGGACTGATAAGGTAATCTAACCTGGTGATAGCGGGCTCCTATCGAAATAACTCTGAGGTTAGCCTGAATGGAGATTAATAATGGGGTAGAGATACTGATTAGGAAGTACCGGGAAGAAATTCTCGCCTTCTTTGTCAAACTCCGAATCTATTATTATCCTAGAAGTTCAGAGTAGGGGGTCGGGGGTAAGCCTCGGTTCCAAAAGGGGAAAAACCCACACTACGATTAAGGTCCTTAAGTGTATACTAAGTGTAAACTTGAAAGGAGTAATTTTCCTAAGACAATTGGGAGGTTGGCTTAGAAGCAGCCACCCTTTAAAGAGTGCGTAATAGCTCACCAATCTAGGAAGATTGCCCTGAAAATTAACGGGGCTAAGTATACCACCGATATCGTAGAGCACAAGACATTTGTGATCTGGTAGATAGGTGCTTTGATAGAGCAGAAGGTAGGCGGTAACGTCTACTGGATCTGTCAAAGATATGGATCTTCGCGATAGTAACATCAAAGAAATGTGAGAATCATTTCCGCCGAAAGGGCAAGGGTTCCTTAGCACTAATCTTTAGCTAAGGGTAAGTCGATCCTAAGTTTTTTCGTAATTCGAAAAAAACGAAAGGGAAACAGGTTCATATTCCTGTACCGATAATGCACGTGTGGCAACGCAAGTATAGTTTTTGACATTTTTGGCAGGGTGATGTGCGCTTGTCTGCGCATCTAAATGTTATAGATCTTTGGAGAATTGTAATGGTGAGAAAAAGATTAAAGACATGAATGGGAGAAATCTTTCATCGAGGCCAAGAATCCATGAAAAGAAAACTATGCAGTGTATTATTGTTCGTACCAAGAACTGGAAAAGGTGTCCCTGGCTGAATAGGCCTAGGCGTAATAAGAGAATAAAGTTAAGGGAATTCGGCAACATTAGCCCTGTATCTTAGGTAGAAGGGGTGCTTACGGTTGAGTAAACTGTAAGTCTTAGTTACAAAGATGGTCCGACTGTTTAACAAAAACACAGGTGACTGCTAGCCGGAAACGGTGTGTATAGTCACTGACTTCTGCTCACTGCTAGTACGTGAACGCCAGGTTCAACTGGTCTAAGCGCTGGTAAAGAGCGGGCCTAACTCTGAGGC